>CADECW010000025.1:0-22586 GCA_902825855.1 uncultured Rhodospirillales bacterium | reverse complement strand
GGATCGATCTCGTAGCGCAGGCGTTCGTAGAAGCGATCGGTGAACCACCAGCTCTCGGCCTGGTCGAGGCCGAAACGCGACAGGGCCGCGTCGAGGCGTTCGGGATCTTGCGGCACCGGGTCGGCAGCGACCAGCACCAGGCGCATGTCGGGCCGGGCCTTCCTGAGCGCCGCCCATTGCGGCATCTCGACCAGGCAGGGCGCGCAGGTCAGGCCCCAGAAATGAATCACCGTCGGCTGTCCCGCATGAGCCGCACTGAGCTTGGCCCAGCTTCCGCGTTCGAAAGGCAGGGGGTCGGCCTTGGCCGTTGCGACCGTCGCCAGGCCGAGCAGCAGGGCGAGGACGATCGACAGCCTCATGGCTGGTCTCCCAGCGGGATCAGGCGATAGCCCTCGTTCTTGGTAAGCCACGACAGGTAAGCGCGCTGCTTGTCGGCGACGAGCAGAGGATGGTCGGAGGCGTCCGCCGTCTCGGCGACAGTGCGGGGTGCACTCCACTGCCGGCCGCCGTCGTGACTGATCTGCCAGCGTACCGTCACCTTGTCGCCGTCGAACTCCTTCCATACGAGATGCAACGCCGGGCCGTTGGCCAGAAGATAGGGCCGCGACGGCTGGCGGTGCGCCGCCGACAACGGGCGCGGCTGGGAGTAGGGCGCGTCGCCGGAATCGGCGCGAGCGTAGAACAGTCCTTTGCGCGCGGCGCCATCGGTGAACCAGGCGACGTGGTACGAGCCGTCGGACGCGATGGCCAGGCTGGGACCGTGGTGTGGGCAGGCCTCGATCTTCCAGTCGTCGACACTGACGCGGCGCACCGGCCCGGGCGTCGTGGGATCGCGGAACGTGATCACGCCGTGATCGCGCACCGAGCCCGGGAAGATGTTGCGGAACACCACGGCCGGGCGGCCTGCGCCGGCGAAGGCCAGGCCAAGGCGGCAGCATTCGCAGGTGTTGTCGAGCGCAATGGAAGTGTTGCCGAAGTCCGCATCGCCGTTCTCCCAGGCATAGGCCAGGGCCGCGCCGGCATAGGCTTTGCCGGCTTGGCGCGCCTTGGGCACGTTGCGCTTGTCGAGCCAGGCCGCGAAGACGTGACCATCGGGATCGATCCCCGCCACCTCGAAGCGCTGGCTTGTCGTATCCGACGTGATCGGTCGCGGTTTGGTGAAGGAGGCGCCGCCGTCGGCCGAGCGGGCGAAGTAGGCGCGGCCGTTGAAGTTCTTGTCCTGGAAAGTGCCGAACGTCACGACCAGCTGGCCTCTGGGATCGACGACGATGCGCGACCGCGCATCGGGCCCCCAGTCGAGGTTCATGGCATCCGGCGTCACCGTGACCGGTGCGGCGAACGTCTTGCCGAGGTCGGTCGAACGCTGCACGACGATGCGATCGACCGCCGGCCTCACTACCCAGAGCGTGCCGTCCGGCGCGAAGGCTGGCGTGGCAGTGAAGGCTTCCGGGGTGCTGCCGGGCTTGCCGTGCTGGTGCTGGGCCAAGGCAGCGGATACGGACAGGAGAAGCGCGGCAAGTGCGAGCAACGGACGCATCAGAACCTCACTCTCAAGCCGGCTATGGCGGTCAGCGGCATTCCGAGCTGGGGAATGGCGGACGCATTGACGGTCGTGCCTTCGAACGACGTCAGGCTGTAGCCCGACGCCAGAAACTGGACGTTGGTCAGGTTCTGGATACTGCCATAAATGTCCACGTCCTTGGCGGGCGACCACCTGACGCCGAGGTCGATCAGGGTGGCGCCGTCGTTCAACTGCGTGTGACCGGTGTCGTTCCAGTACTGCGGAAAGGACTTCATCGAGGCGGTGAGGACCAGGTTCTCGATCGGGCGCCATTCGACACCCGCGGTGAACATGTAACTCGGCACCTGGCCGAGCTGCACGCCGGTGCGAACCAGGGCCGGATTTGTGGAGCTGGTGAGATAGGCCACGGTGTTGGTGAAACTTGCCATCAACCGGAGCTGCTCGAAGGGCTGCCAGGTCGCGATCAGCTCGAAGCCCTGGAAGGTTGCGTTGCCGACGTTCTGGTACTGGCGAACCGTCGTGAAAGCGGGGCTTAGCCCGGCCGCTGTGATGAAAGGCGCGGAGCATGCCGGGCTGGTGTTGCACACCGTGACGAAGTCGATGAAGTTGTCCAGATTGTTATTGAAGTAGGTCCCGGACAGGGTGAAGCCCTTCCACTCGAAGTCGATTCCGACCTCCTGGCCGAAGTTGGTCATCGGCTGCAGGTTGGGGTTTGTCGCCGTGAACGCCGTGCCGCTGGCGAAGCTGCGATACATCTGGTTCATGCCTGGGGCCGAGAAGTTGCGGTAGATCGCGCCGCGCACCGTCACCTCGTCGCTGGCATAGAACTTGAAGCCGACGCGCGGATCGAAGCTCGACGCACTGGCGTTCGGCACCACGTTCAACGTGCTGGAGTTCTGGGTGAGCACGCTGGCATTCATCGCCTGCCAGAAGTCGCCGCGCACGCCGACGGTGATGTCGAGCGGCACGGCGGTGAATCGGTAGGTGCCCTGGGCGAACACTCCCTGGAAGCGATGTTCGCCGTTGGTGACGAAGGTCGTGGGGTTGGCGACCGCGCTTGCATAGAGGCTGTTGTAGTCGGTGATCAGCGTGCGGCGGGCATCGACGCCGATCTTGACGTCGCGCAAGGGCCCGTAGTTCGCCTCGTAGAAGATCGAGCCACCCTGGTCTGCGCTGGGCGAGGCCTCGATCTGGCTGACGAACTGGTTGGTCGCGTTGATGTTGTTCAGGGTGTAGGCGCCGCTCGCCACGTTGATTGTGCCAAAGGAGCCGCTGGCCACCCAGGCACTGGCGTTGATCGACGACTGCCCGTCGATCTGGTAGCTGCCCCCCAGCAGCAGCCGGTAGGTCGACCAGTTGTTGTGGGCGAAGGTCCAGACCAGGCCGTCCTCATAGGTCTGGTTCCAGTAGGCCTTGGCGAAAAGCTTCAGCTTGTCGCTCGGCGCCAGGAAGACGCCGGCCGCGATGTTGTCGGCCTTGGACGCGGTCGGGACCAGATTGTAATTCTGGTACTGCGCGGGCGTGAGGTTGTAGCCCGAGCTTTGGGAGTGGTTGTAGCTTGCTCCGACCTTGACCTTGTCGTTGACGACGATGCTGCCGGCCGCTTCGGCGGTCGAGGTGTTGTAGCTGCCGTAGCTGACGTCGCCAGAAGCTCCGGTCCGGTTGGGCTCGCGGGTGATGATGTTGATCACGCCGCCCATCGCCATGTTGCCCCACAGGCTGGTGGCGCCGCCGCCGCGGATCACCTCGATACGCTCGACTGAGTTCTTGGGAATGGTGCTCCAGTTGATGGTGCGGAAGTAGGGATCGTTGATCGGCACGCCGTCGACCATCACCAGCGTGTTGATCGTGGTGCTGGTGCCGAAGCCGCGGATATTGACCGGCTGCGCCGTCGGATGGAGCTGGCCGGTCGGAATATTGGGCAGCCAGACGCCGGGGATGCGGTTCACGATCTGATCGACGCCGGTCTCGGGCAGCGCCTGGATCTGCTCGCGGGTCATCAGCGTGGTGCTGACGTCGAGCTTGTCCAGCGCCGAGCCGCGGCCGGCGCTGACGGTGATGGGCGGCAGGTTGACGGGCGCCTGCTGCGAGGGCTGGGCGGGCGGTGGCGTGTCCTGCGCTCTGGCCAGCGTCGATATCGACGCGAGGCCCGCGAATGCGGCGAACGTCGCCGCGCGGACGGAAAACATTAACAAAACTCCCCAAATGACGAACGAACGCGACACACAGCGAAGTGCGTCGCGGCTACCCGGCGTCAGATGGAGAGGGGTGGTGCTCGCGGTTGGGCGGGCCCGTCGCGGATGCCGACGGTCGTCAGCACCTCGGCCGCCTCGAGCGGACGAACGGTCGCTAACGGACGGTCGATCGCAATGAAGGATGTCGACGGCTCGCCAAGGACCGGCGCATGCGCCAGTCCCAGGCAGCACTCGTGTGGCGTACCGGCGGTCGTCGGGTGCTGGGTGTCGTTCTCCTGGTTACCTCCCTGCAGGGCACTGGGCAGGCACATTGCCGCCCAGTTGGCCGGCATGCCGCTGCGCATCAGGGCGGCATGGGCGAGTGGCTGCAGGAAATTCAGCGTTATCGCAAACAGCGCGGCGGCCAATGCTGCCGCGCGCCAGCCCTGGTCCGAGCGTTTGCGATCCATGGCCCTAACTAGCCACGAACCGGCAGCCGGCGAAAGGGGCGTGTTGACCCGCAGCGTCATTCTTTGCTGAAAGCATCCCGCGCCGCGGTAAGGATTTCCCGAGCGAGCGCCGGATCATCGACGGCGCGCGCCAGCGTAAGGGCACCGACCATGCCGGCATAGGTAGCGATGGCGCGGTGCCGGCGGGCTGCCGGGGTGCCTCGCTTCGACAGAGACACGATGCGATCGAGCTGCTGGCGTATCCCTGCGGTGATTGCCTTGCGCAGTCCCGGACTCTGACGGGCGGCATCGGCGCCGAGCGCCGCCACGGCGCAGCCGTTGGCGCGGTCGGCGCGATGGCGGTCCGACAGGTAGCTGGCCACGAGCTCCGGGACGCTCCCGAGCCGTTCCTGCCACGCCACGCTGCGCTCGACGGCATGGGCCATCGCCTCGGCCATCAGCGCGTCCTTGGAAGCGAAGTGGCCGTAGAAGCCGCCGTGAGTCAGCTCCGCGGCTTTCATGACGGCGTCGATGCCGACTCCGTCGAAGCCCTCGTCGCGGAACAGCCGCGCTGCCGCGTCGACGACGCGCTGGCGATTTTCTGCCGCCTTCTGCCGGCTTACCCGCATGAA
The DNA here is from genome assembly GCA_902825855.1 of uncultured Rhodospirillales bacterium. Taxonomy (GTDB): domain Bacteria; phylum Pseudomonadota; class Alphaproteobacteria; order Reyranellales; family Reyranellaceae; genus Reyranella. The sequence continues at coordinate 17,809 of CADECW010000025.1, read as the reverse complement.
ATTACCTCACCAAAGCCCGCTGAAATTATACATGACGAACATCATTAAAAGCAATAAATGACGATCGTCATCAATCACGGAGTTTGCAAATGGCCAACCGCACTGCTCTCGTTACCGGCGCCTCGTCGGGCATCGGCGCCGTTTATGCCGACCGCCTCGCCCGCCGCGGCCATGACCTCGTCCTTGTGGCGCGCGACACCGCCAAGCTCGAGGCGCTCGCCCGGCGCCTCAATGCCGATACCGGCGCTGCGGCCGAGGTGCTGGCGGCCGACCTCACCGATCAGGCCGATCGGGGCAAGGTCGAGGCACGCCTGAAGGACGATCGGCGGATCGGCTTGCTGATCAACAATGCCGGCACGACGGTGCCGGGCGGTTTCAGCGACCCCGACCTCGATTCGCTGGACAGGCTCATCCGCCTCAATGTCACCGCGGTTACGCGGCTCGCCGCTTCCGTCGCGCCGAGGTTCGCGGCGGAAGGCGAGGGCGCCATCGTCAATGTGGCCTCCGTGCTGGCACTGGCGCCGGAGGCCTTCCCGGGCATCTATCCCGCGACCAAAGCTTTCGTCCTCACCCTGTCGCAGTCGCTGCAGGCCGAACTCGGACCGCGCGGGGTCTATGTCCAGGCCGTGCTGCCCGGCGCCACGCGCACCGAGATCTGGACGCATGCCGGCCGCGACGTGAACACCATTCCCGGGGTGATGGAGGTCGACGAGCTGGTCGACGCAGCACTGGTCGGCTTCGACCGACGCGAGCCGGTGACCATCCCGCCGTTGCCCGACGCCGCACAATGGGACGCCTTCTCCGGCGCCCGGATGGCGATGCTGCCCAACTTCCGCCAGTCCCATGCCGCCTCGCGCTATCGCGCGGCTTGAGGGTCGCAGCTCGGCCCGGCAACAGAGCTAAAGTCCTAGTGCCAAGAGCCGCGGATCGTTTGCCTGCCTGGTGAACACCCGGAGCTGCCACAAAGCGGCAAGGTGCAGGCCCGGAATCTCCAACCGGCCGTCGGCAAGGTCCGCCAGGAAGCGTTCCCACGGCACCAGGTGGGTGCTGATGATTTCGCCGGGGTCGAGCTCCGGCTCGGCGTCTTTTCGGGCGTCGAGCGCCAGGAACGCATGCACGCGATTGTTTTGTCGCGCGGTGTTGGCTGTCGACGATCCCAGCGCATGCCATTCGTCGGAAGCGTAGCCCGTCTCCTCGCGGAGCTCGCGCTTGGTGGCGTCCAGGACGCTTTCGCCTTCATGATCGGGTGTGCCGCAGGGCAATTCGATGGAATTGCACTCGATGCCGTGGCGATACTCCTCGATCAGCACGATCTCGCGCTCGGGTGTGAGCGCGATGGCGCAGATCCACTCCGGAAATTCGATGGTGTGGTAGGGCGACAGGATCGTGCCGTTGGGCACGCGCACCGTGTCGCTGCGTACTGCCAGCCAGCGGTCCCGATAGGAGTACTTCGAGTCCAGCACCTGCCACGGCGCGATCGTCGTGGCAGGTCTCTTGGGTTCAACCATCAGATGCCAATCGTCAGACGGCGGTCCAGCCGCCGTCGACCACGATCTCCGCGCCGGTGATGTAGGACGATTCGTCCGACGCCAGGAACAGGATGGCGTTGGCCACCTCGTCGACCTCGCCGGCGCGTCCCATGGGTACGCCCTTCAGGGTCTTGGCGCGCGTCTCCGGGTCGGCGGTGCGACCGGAGGTGCGCATCGGCGGCATCAGGCCGGGATGCACGGAGTTGACGCGGATGCGATCGCGGCCGTGCTGTGCCGCCGCCGCCTTGGTGATCAGGCGTACGGCGCCTTTGGAGGCGTTGTAGCCGACGTGGATGAAGCCCTGGCCGACTATGCCCGAGATCGACGACAGGTTGATCACCGATCCGCCGTTGCCGGCCTTCTTCATGGCGGCGATGCCGTGCTTCATCCCGAGGAACACGCCGGTGGCGTTGATGCCCATCAGCCGGTTCCAGGCTGCCGTGTCGTAAAGATCCTGCTCGGCCGAGCCGGAAATGCCGGCGTTGTTGACAAGCACGTTGAGGCCGCCATGAGCCGACACGGTCTTGTCGACCACCGATTTCCACTGCCCCTCGTCGGTGACGTCGAGATGCATGTAAGTGGCCGTGCCGCCTGCCTTCTTGATGTCGGCAACGACTGCCTCACCCTCCTTGTCCAACAGGTCGGCCACCACCACGGCCTTGGCGCCCTCGCGGGCGAAAAGCCGGGCGGTCGCCGCCCCCATGCCTCCGGCCGCGCCGGACACCAGGGCCACCTTGTCCTTCATACGCATGGTTCGTGCTCCTTTTTCTTTACGCAAACCTGAGGCCGACGATGCCGGCGACGATCAGAGAAATCGAGACGATGCGAGGCCGTTCCCGTGAAATATTGGCTGCGCCCATAGGAGCGGCGCGCCGCCAGGCGTTTCCAGCCGAGCTTCAATCCCATCGGCCAGCCGATCGTCGCAAATCCCCGCTGGAAAGAGATAGACCCACGCCTTCTTGGCCCCTCGCGACAACGGCCGTCATTGACGTGACCGTCGCGTCCTGTTCTGATTGAGACTTGCACGCATCTTGCAGGATAGCGAGAGCGTCGAGGGAAATGACAAGAAGGGTCTAAGGGAGCGAGTCATGAACGAACAAGAACTGCGCCGCCTGATCGGCGCCGTGAAGCATGGGAAGCTTTCGCGACGAGACTTCGCGCGACGGATGCTGGCGGTCGGCCTGACCGCGCCGATGGCGACCCAGTTGCTGGCCATTGGCGGCGTGGCCAATGCCCAGGCGAGGTCACAATACAAGCCGACCAAGCGCGGCGGCGGTGGCCTGCTGAAGGTCCTGTGGTGGCAGGGTGCTACTCTTCTCAATCCACATTTCGCGGTCGGCACCAAGGATCAGGACGCCTCGCGCTTCTTCTACGAACCGCTGGCCGGATGGGATGCCGATGGCAACCTCCAGCCCGTGCTGGCCGCCTCGATTCCCGGCCGCGAGGACGGCACCTTGGCGGCTGACGGGAAGTCGGTGACCTGGAAGCTGAAGCAGGGAGTGACATGGCACGACGGCAAGCCGTTCACCGCCGACGACGTCGTCTTCAACTGGGAGTACGCGAAGGATCCCGCTACCGCTGCCACGACCAGCGCCGTGTACACCGACGTCATGGTGGAGAAAGTCGACCAGTACACGGTCAAAGTGCTGTTCCAGAAGCCGACCCCCTTCTGGGCTCTCGCCTTTGTCGGCGCGCAGGGCATGATCATCCCCAAGCACCTCTTTGCCGACTATGCCGGCGGCAAGTCACGCGATGCGCCGACCAATCTCAAGCCGGTCGGCACGGGTGCCTACAAGTTCAAGGACTTCAAGCCAGGCGACATGGTCTCGGGCGAGATCAATCCCAACTACCACATGGAGAATCGCCCCTACTTCGACGCCTTCGAAATGAAGGGCGGCGGCGACGCCGTCTCGGCGGCGCGCGCCGTGCTGCAGAGCGGCGAATTCGACTTCGCCTGGAACATGCAGGTCGAGGACGAGATCCTTCAGCGCATGGAGAAGGGCGGCAAGGGCCGTGTCGCGATCTCGCCGGGCGGCAACATCGAGCACATTCAGCTCAATACCACCGATCCCTGGACCGAGGTCGACGGCGAGCGCTCCAGCCTCAAGACCAAGCACCCGACGCTTTCCGATCCCGCGGTACGACAGGCGCTCTCGGTGCTGGTCGACAAGGATTCGATCGAGAAGCACATCTACGGCCGCACTGGCATCGCCACTGCGAACTTCGTCAACAATCCCGAGCGCTTCCGCTCCAAGAGCACCAAGTTCGAGTTCAATGTCGACAAGGCCAACGACATCCTCGAGAAGGCCGGATGGAAGAAGGGCTCCGACGGCATCCGCGAGAAGGACGGCAAGAAGCTGAAGTTCGTCTACCAGACCTCGATCAACCAGCCGCGCCAGAAGACCCAGGCCATCGTCAAGCAGGCCTGCCAGAAGGCCGGCATCGATATCGAGATCAAGTCGGTGACGGCGTCGGTGTTCTTCTCGTCCGACGTCGCCAATCCCGATACCTATACCAAGTTCTACTGCGACCTGCAGATGTATACGACGACCATGACGCAGCCCGACCCGGAGCTGTTCATGAAGCAGTTCCTGAGCGAGGAGGCGGCAACCAAAGAGAACAAGTGGCAGGGCCGCAACATCACGCGCTGGCGGAACAAGGAATACGACGACATCCACAAGGCCGGCCAGGTAGAGGTCGACCCGGTCAAGCGCGCCGCCATGTTCATCAAGCTAAACGACATGGTGATCAACGACCAGGTCGTGATCCCGGTCGTCGCCCGGCCGGCCGTGCAGGCCATGGGCAACAAGCTGGTCGCCACCATGAGCGGCTGGGACAACAACACCTGGGATATCCAGAACTGGTACAAAGAAGCGTGATCGCTGAACGTCGCGGTTCCGGGGCTTCGGCCCCGGAATTGCATATTGTCCCGAGAGACGTCTCGTGAACCGCCAGTACATCATCCGCCGCATCCTCATCGCCATTCCGAGCCTGCTCGGGATCAGCATCATCCTGTTCGGCGTGCTCGCCATGGCGCCGGGCGACCCGTTCGAGGAACTCGCCACCAACCCCGCCATCCCGCCGGAGATCCGCATGGCGCTGCGCGCCAAGTTCGGGCTCGACGACCCGGTGTGGCAACGCTACCTGCACTGGTTCGCCGCCATGCTGCAAGGCGACTGGGGGTTCTCCTTCCAGAGCCGCATCGATGTCGACAAGCTGATCCTGCAGCGCCTGCCGGTGACCCTGATCGTGATCGGCGCCTCGCAGTTCCTCGCCATCTCGGTCGCCATCCCGGTCGGCGTGCTGGCGGCGATCCGGCCCTATTCGATCTTCGACCAGATCGCCAGCACCTTCGCCATGATCGGTTTCTCATTGCCGACCTTCTTCACCGGCCTCGTGCTGATCCTGGTGTTCTCGATCCAGCTTGACTGGCTGCCCTTCGTCTATCGCGCCGACATCGACGCCAAGGGCTGGGCCTTCTACTGGGAGCACATCAAACAGGCGATCATGCCGGTCGTCGTGCTCGGGCTCGCCCAGGCAGGAACGCTGGTGCGGTTCATGCGGTCCTCGGTGCTCGACGTGATCCGCCTCGACTACGTCACGACCGCGCGCTCCAAGGGCATCGGCGAACGCAAGGTCATCGTCAGGCACGTGGTCCGCAATGCCCTGATCCCGGTGGTCACGTTGATCGCGCTACAGCTGCCGGCCGTGTTCGGCGGCGCCATCGTCACCGAGCAGATTTTCCGTGTACCCGGCATCGGCTCGCTGCTGATCGCGGCGATCCTTGCCAACGACACCCCCGTCGTGATGGGCATCACCTTCGTGATTTCCTGTCTCGTCGTCCTCTTCAACCTCATCGCAGACATCCTCTATGGCTGGCTCGACCCCCGCATCTCTTTCCGCTGAGGCGCCGGCGACCGCGCAGGTTGCCGGCGTCCAGACGCGCAAGGCGCGCTCGATCTCACCGGCACTCGAAACCTGGCGTCGTTTCCGCCGCCATGTCCTGGCGGTCAGCGGCGCCATCGTGCTCCTGATCCTGGTGCTGGCGGTCCTGGTCGGTCCCTACGTCTGGCCGGTTGCGATCAACGACATCGACTTCGCCGCCAAGCTGCAGGGCCCCTCGCTCGCCCATCCCTTGGGTACCGACGATCTCGGGCAGGACCTGCTGGCCCGCATGATGTACGGCGGACGCATCTCGCTGGCGGTCGGCTTCGCCGCCATGCTGGTGGCGCTGACCGTCGGCGTGCTGGTCGGCTCGGTCGCCGGCATGGCGAGCGGCTGGGTCGACGCCGCCCTGATGTGGCTCACCGACCTCTTCCTGGCGCTGCCGACACTGCCGCTGCTGCTGCTGGTCATGTATCTGTTCCGTGACAGCGCGAAGAAGATCCTGGGCGTGGAGGGCGGCGCCTTCGTGCTGATCGTCGTGGTGATCGGGGGCCTGCGCTGGATGCCGGTGGCTCGCCTGGTGCGCGCCCAGTTCCTGTCGTTGCGAGAGAAGGAATTCGTCGAGGCGGCCCGTGCGCTGGGTGCCTCGAAGGTCCGGCAGGTGGTGCAGCACATCCTGCCCAATGCCTTGGGCCCCGTGATCGTCGTCGGCACGATCGATGTGGCCGCTGCCATCATCTTCGAATCGACGCTGTCGTTCCTCGGCCTGGGCTTCCCGTCGGACGTTCCGACCTGGGGTTCGATGTTGCGTGACGCCAAGGATTACCTCGACATCGCCGCCCACTGGGCCTTGTTCCCGGGTGGCGCCATCTTCCTCACCGTGCTCGCGATCAACTTCATCGGCGACGGTTTGCGCGACGCCTTCGATCCGCGCCGCGTGCTTTAGGAGCAAGCGTCAGCGTGCAAGAAACCTTGTTGGACATCCGTGGTCTGAAAACCTGGTTCAAGACCGAGGATGGGATGGTTCGCGCCGTCGACGGCGTCGACCTGCACATCGATCGCGGCGAGACCGTGGGCGTGGTGGGTGAATCGGGTTGCGGCAAGACCGTGACGGCGCGCTCCGTGCTGAAGCTCATCGACATGCCGCCGGGCCGTTTCGAGGCGGGGCAGATCCTGTGGCAGGGCCAGGACCTTATCCCGCTCGACCAGGGCGAGATGAACCGGATTCGCGCCCGCGAGATCGCCATCATCTTCCAGGAGCCGATGACCTCGCTGAACCCGGTCTATACGGTGGGCGACCAGATTGCCGAGGTCATCGCGCTGCATCAGAAGCTGTCGCCAAAGCAGGCGATGGCCGGCGCTGCCGAGATGCTGCGGCTGGTCAACATCCCCAATCCGCAGAAGCGCGTGCACGACTATCCGCACCAGTTCTCCGGCGGCATGCGACAGCGCGTCATGATCGCCATGGCGCTTTCCTGCCAGCCCAAGCTCCTGATCGCCGACGAGCCGACCACGGCGCTCGACGTCACCATCCAGGCGCAGATCCTGGAGCTGATGCAGGAGATGAAGGAAAAGTTCGGCATGGCGATCATGCTGATCACCCATGCCATGGGCGTGGTCGCCGAGACCTGCCAACGGGTGACGGTGATGTACGCCGGCAAGGTCGTCGAGGAGGCGCCGGTCGAGGCATTGTTCGGCGACCCGCGCCACCCCTACACGCAGGGGCTGATCCGCTCCATCCCGCGCATCGACCGCGCGGTGAGCCGGCAGGCTCGACTCGAATCGATCCAGGGCACCGTGCCGAGTCTCCTGAACCCGCCCCAGGGCTGCCGCTTCGCCGCGCGCTGCAAGTACGCCATGGACATCTGCACCCAAGGCATGCCGCCACTCAAGGAAGTGGCGCCGGGCCATCGCGTGGCGTGCGTCCTATGAACGCGCCGATTGCTCCGGCCGAGGAACTGCTCAGGGTCCGCGACCTGCGCAAGCGCTTCGCCATCAAGGGCGGCATCTTTTCGCGTGTCGTCGACCAGGTTCATGCCGTCGACGGCGTCAGCTTCGACATCGGCAAGGGCGAGACGCTGGGTCTGGTGGGCGAGTCGGGCTGCGGCAAGTCGACGACCGGTCGCTGCATCCTGCGCCTGATCGAGCCCAGCTCGGGTGAGGTCTGGTTCCAGGGCAACGACGTGACTCGCATGGACGGCGACGCGCTGCGTTCGTTGCGCCGCGACATGCAGATCATCTTCCAGGACCCCTATGCGTCGCTGAACCCGCGCCTGAAGGTTGGCGCGATCATCGGCGAGGCACTCACCATCCACAAGCTCGCGCCGACGCAGAAGGCGATGGAAGACCGAGTGGTGCAGCTCCTGGAGACGGTGGGCCTGCAGCCTGATCACATGCATCGCTTCCCGCACGAATTTTCGGGCGGCCAGCGCCAGCGCATCGGCATCGCCCGGGCACTCGCCGTCGAACCCAAGCTGATCGTCTGCGATGAGCCCGTGTCGGCGCTCGACGTATCGATCCAGGCGCAAGTCATCAACCTGCTGGAGGACCTGCAGGAGGAGTTCGGGCTTACCTACCTGTTCATCGCCCACGACCTGAGCGTGGTCGAGCATATCTCGACGCGCGTTGCGGTGATGTATCTCGGACGCGTCGTCGAGATCGCGCCCTCGCGCGAGCTCTACGACAACCCGCTGCATCCCTACACCGAGGCTCTGCTGTCCGCCGTGCCGATCCCCGATCCGACGGTGAAGCGCAAGCGCATCATGCTGCAGGGCGACGTGCCCAACCCGATCCGGCCGCCGTCCGGCTGCCACTTCCATACCCGCTGCCCCATCGCCAAGCCCGACTGCGCGCAGCGAGTGCCCGAACTGCGCGAGAGCAAGCCCGGGCACTGGGTATCCTGTCATTACAGGGGATAAAGGAGCGCGCCGCTCTCTTGCCCCGATCCTTCAAGCGCCAACCTCGAATATCGTCGGGATCGTCAGCTCTTGGGCGTGAACACGCCAATGTCCTGGATCCCGATCACCTGCTCGACCTCGGCCACCTGCTTGGCTACCTTCTCGAAGCCGTCGGCGCCGACCGCCTGACGCTCGCGCTTCATCATCTCGTCAGCGACCTCGGCGTACTCCTCGGTGGTGACGAGATGGCGCAGGGTCGGAAAGACGTCGGTCGCCTCTCGTGCCATGTGCGGTCGGTACATGGCGATGAGTGACTGTACGTCATGGCCCATTGCTTCGCGCGACTCCTTGGTGCGGACCTGGGGTGCGGCTGCGAGAATCTTGTCGGTGAGCTTGGCGCCGGCAGCATGCTGGCCGGCGAGCACGCCCACCAGCTCGACCATGCGACCGGCCTTCTTGAACTGTGCGAACACCAGCTCCTCTTCGACTTTCTCCTGGTGGCCGTGAATGAAACTCTTGGTGATCTCGGCCGCCCGCGTGAACACGGCAGGGTCGATGTCCTCTCCCTGACCGGCGCGGCGCAACCCGCCCTCATAAACAAGCAGCACGCGCGCGAGGATGGCGTGACCGCGCATCAGTTGCTCGGGAGGTGCGGCGGCTTCATCGGCGCCCGGCTTCTTGGTGTCACGGGCGAACGCGCTGCTCGCGGCAACAGGCGCAGCGAGAACAACTCCGCAAGCCGTTGCGACATTCAGCAGACCGCGTCGGCGTAAAATGCTCGTCATTGTGCCGCTCCTTTCCCGATCTTGGGAAACGAGCGGCGGGGGCACGGGTTGCGTGGCCGCTTTAGTTGGCGCCTAGCTTCCAGCCGACTTCCTTGGCCAGCGTCTGGAAGAAATCGGGGTCGTAGGCTCGCTCGGGCGCCTCGCGCACCATCCGATCGATCTTTTCGGCGTCCTTGCCGACCAGGATGCGCCAGCGCTCGGCCTTGACGCCGTCAAGGATGATCGTGGCGGCTTCGGCGGCGGTGGTCGGCGCATCCTCCAGGAAGCGGCGAGCGCGCTCGTGGGCGAGCTTGCCGATATCCTGGTCGGTGAGCTTGGATACGTCGACACCCATCGACGCCACGCGGGCGCGCATCTGCGCCAGCTCCTTCGGCGTGAAGTCGGGCGAGTCGTGGCCGGCCTGGATCTTGCGCGAGTTGGTGACGATCGAAGTGCCGATATGGCCCGGCATCACCACGGAACACTTGATGTGCGGTGCGTTCATGTTGAGGTCGGTCTGCAGCGCCTCACTGAAGCCTTTGACCGCGAACTTGGCGGCGCTGTAGGCGGTATGCGGCACCATCGGGCCGATCGACGCCCAGAAGCCGTTGACGCTCGAGGTGTTGACGATGTGGCCGCGGTCGGCCTTCAACATCATCGGCAGGAAGGCGCGGGTGCAGTAATAGACGCCGAACCAGCAGATGTTGAACGTGCGCTCCCATTCCGATCGCTCGTGCACGATCATGCTGCCGCCGCCGCCGATGCCGGCATTGTTGAAAAGCAGGTGGATCTTGTCCGTGTCGTGATCGCGCGCCACCTCGGCGGCGAAACCCTTCACGTCGTCCTCGTTCGACACGTCGGCCAGGTGGGTGGTGATGCGCAGCCCCTGCGGCAGGCGTTCGGTCTCGCACAGGCGCTTGGTCTCGGCCATTGCCGCGGCGGAGACGTCGCACATGGCGATGCTGCAGCCCTCGGCTACGAGCTGCCGGGCGAGCTCACGCCCCATGCCCGTGCCGCCGCCGGTGATGACGGCGAGCCGCCCTGCGAGATCCTTCATGCGCATTCCTCCTTCTATCGTCCTCAGCGCAGCACACGACTACTTGCAACCGGCACGTGATCGCGCGCTGCGCTCAGGATGACAGAGGGACCTGCCACTCATATCCTACTAGCACAATGCTGCTCGAAACTCTTCTGCCGCTCGGCAAGGTCGATCCCGGCTTGCGTGCGCCTGAAATACCGCTCGATCTCGCAAGCGTCGCGCGCAATGCGAAGCTGCTCGAGGAGATCGGCTATCACGGCATGGTGGTCGAGGAGACCAAGGACGATCCTTTCGTCATCATGGCGCTCGCCGCCCAAGCGACAGACAGGCTGAAGCTCGCTACTTCGGTCGCCATCGCTTTTCCGCGCAGCCCGACCGTCGCGGCCATGAGCGCCTGGACCCTGCAGAAATTGTCGGCTGGCCGCTTCACGCTGGGTCTCGGCACGCAGGTCAAGGCGCATATCGAGCGCCGCTTCGGCATGCCCGCATCGCCCGCCGGACCGTGGATCCGCGAGTACGTCGCCGCCGTGCGCGCCGTCTGGGACTGCTGGCAGAACGGCACCAGGCTCGACGTGAAAGGGCCGCACTACAACATCAATCTCATGGTGCCGCTGTTCGATCCCGGCCCGATCGAACATCCAGACATCCCGATCCACCTTGCGGCGGTCAATCGGGTGATGAGCCAGATCGTCGGCGAGGTCGCCGATGGCCTGCGACCGCATCCGGTGTGCACGCCCACGTACATTGCGGAGGTCATGCTGCCGGCAGTGCGGGCCGGTGCAGCCAAGTCCGGCCGCTCGCTCGACCGGTTCCAGGTCTGCATGAAGCCGCTGGTCGCCACCGCTGCCACCGAGGAAGAGCTCGCAAAGAAGATCGTCGACGTGCGCGCCCGCATCTCCTTCTATGCCTCGACGCCGCAGTATCGCGCGGCCTTCGACCATCACGGTCTTGGTGATCTCGCCGACGAGCTGAAGCTCCTGTCGCGGGCCCAGCGGTGGGAGGAGATGCCAAAGTACATCAGCGACGACATCCTCCACACCTTCGTGACCGTCGGCACTTACGACCAGATCGCCGACAAGCTGCTCGACCGCTACTCGGGCGTGGTCACGCACTGCGAGTTCTCGATACCGGTCAACAGTGAAGGCGAAAAGGACCGCCTGCGTGATCTTGCGAAGGCGATCCAGGGCCAGAGGCGCGACAAAGCCCGCAAGGCGATCGTCGGCTAGTTCAGACGAGGCATCGCGAAAGGCGCGTCCGCAGATCGTCGGTATCGAGCTGCCGCCCGATCAGCACCAGGCGATTGGCGCCTCCGGCCGAAGAGGTTTCGTCGACGGAAAAGCGTCCGCCGACGAGGTGGAAGACGTAGCGCTTGCCGGTCTCGGCCAGCCACAGGAATCCCTTGCCGCGAAACAGGCCAGGTGGCCGGTCGTCGAGAAATTCCTGGAAGCGGCCGACCGAAAAGGGCCGCTCGCTTTCGAAGGACAGCGAGACGAAGCCGTCCTCGTCGAGGTGTGCATGATGGTGGCCGTGGCCCTCGGACGCCACCCGGTACAAGTCGACATCGAGGATCAGCGGCAACGGCGCCGCGCTACGCGTCGTGCGCAGCAGCCGCGCCTCGCCGTTCACGGCACGGATCTTCGCCTCGACGCTGTCGAGGCGCTTCCCGTCGACCCGGTCGCACTTGTTGACCAGGATCGCGTCGGCATGGCGGAGCTGGCTGCGGACCGCGATTCCGTCGAACAGGTCGAGGCTGAACTGCTCGGCGTCGGCGACGGCGACGATGGCGTCGAGCCGCACGGCGTCGCGGAACTCAGGGCGTTGAAAGGTCTGCGCCACGGGCAGCGGATCGGCGACGCCCGTGGTCTCGACCAGGACATGGTCGACCGGGTCGGGGCGGCTCAGTACGCGCACGATGCTGTCCAGCAGGTCGCCGTTGGTCGAGCAGCAGATGCAGCCGTTGCTGAGCTCGATCATCCCGCCCTCGGCCGCGACGATCAGGTCGTTATCGATGCCGATCTCGCCAAGCTCGTTCACCAGCACTGCCGCCTTCACGCCGGCGCGGTTCGATAGGATGTGATTGACCAGCGTGGTCTTGCCGCTGCCCAGGAAGCCCGTCACCACGGTCACCGGCAGCTTTTCGCTGCGGCGTGGTGCGGTGAAGGTCGCCAGCGTCATGCGCCGGCCGGGTCAGCGGCGTCGAACCGGTAGCTCGTGCCGACGGCGGACTGGCTGACCCGCTCCCCATAGGCATCGGCCAGCGCATGCAGTGCCCGCCAGCCGGTGCAGTGCCCGGCGATGACGTAGCGGATGTCGAACGGCTTCAGCCCGTCGACAGTCTGCGGGATCAGATGCTCCATGACGCCGCCCAGGTGCAGGCCGCCCATGACGGCGTGGATCGGTGTGTCGGGGAACAGCCGGTGCACTTCGGTGCAGACGTTGACGATGCCGGCGTGGCTGCAGGCGCTGAACACCACCAGCCCGAGGTCGCGCACGTTGGCGACCAGCATGCGCTCGTCCATCAGGTAGGGATCAGGCCGCCATTCCTCCGAGTTGTCTTTGCGGCAGAGATGGTCCTTTCGGCCGGTCTCGAAGGAGCTGACGCGGGGGATCTCGCCGCTGTAGTAGAAGTGCCCGTCGAGCAGCAGGCGGGGCTTGCCGTCGTTGACGACCTTGGCGCCGCGCTCCTCCATCTGGGCCGGAGTCGGCACGCGGGCGGCAGGGAAGATGGTGCCGCTCTTCAGAAGCACGCCGCGTTCGTTGAACATGCCGGGATTGACGTGCACCGTCACGGCACCACGACCGCGACGCCTGACGATGGCGTCGATCGCCGCGGGCAGGGCGCCCATATGGTCCCAATGGCCGTGGGTGATGGCGATCTCTTCGACCGTTCCGAGGTCGAGCCCGAGGTTGCGGCAGTTGCGGATGAAGATGGCGCCCTCGGTGCCGGTGTCGAACAGCATCGTGTGCTGACGGCTGCCGATCTTCGAGCGCAAGCGAAGGCCGTAGCCAAGATTGGCGGCGAGAAGGGTTTCACCGGAGATCTCGGTGGCGCCGGCCAGCACGACGTTGGCGAATTCCGATACCGCGAAGGTCGTCTTGCTGACGTAGGTGTCGCTGACATTGTCGGTGAGGACGTCGACGTCGAGGGAATCGATGACGGCGAGCGCAGGCGATCGGTTCGTCTCGTCGGTCATGGGTGAACCACCACTAAGCAACGTTGAAAACGCGCAGATATTGCCTGTCCCTCGCGCCCCGTGCGCGAGCGCTGCCTTTCTATTCCGCGGCCTGTGCCTTGGCGGGCGCAATCGCCTTCATGGTGCCGCCGTAGCGGTCGGTGAAGGCCGAAGTGTCGATCTCCTCGAGCTGGATCTCGCGGTTCAGCACCTGCTCCTTCCACTCGAGCAGCTTGGGATGCGCGCCCTGGAACTCCGGCATCACTTCCTTGGCGAACAGCTCCAGCGATTCGCAGATATGCTCGTGGGTGTTCTTGCCGGCCTGGTTCAGCAGCACGACCTGATCGATGTTGGATTCCTGGAACTTCCGCAGCTTGCGGCGGATCGTGTCCGGGGAGCCGATCAGGCCGCCGCGCAGAGCCGCGGCGTGTGCCTCGGGATTGGCCGCCTTCCACTTCTGGTACTCTTCCCACATGTTGACGGTGCCGGCCGGCGGCCGGCGGCGATCGGACGACTGGCCGTAGAAGCGCAGCGAGAACTGGAAGAAAGTGTCGCCGTCGGCGCGGGCACGTGCCTCCTCGTCGGTCTTGGCGCACATGAAGAACGAGACCAACGCGATGTTGGGATTGGTCTTGTAGTCGGCCAGAAGCTTCTGCCGCTTCACGAAGGCGTTGTAGTAGGCGTGTACCCAGGCGTGCGCGGCGTCCGCCGAGACGAACTGGAAGCCGAGCGCGCCCATGCCCCATTCGCCGCACTTGGCCAGCGTTTCGAGCTGGGAGCACGCGACCCAGAGCGGTGGATGCGGCTTCTGCATCGGCTTCGGCACGACCATGCGCAAAGGAAAGTCGAAATACTTGCCTTTGTGCTCGCTGGGACCGTCCTTGAACATCGGGATGATCGCGCGGACGGCCTCCTCGAAGACCTCACGCTTGTTCTCCATGGTGATTTCGAACGGCTCAAGCTCGGTGATCGAGGCGCTCTCGCCCATGCCGAACTCGGCCCGGCCGCTCGACAGCAGATCGAGGCAGGCGACCCGTTCGGCGATGTGGGCGGGATGGTTGGTTGTGAGCTGCAGGATGCCGTGGCCCAGCCGGATCTGCCTGGTGCGCTGGCTGGCTGCGGCCAGGAACGAGGCGGGCGACGGCGAATGGGAATATTCCTCGAGGAAGTGGTGCTCGACTTCCCAGGCGTAGTCATAGCCCAGCTTGTCGGCGAGCTCGAGCTGGCTCAGCGCATTCTGGTAGAGACGGTGCTCGTCGCCTTCCTTCCAGGGGCGCGGCAGCTGCAACTCATAGAAGATGCCGAACTTCATGCGCTGATCCTTCCCGGTGTTCCGCCGCGGAGCATGCGCAAAAACGGTCGGGATGCAAAGAGGTAGGCTCCACCGCCGTTTCACTGGTCAAGACGGAGGGTTCAAATGCCTCCAGCTAAAGGGAAAAAGCTGCTGCCGAACATAGCCGTTCGGCATGTAGTCGCCCAAGACGCCGTACTTGCCGGGAAAACGCCGGTCCGCCTTGACGGCGGTGCCGAACAGGTAGTCGATGAAGGCGAAGTGGGCGGCGTAGTTGCGGTCGATGGCTTCCCGCTCCGAACTGTGATGCCAATGATGAAAGTCAGGCGTCACGATCAGCCACTTCAGCGGCCCGCGCGCAAAGGCGGCCGGCAGGGCGACGTTTGCGTGGTTGAAGACCGCCTGGAAGCCGACGATGACGATGTAGATGTTCATGACCGCTTCGGTGAAACCGAGCACGTAGAGGACGCCCAGGATCGACACTCGCGTGGTCAGAAGCTCGAACAAATGCAGGCGCGAGCCAGCCATCCAGTCCATGTGCTTGGCGCTGTGATGCACCGCATGGAAGCGCCACAGGAACGGAATCTCGTGGTACGCCCGGTGCGTCCAGTACTGGACCAGGTCGGCGACCAGCAGCGCCAGGAACAGCTCGGCGAAGAACGGCAGCCCGCCGACCCACGTCTGGAGCGGCGCATAGACCAGCCAGCCGAACAGCCGATGGATGGCGAAATTGACGATCACCAGCGCCAGTCCGACGAGAAGGTGGTTGACCACGAAATGCGTGAAGTCGACTTGCCAGTCCGGCCTGAAGACGGGCTGTCCACGATGCAGTGGAAACAGCTTTTCGATCAGGATGAACACGAGGCTCGAGCCCAGCAAGTCCAGCACGAACCAATCGAGTCCGATGTACGGTGTGTTGTCGGGAAAGTCGCCCACCGGGATGCGATGGCCGCCCGCGGCGGCAGCGATGCCGATCAGGAGCAGGGCGGTGCCGTTGAGCCATCGATTGCGCAAGCGAATGAGGTTGGCGAGAGCGAGACCGCCGGCGATCACCATGCCGATGAGCAGGACTTCCCGAAGCACGTTGACGTCGTACTTCTTGCGCAGATCCGGCGTGGTCAGGTACTCGGGAAAGTGGAAGGCGAGCACCGACAGGACGGCGAGGCCGCCAAGCGTCAGGGCGATGATGCCCGTGATCTTGCCTTTTCCGACCTCGAGCGAACCGCTCTGGTGAAACACGGCGGTGGGCTTCTTCAGGATCGAATTCGGCCTCATGGCACCCCTGTTGAACGGCGCTCGCCGGCAGGTATCGGTTTAAACATCTCCGGTATCGCGGTCGTGTTGTAAAAGGGGCCGATTGTGTCGTCTGTATTGTCGAAAACCAGCCCAGGGCAGGCACTTCCCGTGTCCGCGCGTTGAAAAGCGCCGGTGCATCGAGTTCGATGCGTTACCGGCGCTCTACGAAGCAATCAACGAGCCTGAGGTGGGCTCTTGACCGCGGAGATTTGCTTCGAACCTTTCCTGCTTGCAGATGTTCCTTCCATCGCTTGCCGAGGAATCGTATTTCTTCGTCGGCTCGAAGAAGGATCGAGGACGATAGATTGCCGGCTTCCCACTCGATATGAAGACGTTCGGCAATCGAAAGGATGGCCGTCGCCATTGCGACTTGCGTCATCGTCCCCGACTCGATCGCGTCATTGAGAATCGCAAGGAATTCGAAGATCGCTTCCATGGGCCCCCGTCCTGATCACAAACTAGGCACCCGCAATTACACGCGCCTTACGATGGTCAGCGAGCCCCTGCCATCACTTCTGTACCATCGCCGCGGCGGTCGACGGCTTGCCGGAGCCTTCAGACAAAGATTGTGCCCGCATGCCGTCTCTACAGGTCACCCGACCTTTCGTTCGCGATCAGAGCAGTGACTTCAATCGACAAGGCCACCTTGTTGCGATCATTGGTGACATCGATCCGATCCTTGAAAACACCACGACCTGGCTTGCTCGATGGCCTCTTCTTTCGGTTCTCGCTTACTCCGTTGACACGCGGCCGGTGCCGTCGACGACGAGCTGTACTTCCGTGGTTCCTCGATATGCTTTGACCCGCCACGCTCCGTTGCTGGCCCTGCCGAGGATGCTGACGCGCTTGTAGCCATCCATTTCGGCGGCGACTTGTGCCGCTCGCTTCTCGACTTCATCCGTCTTTTCAGGTTCATCAGTCTTTTCGGGCTCAACCGCCGCTGCTCCAACGGCTTCCACTCGAGGATGAGGAGCCGCCGGCGCACTCCCGCCAAGCAAGAGGGGAACCGGTGGTCGGGCATTCGCAATTGTCGGGTCGCTAAGGGGAGCCCGATTTTGTGGCGCAGGCGCAGGAACAGCACGCGAATGCGCATTGACTTCGAGAGATTCAGGTCGCGGCGAAAAGCTCGAGAAGAGGGCCCAGCCAAATACAACGACAGTCGCCAGGAGTAGAAGCTGCTTCAGCATGCTTCCCCATAGCGTACGCTCGACCACCGCGCCATCGTCAATCCCTCGGCCTCTACGCCGTCGATACTCAATATCCCGCAATTACATTGGCGTGACGTACAAAGAGGCGCCACGTACCCGATTCGTTTCTCCAGATATTCGTGAAGCGGCGCCTGATCACCTGCCCGGCGACCAGCCCCGCGCTCGGTGCGCTGCTGACAGGCTGAACTGTTTCGAGCCCCATGACGATGACGAAGGCTCCGTCGGCGCGAACAAGCTCGATCTGACGCTCGAAAGTCGAAAAGTTGATGATGCCTGCCCGCACGAACGTTTCCAGGACGGCACCTTTCCCGACAACCACCTGGTTATTTGGCGCATTGAGGATGAACTCGTCGGACCACAGTTTTTCCAGGGCGGGGCCATCGCGATTGAGTGCAGCCATCCGTTCCTGGTCGTCGAGCAGGAGCACGAGTTGTTCGTCCGGATTGCGATGCTGCGGCATAGCGATTGCTCCTCCCCGAGCTGAATGGAAGGAGAGGGACGGCTCACCTTCGGGACTCAAGTAAAGGCCGACTGGTGCTAGGATGAACCCGGCCGGTTGGCGTTTCAGTGGGCACACTAACAGCTTCACGTATGCGCCGCTCGACTGTGAGTGACCGGGGGTTCGACTGGGAGCGACAGCATGATCTCGATGTCGACCGACAGCGTGCGACGCAAGGAGCGCGGAGAATTCTGGACAGATCTCGTCAGCCGTCACGTCACTCCAATG
>CADECW010000024.1 GCA_902825855.1 uncultured Rhodospirillales bacterium | reverse complement strand
CTTGTAGGTCGGCCCACTTAGCCAGATGCCGTAGAGCGTCAGTTTTGACATGGTCTCTCCCAATTGATCGAAGCTCGCAGCATCGCACTTGAGCGCGCCCCGGTTAAGCCTGTATGAGCGGGCATGAAGATTTCGGCGCGCGACATCGACCATCTCTCCCTGACCCTCACCGATCCGGAAAGCGCGGCGAGCCGGCTGCAGCAGCTCGGCTTCAACCTGACACCGGAGGGCGTCGAACCGCGCTGCATCTGCTTCCAGCCTGACCAGGACGATGTGCCCAACTACCTCGAGCTGCTGCAGGGCGAACCGCCCGTCATCGCGGTGGCGGCGAACGTCGCCGAGCTCGAGGGCGAGGAGCGCACGCATGCCTGGGAGACCGAGGACGGCTACGAAGTCGATGCCGGTGTCGTGATTGGCGAAAGCGACGGGCCCCTGCCCTGGTTCCCGGTGCGCCATGAGGCGCCCGATGCCTTCATGGAACCGGAATGGATCGTCCATCCCAACGGTGCGCTGGCGATGATGGCGGTGCACGCCGTCGCCGACAACCCCAGGGAGATCTCGAAGGCGCTCAAGGAAAAATGGACCGCCAGGGTCGAGGAGATCCTCGATGGCTGCATGCTGGTGAAGACAGGTGCGGTCGAATTGCTGATCTGGTCGCCGGCCGCCTATCAGGCGGAATACAAGCCGATCGAGGCTATGGCGCCGCAAGAACTTCCGGCCATCGTCGGCGTCACCATCGCAGTCGAGCGCGCGCGGCCCTTGCAGGCGCTGCTGCGCGCCAACAACGTGCCTTTCGCCCTCGCCGAAGGCGACCGCGTTCTGACCGCGCCCGAGCAGTCGGGCGGCCTGATGTTCGAGTTTCTGCCGCAGAATTGACGGAAGCGCTGGCCTCGAAAACCGTTCGTGGTCCGAGGCCTGATCAAGCTCCCGAGAAGGGAGACCGGCCGAACTGCAAGGGCATCAAAGGCGGACTGTCGCCGTCGCCTTCGCGCCAGCGTCCGGGTGTCAGGCCTGTCACGCGCTTGAAGGCGCGGTTGAAGGCCGCTTCCGATTCGTAACCGCTGTCCATAGCGATACGGGCGATGGCGTCGCGACCGTTGCGCAGACGGTCAGCGGCGAGCTGGATGCGCCACCCGGTCAGATATTCGATCGGCGGCTTGCCGAGCACGGTGTTGAAGCGCTCGCCCAGCACGGTACGCGAGGCCCCTGCCTCGCGCGCGAGCTCCTCGGTGGTCCAGCGGCGGGCCGGGTCGCCCTGCATGAGCTGCAGGGCGCGACCCACCAGCGGATCGTTCAACGCAGCAAGCAGACCCTTGCTGCCTTGCGGCAGGCGGCCAGCATGGCGGCGCAACAGTTCGACGAACAGCAGCTCCATCATGCGGCCCAGGATGACTTCGGCGCCCGGCGTCAGAGAGTCGACCCGCGCCAGCAGATCGTCGATCGTGCGGGCGATGCCCGAGCCCACTGCCTCGTCGCCGGCGCGATCGACCAGCATCTCGGGCAGCGTGCGGAACATCGGAGCGAACATCATCTCCGCCGACTCGATGAAGCCGCAAACGAAGCGCGTTTCGGTGCCGCCGCCGCCATGGCTGAACGACCAGACGCCTTCCTTGGAATCGGGATTGACGATGCTGGAGGCCGGCACGAACTCGGCCTCGCCGCGCCACAGCTTGTGTTCGGCGGCGAACGGCAGCAGCACGAGGTCGCCAGGCTTCAGCTGATGGCGCGCGCCGCTCGCCGTCTCCATCATGCATCCGCCGCTGGCGACGTAATGGAAGATGCTGATGTGACGCAGATGCGCCATGGGAATTGCCGGATCGTAGCGCTGAGGCGACAAAATCCCGAATGGTTCTGTGAAACTCGCCTTGAGGAAGATGGCGCCGGTCAGCCGGACAGCCCGCAGCATGTCCGCCAAGACATCGGTGCCGGGCGGCCGATCGGCAAAGGACGGCGGTATTGCGGTCATTGTGCGAAAACCTCTAGCCGAGGATACAGGGTTCGCCAACCCGTTGAGAGGCGTTCATGTCCGTTCAGCCACTGCTCAAGTCCTCCCCCCAGCCTGACTGGTCGATCGACCTTGCCAAACTCGGCCCCCAGATCGCCGAGGAAGGCCAACGCTGCGATGTGGAAAATCGCTACGTCGGCGCCAACATCGCGGCCCTGCGCGATCATGGCTTCCTTGGACTGGCCGTTCCGGCCGAGCTGGGCGGCGGCGGCCTGTCCCGCATCGAACTCGCCCATATGCTACGCGAATTGGCGCATTATTGCGGCGCCACCGCCCTGGTCCTGGCCATGCACACCCACACCGCTGCCGCCGCCGCCTGGCGCTGGCGCTACCAGAAGGCGCCGACCGACGGCCTGCTGAAGCGGGTCGCCGCCGAGCGCCTGCAGCTGCTGAGCTCGGGCGGATCCGATTGGCTGCCGGGCTCCGGCACGGCCGAAAAGGTCGAGGGCGGCTACAAGATCAACGGCCTGAAGGTCTTTGCCAGTGGCGCCCCCTCGGCCAACATCTTCATGACTGGTGCGGTCGAGAAGACGCCGGAAGGCCCGACGGCGCTCCAGTTCGGCGTGCCGATGAACGCACCCGGCGTGTCGATCGTCGACACCTGGGACACGCTCGGCATGCGTGGCACCGCCTCGCACAACGTCAAGCTCGAGAACGTGTTCGTGGCCGATGCCGCCATCGCCGCCCGCCGGCCGGCCGGCGTCTGGCATCCGTCGTTCCACCTGATCTCGATGGTCGCCTTCCCGCTGATCTACGCCGTCTATACCGGCGTCGCCGAGGCAGCGCGAGACATCGCGGTGAAAGCTGCGTCCAAGCGTGCGCAGGCGGAAACGATCGACGCGGTCGGCCAGCTCGACACCGAGCTTGCCGCCACGCAGATCGCCCATCGCAGCATGGCCGAGTCCATGGAGCAGGCGCAACCTGGGCCTGAGACGACCAACAAGGTCTTCCAGCATCGCGCGCTTGTTGCCCGTGGCGCGGTCAAGACGGTCGAACTGGCGCTCGTCGCAGCAGGTGGCGCCGGCTTCTTCAAGAGCATGCGCCTGGAGCGTGCGTTCCGCGACGTCCAGGGCGCGCGCTACCATCCGCTGACGGACGGCCAGCAGCAGAAGCTGGCCGGCCGCGTTGCCCTCGGCCTGCCGATCGACGGGTAAATCTCTCGGGAGCGCGGACGTCTGGTCCATCAACGGACCGGAGGCCCGCGCCCTCACCGGACTAGAACGCCGGTGCGGGCGCCTGAGGCACGTCCTTCCAGAAATCGGGATCGTGCCCGAAGAATAGCTTCGCTCCGGCCTTCTCCAGCGCCTCCAATCGATCGAGCGACGCCAGCATCTGCGCGCGGTCGTAGACGAAGCGCGGTAGGCGTCGTTCGCGCAGCGTGCGGCAGAAGTAACAGGAGTCGCCCGTGAGCACGACCTCGCCGTTCGCGGTGCGCACCTTGAGCGACTGATGGCCGGGCGTGTGTCCATAAGTGGGGAGGCACACCACGCTGCCGTCGCCGAACAGGTCATGCTCGCCCTCGACCTGCTTCACCGGATGGCCATGATCGAAGTCGGCGCGGAAGAAGCCGACCTTGGCTGCCGTCTCGGGATCCTGGGCCGCCTGCCATTCGCGCCTCTGCACCACCATCGTGGCGTTGGGCACCAGCGCGTTGCCGCCGGCGTGGTCGAAGTGAAGGTGTGAGTTGACGATGTAGTCGACCTTGCCGGGATCGCGGTCGATCGATTCCAGGCGGGATTTGACGTCGTCATCAGCGCCGTAGTGCTCGAAGCCGAAGATGCGGGCCACGCGCTCGCCGAGACGTCCGGCCGCGTCGGTACGGCACTGCGGATGCATGCCGGTATCGAACAGCGCACGTCCCTTGCTGTGCTCGATGAGATACGAGGGGATAGGCAAACTCACTTGGCCATCTTCGCCTTCGATCATGTCCTTGAGGCGGCCGACCAGACGGCCGCAGGTCATGGCGTACAGCTTCACTGTCATTGGCTTCCTCGCTTCAGTCGCGAAAAGCGTAGCACAGATGATTCCGACCATGCCCCTGGGCTCGGTCGCAACCTCGTTCCGAGAAATGGCGTTGCAGTCCACTGATGAGCGCCGCCATCGAAAGCTACGGCCTGATCGGAGATTGCCAGACCGCAGCCCTGGTTGGCCGCGACGGGTCGATCGACTGGCTGTGCTGGCCGCGCTTCGATTCCGATGCCTGCTTTGCCGCCCTGATCGGCAGACCGTCCAATGGACGCTGGCTGATCGCACCCTCGGACGATGCCCTGGAAATCAAACGCTGCTACCGACACGACACGCTGGTGCTCGAGACGACGTTCCGCACCGAGACCGGAAAGGTCACCGTGATCGACTTCATGCAGCCGCGCGGACGGTCGTCCGACGTCATTCGGCTGGTGCGGGGCGACGAAGGCGAAGTGTCGATGTGCATGGAACTGGTGCTGCGATTTGGCTACGGCTCGACCATGCCGTGGGTCAGCCGCCTCAAGGACGGCTCGCTGCGCGCTGTCGCCGGGCCGGACATGGTGGTGCTGCGCACGCCGGTCGCGGTGTGGGGGGAAAACTTCAAGACCGCCGCGATGTTCACCGTCACCGAGGGCGAGACCAAACCTTTCGTGCTGAGCTATGGGCCTTCGCACCTGCCGCCGCCAAAGCCCGTCGATTGCGACACCGCCCTCGCCGCCTGCGAAAAGTTCTGGCGCGACTGGGCCGCCACGACCAAAGCCGAGGGCCCCTATGCCGACGCCATCAGGCGTTCGCTCATCACGCTCAAGGCGCTCACCTATGTCCCGAGCGGCGGCATCATCGCCGCCCCCACGACGTCCCTTCCCGAACAGCCAGGCGGCGCGCGCAACTGGGACTATCGCTACTGCTGGATCCGTGATTCGACGCTCACCCTGCTGGCGCTGATGAACGCCGGCGTCTACGACGAGGCCACGGCGTGGCGCGACTGGCTGCAGCGGGCGGTCGCGGGATATCCCGCCGACATGCAGATCATGTACGGGCTGATGGGCGAGCGGCGGCTGACGGAATGGGAAGCCGATTGGCTGCCAGGGTACCTCGACTCCCGGCCCGTGCGAATCGGCAACGCCGCTCATCGCCAGTTCCAGCTCGATGTCTATGGCGAGTTGATGGACACCTTCGAACAGGCACGCAAAGGGGGGCTCGCACCCAACGAGAGCGGCTGGGAAGTGCAGCTCGCCTTGATCGACCATGTCGCCAGGACGTGGCGCGAGCCCGACTACGGGATCTGGGAAACTCGCGGGCCGCCGCGGCATTTCACCTACTCGAAGGTCATGGCCTGGGTGGCATTCGACCGCGCCATCAAGGCCATCGAGCGCCATCAACTTCCCGGGCCCGTCGATACATGGCGCCAGATCCGCGCGGAGATGCACGACGAGATCTGCAGCCGCGGCTTCGACGAGAGCCGCAACACCTTCAGGGCGGCCTATGACGACACGCTGCTCGATGCGAGCCTGCTGCTGATCGCCCAGGTAGGTTTCATCGACTGCCACGATCCGCGCTACCTCGGGACACTGGCGGCGGTCGAGCGCGATCTCCTGGTCGGCGGATTCCTGCGGCGCTACAACACTCACCAAGCCGACGATGGCTTGAGGCCGGGTGAAGGTGCTTTCCTGGCATGCAGCTTCTGGCTGGCGGACGCCTATGCCTCGGTCGGACGTCGCGACGATGCCGAAAAGCTGTTCACGCGGCTGCTGTCGATCCGCAACGACCTCGGACTGCTCGCCGAGGAGTACGACACGTCGACCGGGCGGCTGATCGGCAACTTTCCTCAGGCTTTCTCCCATGTCGGCCTGATCAACACTGCCTTCAACCTGACGCGCGCCGCTCGGCCGACCGACCAGCGCGCCAACGTCAACGGCTCGGAAACACGGACGTCCCGGACGCCGGCGCGGCCCAAGCAGCCCGGCGGGTCGGGCGTCAGGCGTCGAGAGCCTTCCTCAGGAGTTCGTTGACGACCTTGGGGTTGGCCTTGCCGCCCGTCGACTTCATCACCTGGCCGACGAACCAGCCGAACAGCGTCGGCTTGGCCTTGTAGGCCGTGACCTGTCCGGGATTGGCGTCGATCACCGCCTTGATGGCGGCCTCGATGGCGCCGGTGTCGGTGACCTGCTTGAGGCCACGCTCATCCACCAGCGTTGCCGGATCCTTGCCCGTCTCCTCCATGGCAGCGAACAGGTCCTTGGCGATGCGGCCCGAGATCGTGCCGTCGGCCATCAGGTCCAGAAGCTTGCCGAGATTGCCGGCGCTCACTGGCGACTGGTCGATGCCGACGCCGCGGCGATTGAGCATGCCGAAGAAATCACCGGTTACCCAGTTGGCCGCCAGCTTGGCGTCACGGCCCTTGGCGACGGTCTCGAAGAATTCGGCGGTCTCCTTCTCGGCGGTCAGCACGCCGGCATCGTAGGGCGAAAGCCCATAGTCCCCGATGTAGCGGTTCTTCCGTGCGTCCGGCAGCTCGGGCAGCGTGCCGCGGATCTTGTCGACATATTCCTTTGTCAGGATAAGCGGCAGCAGGTCGGGATCAGGGAAGTAGCGATAGTCGTGCGCGTCTTCCTTCGATCGCAGCGAGCGCGTCTCGCCGCGCCCCGGATCGAACAGGCGCGTCTCCTGCATCACGGCGCCGCCGCCCTCGATCAGCTCGACCTGGCGGCGTGCTTCGTACTCGATCGCCTGCTTGACGAAGCGGATCGAGTTCACGTTCTTGATCTCGCAGCGCGTGCCGAGCGGACCGTTGGGCTTGCGCACCGACACGTTGACGTCGCAACGCATGGAGCCTTCGTCCATGTTGCCGTCGCAGGTGCCCAGATAGCGCACGATCGAGCGCAGTTTCGCGAGATAGGCCGCAGCCTCGTCGGCCGAGCGCATGTCTGGCTTGCTCACGATCTCCATCAGGGCCACGCCAGACCGGTTCAGGTCGACGTAGCTCTGGGTCGGATGCTGGTCATGCAGGGTCTTGGCGGCGTCCTGCTCGAGATGGAGACGCTCGATGCCGACCTTGCGCGACTTTCCGTCGGGCAGGTCGATCTCGATCTCGCCCTCGCCCACGATCGGGTCCTTGTACTGGGAGATCTGGTAACCCGCCGGCAGATCGGCATAGAAGTAGTTCTTGCGGTCGAATACCGAGCGCAGGTTGATCCTGGCATTGAGCCCCAGCCCCGTGCGCACGGCCTGCTCGACACAGCGCTCGTTGATCACGGGCAGCATGCCGGGCATGGCGGCGTCGACCAGCGATACCTGGGTGTTGGGATCGGCGCCGAACGTCGTCGGCGCGCCGGAGAACAGCTTGGCATCGGAGATCACCTGGGCATGGACTTCCAGCCCCAGAACGATCTCCCAATCGCCGGTTTCGCCTTTGATCATCGACATGATGCGAGGGTACTTAGGCGATCAACGCGGCGGCGTCCAGAGCGTCAGGAACCGCTGCACGACAACGGCAGAATTGTCCGATGCCAGCTGGAAGAACGTGCGGATCTCGTTGGCGCCCTGATCACCGCCGGCGAGGTCAGACAGGCTGCGGAAGGCGATGAACGGCACGCCGTTGGCAAACGCGACCAAGGCTACTGCCGCGCTCTCCATGTCCAGCACGCGCGCATTGAAGGTCTTGTAGACGTATTCGCGGAAGGGGGCGTTGTCCACGAAGGCCGCGCCCGACACGCCGTTGCCGCCCACGACCAGGCGCGGTGTTCCGTGGAGGCACGCCTGCTCGGCCGTGCAGCGCTTCAGGTCGATGGCGCCGATCTTCGCTGCGGCCGCCAGCATGCCGGCATCGGCTTCGAACCAGAACCGTTTCTCCAGCGGCACCTTGGCGCTGCGCACGCCGACCTCGGCCGGGAAGATCATGCCGTAATTGGGAAACGGCGTCTTAGTCCAGGGCGGCGGCAGGAACTTGCCATCGGCTTCGCGCGCGAACACGGCTTCGAGATACTGGCCCCATTGGGCGGCCACCGTGACATCGCCGATCTTCAGACTCGGATCGACGCCGCCTGCGATGCCCGTCACGACAATGCCGGTGACGTCGAAGCGATCGAGCGCGAGTTGCACGGTCATGGCGGCGTTCACCATGCTGACCCCGCTCAGGAACAGCACCACCTGGCGGCCCGCCAGGGTTCCAGTGACGAACTCCACGCCATTGACGAAGTGGCTCCTGGGATCCCCCAGATCGGCTTTCAGGACCTTCCATTCGGGCTCGAAGGCGGACACCACGGCGACGCGTGGCACGATGTCGAGCCGATCTGCCGCCCGCAACGGCAGCGCGAGCAGCGAGAGCAGCAGGCAAAGGGCTGGAGCCATGAAGCGCATGGTGTTCGCTCAATAGCCGGTCGAATCCGGCTTGGCAAAAAAATCGATCCATGGCCTGCTTGCCTGGGTAGCTGGGGCGGACATGGCAAAACCGGCCCGCGCGGCAAAAGTGGCCAAAGTAAGAGCTTGCACCGCCGCGGCGCGTCCGTAGGCTCCGCGCCAATCAATAGCCAGGGAGGCAAACATGACCATTCTTCGCCGCCGCTCGGTGCTGATCGGCAGTACCGCTTCTGCACTCGTCGCACCTGCCATCGTCAAAGCGCAGAGCCTGGCGCAGGCCGGCGACTGGCCGAAGGGGCCGATCAAGATCATCGTCCCCTTCCCGCCCGGCGGCTCGACCGATCCGGTCGCGCGCATCATCCAGGCCAAGCTGGTCGACCAGACTGGCTGGCAGGTCATTGTCGACAACAAGCCTGGCGGCGCCAGCGTCGTCGGCGCCTCGGTCGCGGCCAAGTCGCCGCCCGACGGCCAGACATGGATGGTGACCTTCGACAGCCACATCCTCAATCCGGCGTTCGCTCCATCGATCCCCTACAAGGATTCCGAGCTGATGAACGTCATGCTGATCGGACGGACACCGCAGGTGATCGCGGCCCATCCCGATCGGCCCTACAAGACCTTCGCCGAGGTGGCGGCCGATGCCAGGGCGCGGCCTGAGAAGGTGAGCTTCGGCGTGCTGGGCGGCAGCCAGGCGCTGGTGCTGGCGACGCTCATCAACAAGGAGAATGCGCTCAAGATCAACCTGATCCCCTACAAGGGCGGCGGCCCCCTGGTGCAGGACCTGCTGGGCGGCGTCACCGACATCGGCATTTCCAGCCTCGCCTCGTTCAGCCCGCACATCCGCACCAACAAGATCCGACCCGTAGCCGTCACTGGCGAGGCCCGCACTCCGGCGTTGCCCGACGTGCCGACGCTGGCCGAGCAGAACATCAAGGCCTTCCCATCCTATTCGTGGTGGGGCGTCTATGCGCCGGCCGGCGTGCCCAAGCCCATCGTCGAGCGCATGCACGCCGAGATCACCAAGGCGGTGCGCACACCCGACGTGACGCAGAAGTTCATCGAGCAGTTCAATATGGAGATCATGACCTCCTCGCCCGAGGACTTCTCCGCCTACCAGAAGAGCGAGCAGGAGCGCTGGTTCAAGGTGATCAAGGAAAACGACATCCGGGGTGACTAGTGCCCCGCGCCCGACGCAATCTCTTCGACCTCCCCCAGGATAATATGTGATGCTAGATGATTGCGAGCGTCGTGGTTCTTCTTAGCCCTTCGCGCCCATCAGCTTCGGACATTGGCAGGACAGTCGGAGATCACCAAAGCGACGTCAGTTAGGAGCAGCCAGATGGATCGCGCCACCTATCTCAAGGAAATCGTTGCTGCGTATCAAGGGGAAGTCCGGGGTGAGGCTACCTTCTCGACACTTGCAGAGCACGCGACCAACGAGGAAGAGATCGAGATATGGAAGACACTAGCACAACTTGAATCGACAACGCGTCAACGGCTGATACCTTTGATGCAACGGCATGGACTCGACACGGCTCCTGACGAAGAGCAGCGCAGGCTTGGTCAGGAACGGGGCAAGACGCGCAGCGCCGCCGGGTTCTCTGCGACGATCAAGTCGATGACCGAGTCTTTGCCACCGTTCTTGACTCGCTACGCGCGACTGGAAGCAGAAGGCCGTCCTGAAGATCGCAACGAGCTTGCCTCACTCAACGGCCACGAGATTGCACTCTATGAGTTCACCATGCGTGCTCTGGCTGGTGGCGGCCGCGATTCACTGGCACCCATCTGGGCCTTTCTCCGCTACCAAGCGGCTCCGGCGGAGACCTGAGACTCATTCTCCAAGTCTCGGCAGGATCACTTTCGCAAGCGCCTGCAACTGAGCTTCCGGCATGTCGTAGCCGCCGGCGAGGTTATGTGCAGGGAACAGGAACACGTGTTCAACGCCCGCTTCTTCCCGCGCTTGCAGGAGACGCTCTACACAACGCTCTGGTGGGCCAAAAAGCCCAAACGCATCGGCAATCTGGCGCGCCTGATCCTCGAGTATCGCCCCAGGATCATGCGCCTCCGCGAGCTCGAAGCCGGCCTCCCTGAGCCAGCGAAGGTTCGACGCGCTGGGATAGTTGAGGAAGGGCTGGCCTGGAGCAAACCAGCTCCGCACCCATTGCGCCCCTACCTGTGCATCCGAGCCAAGACCGAGAGTGACGACGAACACTACCGGGAAGCCGGCCAGGGACCGGCCGGCCCGTCGGGCTCCCGTCTCCAGATGACGAAGCGCCGCGCGCACGGCTGCCCGATCCAGGCCGACCATGAGAAATGCTCCATCAGCTACCTCGCCGGCCAGTTCAATCATGCGTGGCCCTGCCGCCAGCAGATAGACCGGGGTCGGTGTCGCACCCAGGTTCCTCAAGCGCGTAGATGCTCGACCGAACTCGGCGTCCTCGCCGGCAAGGAGCCGCCGAAGATTGAGAACCGCGTCACGCATGACAGCCACCGGCGCGCGCTGCACCCCGATACTCCGTGTCGAAATGAAGCCCGGGGCCACCGTGAGACATGTCCGCCCCGGCGCTATCTCCTCCAGGCTGTGCGCAAGCGAAGCGAGAAGAAGGGGATGACGAACCAAGGGGCTGGAGGTGGCTGGGAACAGCCGAAGGCGGTGCGTGTCCCGGGCCGCGAGCGCCAGCGCCAGGTAAGCGTCCCGGCCGCTCGAAGGGTGGTCATGGATGCCGACTCCATCAAGACCAGCTTCCTCGCAACGGGCGACGAATGCGGCGAGGTCGAGCAAAGGCCGGCCGACAGGAACTCGAAGAGCGACACGAATCCGATTCATTCGGCGAGTTCCTTCAATCCCATGCTGGCACAGTATCGTCAGGAGCGAACGAAGCGAAATCGGCGTTGCTAGCGCTCCCCGACCAAGAAGCGAACCGAAGCCCGCGCCAAGAGGACATCCGCGACCCTTGGATAGATTGCTCTCGTCGCCTTCCTGATGGTGGCAACTTCACCTTGGGCTCCACGACGAGCCCAGCGATGACGCCCAGCACACGATGTGGTCTGTCGGCCGGCGGGAAGCCAGTTCTTAGAACGCAGCGGCCGCGCTGACCGGCGCCGTGCCCACCTTGCCCACCTCGCGCAGCTTGGCGCCCTCGAGCACGACGACTCCGTCGGTACCCACCAGGCCTATGATCCCGCGCTTCTTGAGCTTGCCCATGCTGCGGCTGACCGTCTCGATGGTGAGGCCGAGATAGTCGCCGATCTCGCCGCGGCTCATGTGCAGCACCAGCGGCGTGCCGGCGATATGGCGGTCGCGGTACAGCGCATCGATCTCACAAAGGAAGTGCGCCACGCGCTCCGTCGAGTTCAATTGGCCCAGCACCAGCATGGCCTGCCCGCTCTGCTTCAGCGCGCTCGACAGCGCTTCCGTTACCGCAGCAGCGAGGTCGGGGTGATCGGCGGCAAAGGAGTCGAAGCCGCGGCGATCGAAGGCGCAGGCTTCGACATCGGTCAGCGCCTCGCCTTCGAAGGCGTACTTGCCGTCGTTGTCGAGATAGCCGACGCAGTCGCCCGGCGCGCGGACGGCGACGATCTGCCGGCGGCCATCATCGAGAGCGCGCGAAACCGCGACGATGCCCTTGCGGATCTTGAAGAATGACGCCATCGGGTCGCCGGCGCGGAACAGCGTCTCGTGACGCTTCCAATGACGGATGCCGCCCAATGCCAGCAATCGGCGCAGGCGGGCATCGTCCAACGGCTTGCAAAGGTTCAGCGACCTGCCGATACAACGGTCGCATGGCAGGGAAACGAACGGCTTGAGCCCCGAAAACGCTACTCCCCGGGGTGGGCCGGGAGGCACCGTGAAGTTCACGGTGAGACGTTAGCACACTGTCGGCAGGGTATCAGCCCCAACTCAGGAAAATGCCGACATCGCCCGGCATGCCGCCCGGATAGTTGATGGTCTCGTAGCGGATGTGATAGCCCCGCGGCTGGAGCTGGCGTTTCCAGAACTCGTAGATCTCCCGGGGAACTCCGGTAAGCGTCCCCTCCCAGCCCGCCTCGGCCTGGTTGATGGCGCGGCCGTTGTCGCTGCAGAGCGAATGGGGGAAGCGAAACACCTGCACCGACATCAGGCCGTTCTCGACCGCGCGGTTGATGATGATGGAGGCCTTTTCCATGACCTCGTCGTCACTCAGGCCCGACGGCTTGGTCAGGCGCTCGAGCAAAGCGCGCTTCTCCTCATCTTCGGCATGCTGCGCCTTGAGCGCGGCAGAGGCCTTGGCGCTCTCCGCCTCGGCGATCTTGGCCTGCAGTTCCTTGACCGTGAGCAGCTTCATGGCGACCTCCATACCGCAGGTCAGTATTGCACGGCGACGAAGCGTCGGCCCTTGAGCGGCGCCTGGTCGTCATATTGCCGCTTGTCCGAGCGCGCCGGCAACTTGACCTTGGCCTTTTCTATCCGCTTGTAGGGAATGTGAGCCAGGATATGGGTGATGGCGTTGAGCCGCCCCCGCCGTTTGTCGTCGGTGCGCACGATGTGCCAGGGCGCGGCGTCGGTGTCGGTGCGGTCCAGCATCATGTCACGCGCCTTGGAATATTCGTACCACCGTTTGAAGGATTCGAGATCCATCGGGCTCAGCTTCCATTGGCGGATCGGGTCGTCGATGCGCGCCATGAAGCGGCGCTCCTGCTCCTTCTGTCCGACTTCCAGCCAAACCTTGATCAGCCGGATGCCTCCCTCGGTGATGTACCGCTCGAACGCAGGGCAGAGCTCGAGGAACCGTTCATGTTGCTCTGGAGTACAAAATCCCATGACGTATTCGACGCCGGCGCGATTGTACCAGCTGCGGTCGAAGATGACGATCTCGCCGCCGGCCGGAAGCTGCTCCACGTAACGCTGCATGTACATCTGGCTCTTCTGCCGGTCCGTCGGCGCGGGCAGCGCGACCACGCGGAAGACGCGCGGGCTCACGCGCTCGGTCATCGCCTTGATCAATCCGCCCTTGCCGGCCGCGTCTCGGCCCTCGAACACGATGACGATCCGCTCGCCGGTCGCCTTGACCCAGTCCTGCAGATGGCAGAGCTCGACCTGAAGCTTGTCGAGCTCCTTCTCGTATTCCTTGCGCTTCAGCTTCTCTTTAACGTCCTTGGTCATGGCTGTGCCTTCCCCTTGGATCACGCTAACGGTTCGTCTTGGCGCACGGCATTGATATTGGTCAACAGGCCTCTGGCGCTTGTCCGCCCCCGCGCTTAGGCTTGTAGAACACAAAGACGCATCGGGGAGGCTGAAATGGCCGTCTTGCGTCGCCGCGCCGTGGTTGCCGGGACCCTGGGCGCGACCTTCTGGGTACGCCGCGTCGATGCCCAGGCCGAGTGGCCGAGAGGGCCGATCAAATTCATCGTGCCTTTTCCGCCGGGTGGCGGCACCGATCCGATCGCGCGCATCATCGCGGCCAAGCTGGGCGACAACACCGTCTGGCAGATCGTGGTCGAGAACAAGCCCGGCGCCGCGGGCGTGATCGGCGCCACCGCTGCGGCCAAGGCAGCACCCGACGGCCAGACCTGGATGGTGACCTTCGACAGCCACATCCTGAGCCCGGCCTTCACCCCCAACCTCACCTACAAGGACTCCGATCTCTTCAACGTGATGCTGATCGGCCGCGCGCCGTTGGTCATCGCCTGCCACCCCGACCGCCCCTACAAGACTTTCGCCGAGGTCGTGGCCGACGCCCGCGGGCGGCCCGGGCAGGTGAGCGTTGGCATGCTGTCGGCCAGCCAGTCGCTCCTGCTGATGACGCATGTCCGCAAGGAAAACGGCTTCGACGCCAACTTCATCTTTTACAAGGGCGGCGGGCCGACAGTGCAGGACGCGCTGGCCGGTATCACCGACATGTGCATAACCACGCTGGTGTCGGCTGTACCCTATTGTCGAACCGGCAAGCTGCGCGCGCTGGCCACGACCGGCGAGAAGCGGCCACCGGCACTTCCCGACGTCCCGACCCTTACCGAGCAAGGCATCCAATCCTATCCGACCTATTCCTGGTGGGGCCTCTACGCGCCTGCCGGCGTGCCGCAGGCAATCGTTGGGCGCATGAACGCCGAGCTCGCCAAGGCAGTTCGCTCACCCGACGTGATGCAGAAATTCGTCGAGCAGATCCATCTCGAGGTCCTCGCCAGCTCTCCCGAGGAGTTCGCTGCGTTCCAGAAGGCCGAGCAGGAGCGATGGTTCAAGGTCATCAAGGACAACGATATAAAGGCGACAGACTAGGAAAGAGCTATCAGGTCCGCTGTCCCCGTTGTGGCATTCCTTGCGGCACGATGGTTTCGACGATCGAGACATCGAGCGCCTCGTACTGATGGTAGCCGATCGTCTGGTAGAGCTCGGCTCGTGTCTGCATCTCGGTCAGGATGTTCTGGGTGCCGCCGTCGCGCTTCAGGGTGCGATAGAGCTTCTCCTGCGCCTTGTTGGCGACGCGCAAGGCGGAGACCGGCCAGATCACCATCCTGTATCCCATGGCCTCGAACTCGCTGGCCGTGAAGAACGGCGTCTGGCCGAACTCGGTCATATTGGCCAGAAGCTTCACGCCGGGCATGGCCTTGGCGAAAGCGCGGAACATCTCGGCATCGTTCAATGCCTCGGGGAAGATCGCGTCGGCGCCCGCCTCGACGTAGAGCCTGGCACGCGCCACGGCACCGTCGATGCCCTCGCTCGCCGCGCCGTCGGTGCGGGCGATGACGAACAGGTTCCGGCGCGCCTTGGCCGCCGCCGCCACTTTGGCCGCCATGTCGCGCGGATCGGCAAGCTTCTTGTTGTTCAGGTGGCCGCATTTCTTGGGCAGGATCTGATCCTCGATATGGACCGCGGCGGCCCCGGCCTCCTCGAAGACGCGCACCATGTGCATGACGTTAAGTGCCTCGCCGTACCCAGTGTCGCCGTCGACCAGCACGGGCAGTCCTGAGGATCGCGCGACCTGACGGATGAAGAAGCAGACCTCGTCGACGGTGATAATGCCCAGGTCGGGCAACCCCATCGAGGCTGTCATCCCCGCGCCCGAGAGATAGAGCGCGTCGAAGCCTGCGGCCTTGGCCTGCAGAGCCGCCATGCCGTTGTGCGTGCCCGGCATCTGCAGGATACCCGGCCGCTCGAGCAACGCGCGGAAGCGCTGCCCGGCGGGAACGGTCGGCAAGTCGGCGGCGACTAGGTACGGCATGCAGCTCTCCTCATGATTCCCGCCCCGTCATACGGGGGAGGATATGGCGAGGGGAAGAGACTCGAGCAGAATGTCCGAGGGTCAGGCTTTGCGTCCCGACACCTGCAACGTCACAAGCAGTCCCGCGCCGATGATCAGCAGTGTACCCAGCCACGTGTAGAGGTCGGGCACCTCTGCGAACATCAGGTAGCCCACGATGACCGAGCCGATCATCTGCGTGTAGTTGAGGGGTGCGATCAGGTTGGCGGAGGCGTAGGTCAGCGCGCGGGCGACGCAGTAGTGGCCGAAGCCGCCGAGCGCCCCCAGCGACAGGAGCAGCAGCCAGTCGACCAGCGTTCGCGGCCACATCCAGACGAAAGGCATCAGCGCGGACATGACGATGGCGCCGAGAAGAACGCTATAGAAGATCGAGGTCGCCGGATGGTCGCTCCCTGCCAGGCGGCGGATGATCACCTGGTACCCGGCGTAGCAGAGCGCACTGCCCAGCAGCAGGACGGACGCCCACTGGAACACCGAGCTGCCCGGCCGGATCACGACCAGGACGCCGGCAAAACCGAGGACGACCGCGACCAGGCGAATCGCCGTGATGCGCTCGCCGAGCAACGGCCAGGCCAGCAGTACGACAGCGAGCGGCGCCACGAAGCTCACGGCGATTGCCTCGGCGACGCCGACGAACTTCACGGCGGAAAAGAAGAACAACGTCGACAGCATCATCATGACCGAGCTCAGGAACTGCAGCCCGATGCGCTGGGTACGGAACAGGTCGAGGCCCATGCGCGGCGTGAACACCAGCGCCACGAGCCCGAGATGGACGACGATACGGAACCAGACGATCTGTGTAGGCTCGTAAGTGGCCGCCAGGAGCTTCACGATACCGTTCATGATCGGGAACAGCGCACAGGCCGCGCACATGTAGAGCACTCCCAGCATGGGACGCGAAACCCGTGCTGGCGTCCTGGCGTCTGTCATCTCAGCGGAAGAAGCGCTCGAGCGAGCCCAGCAACAGCGTCCCGGCCGTGGCGATGATGATCAGCGAGGCGGCAATGGTGACGAACCGCCCGATCTCCTGGCTGCGGCCGTCAGCGATGATGAGCCGGTGGGCGACCATCGAGGCGAGGCCGACGGCGGAGAGCGTGATCGCCATGCCGAGCGCGATGGCGAGGACGCCGATGACGCCCGCCCATACGACGTCGAGCGCGATCGACAGCAGGATGACGACCAGCGCACCCGCGCACGGTGCGATGCCGGCCGCCGTCAGCAGCAGCCAGCCTGCGACCGTGCGCTGCCTGGTGTCGTGGTGATGATGGTCATGATCATGATCGTGATGATGGAAATGATCGTCGCCATGGTGATGCTCATGCAGGCGGCCGGTGATGCCGGCCCACAGCCGCCAGATGCCGATCGCCAGGATCAGGAGATACGACACCATCTCGACGTTGCGCACCTCGCGCAGGGCGCCGAACAGGCCGACCGTGCCCAACAGCTTGAGTGCCCCGGCCAGCAGCAGCGCCGCCAGCGTGTGGGTGAAGGCGATCCAGGCGCCGGCGAAGACGCCTTCGATCCATGCGCGCGGCCGCGTGCTGTCGAGGAAGTAGGCCACGACCACGGCCTTGCCGTGCCCCGGCCCGAGCGTGTGGACGACGCCGTAGCCGAAACAGACCGTGGCCAGTGTCCACAGCGCCAGCGATCCCGATCCCGCCTTGATGTCGCGCAACGACACGGACAGCGCCTGCTGGATCCGGCGCTGATACTCGGCCGAGAAGCGCGCCAGGTCGGAGACGCTGTCGCTGAATACCAGCGCGCCAACGAGCGTCGCCAGCAGCAGCAGGCCGACCCACAGGAACGGGGAACGCAGGATGGTGCCCCGAGTCGTGGCGGTCTTCACGGAAGCTGGCATGTCACGGTGTCGGCAAAGACTGGATAGCCGCGCACGAACTCGGCCTTGTAGGTCGTGCTCTTGGCCAGCGCGCAGCCGGCCGGGATCTGATCCTTGTTGACCTCGATTCGGATGAAATCATCGGGATCGAAGGTCGTGACCGAGAAGACCTTGCCGGGCTGCGGCAGTTCGAAGCGCATGACGTAGACGAGGTTGCGCGGCCCTGTGGGGCGCGGGCCGGCGGGTTGGCTGGCGCGCTTGTTCTCCGGCATCGGCATGCCTGCCTTGTCACCGGCCGAGCGGTCCCAGTCGGGCAGGCTGAAGGTCGCCGGATCGTCGATGCGTGCACCGAAGGCCGGCAGCTTGGCCGGCCGCACGTCCTTGCTGCCGACATTGAGCCAGGTCAGGAAGCCCTGGTTCTTCAGCTCCGGCATCATGTCGCCTTCGAGCGCCTTGATCTCGGCGCTCGAGAACTTGCCGTCCTTGTTCTCGTCGATCAGCGGGATCTCGATCTCGCTGGCGAACGGATCGAAGCGCCATTCGATCTCGACATGGGTGTACTTGCCGTCCTTGGCGACGGCACGCACCACCTGCTGGATCCAGATATGCGGATGCGCCACGGCCAGATTCGGAACGAGCAACCCGGCGATGGAAAGAGCGAGCGCAATGATCGACCTCATGCGGTTGCCACCGGCGACTCAGCGGTCGACACCGGCCGCGGCTGGCCCTGCTCGTCGATCGCCACGAACACGAACGTGCCGTGCGTCACGCGCCGCTCGATACTCTCGTGGCGACGCTGCACCACGGTCTCCAGAGCGATGGTGATCGAGGTCCGTCCGACTTTGGTGACCTCGCCATAGATCGACACCCAGTCGCCGACCTTGATCGGCTCGACGAAGGTCATGGCGGTGATGGCCACGGTCGCGACCCGGCCCTTGGCGACACGACCAGCAAGCGCCCCGCCCGCCGTATCCATTTGCGACAGCACCCAGCCGCCGAAAATGTCGCCGTTGCCGTTCATGTCGGAGGGGTGCGGCACCGTCCTTACGATCGGGTCGCGGTGGTTGTCGGGCATCGAGGATCTATCCTTTTCTCATGCCCTCCCCGTCACGCGGGGAAGGTTCGAGGAGGGGGAAAGCTGCGAAGGACACGAGAGGGGGCCGGAACGACAAGGAATTGTTGATTTTTCGGCGTTTTCCTACCATATCGATGACGTACCGGCCAACCAGCGACCCCCTCGCGCGGCCGAGGAAAGACAAGAAGCATGGCGAAGAACGGCGATCTGTTCGACCGGGCGGGCGGCAAGCGGGCTGCCTCGGCCAAGGATACGTCCTACACGGCGCGTCACATCGAGGTGCTGGAGGGGCTGGAGCCCGTCCGCAAGCGCCCCGGCATGTATATCGGCGGCACGGATGAACGGGCCATGCATCATCTCGTGGCCGAGGTGCTCGACAACTCGATGGACGAGGCCGTCGCCGGTCACGCCGACACGATCTATCTCGAGTTGCTCGACGGAAACCGCATCCTGATCCGCGACAATGGTCGCGGCATCCCGGTCGACCCTCACCCGAAGTTCAAGAACAAGTCGGCGCTGGAAGTCATCCTCACCACCCTTCATTCCGGCGGCAAGTTCGACAGCAAGGTCTATGCGACATCCGGTGGCCTGCACGGCGTCGGCGTCTCGGTGGTGAACGCCCTCTCCGACGAGCTGATCGTCGAGGTGGCGCGCGACCGCCAGGCCTGGATGCAGACCTTCTCGCGCGGCAAGGCGACCACCAAGCTGAAGTCGGCGGGCCCCGCGCCCAACCGCCGCGGCACGACGGTGACCTTTCATCCTGATCCCGACATCTTCGGCAAGCAGGCGTTCGTGCCCGAGCGGCTCTACCGCATGGCTCGTTCCAAGGCCTATCTGTTTCGCGGCGTCGAAATCAGATGGAAATGCGCCAGGGCCCTGCTGAAAGGCGGCACCATTCCCGAGGAAGAATCGTTCCATTTCCCGGGCGGCCTGGAAGACTTCGTGAAGTCGGAGATCGGCGAGCGCGCCACCATCGTGCCGCAGCCCTTTGCCGGCGAGGCCAGGAGCGAGACCAACGGTACGACAGGCGGCAAGGTCGAATGGGCGGTGTGGTGGCCGGGTGACGAGGAAGGCTTCGTCCGCTCCTACTGCAACACGGTTCCGACCGCCGAGGGCGGGACGCACGAATCGGGGTTCCGGAGTGCCCTGGTGCGCGGCCTCAAGCGCTATGCCGAGCTGACCGGCAACCGCAAGGGCTCGATCATCACCGCCGACGACGTCATCGAAGGCGCCGCGGCCCTGGTCTCGGTGTTCATCGAGCAGCCGCAGTTCCAGGGCCAGACCAAGGAGAAGCTGGTCAGCGTCGAGGCCAACAAGCTGGTCGAGACCATCGTCGGCGACAACTTCGAGCACTGGCTTACCGGCGACAAGGAAGCGGGCAACGTCCTGCTCGAGCATGTCATCGGCAAGGCCGAGGAGCGGCTGCGCCGTCGTCAGGACCGAGAGCAGCAGCGCAAGACCGCGACACGCAAGCTGCGCCTTCCCGGCAAGCTCGCCGACTGCTCCAACAGCGCGTCGGAAGGCACCGAGATCTTCCTGGTCGAGGGCGATTCCGCAGGCGGCTCTGCCAAGGCTGCACGCAATCGTGAGACCCAGGCGATCCTGCCGCTGCGCGGCAAGATCCTGAACGTGGCCAGCGCCTCGGCCGACAAGCTGCGCGAGAACCAGGAGGTCCAGGACCTCATCCAGGCCCTCGGCTGCGGCACCGGCGCCCACTACAGCGACGACCGCCTGCGCTACGAGCGCGTCATCATCATGACCGACGCCGACGTCGACGGCGCCCACATCGCCTCGCTCCTGATGACGTTCTTCTACCGCGAGATGCCCAAGCTGATCGAGCACGGCCATCTCTTCCTCGCCCAGCCTCCGCTCTACCGCATCAGCAAGGGCGGCCAGACCGAATACGCCCGCGACGACGCGCACAAGGACGAGCTGATCCGCGACGTCTTCAAGAGCGGCAAGGTCGAGATCACGCGATTCAAGGGGC
This sequence comes from uncultured Rhodospirillales bacterium, assembly GCA_902825855.1. Lineage (GTDB taxonomy): Bacteria > Pseudomonadota > Alphaproteobacteria > Reyranellales > Reyranellaceae > Reyranella. The sequence continues at coordinate 40,736 of CADECW010000024.1, read as the reverse complement.
TGGGCGAGATGCAGTCCGCGCATCTGCGCGAGACCACGATGGACGTGAGCAAGCGAACCCTGCTCAAGGTCGACATACCGACTGCAGCCGACGCCGACACCCGCCGTGAGGCGATGAAGACCTCGACGCTCGTCGAGAACCTGATGGGGCGCAAGCCGGAGAAACGCTACGCCTTCATCCAGGAGCATGCAAAATTCGCCCGCGATCTCGACGTATAGTCGTCCGCACTCGACTTTGTGACGTGAAAGGAGCGAAAGGCGTCACTATCGTATAGGATGCGCCGCGAGGAGATCATTCCATGCGCCTGAACACCAGGATCGCCGCCGCTCTGCTCGGACTTGCCGTCTTGCCGGCCGTCGCCTGGGCCGCGGTGATCGGCGGAACCTACTATGCGCCGCAGTACGACTTCCGTGAATTCTTTGCCGCCTCCGACGGACGCAACTTCCAGGTTGTCCTGTACGGTACCGCCGCGCTCCCAGGGGTCGATCCCGCCACGCTGGCACGCGACATGCTGCCGGTGATGCAGGCTGCCAAGCCACGGCCGGCCCTGACCTTCACCTACGAGGACGCCCCCGAGCGGCCGCGACCCTACTACCGGCTGGTTCTGACCTTCGACCCGGCCAACGACTACGGCTCGAACTCGGTGTGCGCCGGCGTGCCGCCGCGGTTCAAGCCTGGCCGTCCGGGCGTCTTCTACGTCTTCGCGGTCTATTGCCGTAACGACCAGGTCCTGTCGGAGACGACCGCCTGGACGGCGGCGACGGGCCCGACCGATCCGCGCATCAGCGAACTGTTCCGCCAGCTCTTCCAGGTCATCTGGAGCGATTCGCCCGCCCTGCGCCCGCAAACCGGCGGCAGCGACCGGCGTTGAAGCAAGATGGGTCCGGCTGGAATCAGCTGGACCCATCTTGCCTCGGGCAAGGTCCGCGCTCCCAACTTGGCGCTTGATTACCCGGCCGGGTCTGCGTCCACTCCCTCCTCCCTGGTTGAGGAGTGGAAATGCAGTCGCTCAAAGATCGGCATGTCGTGGTCACCGGCGGAACCGGTGCGCTAGGTGTGGCCGTCGTGAAGGCCTTCATCGAGGCGGGCGCCACCTGCCACATCCCGGCGATCGAGGCGACGCCGCCAACCGATCATCTTCCGGACAGCAAGCAGATCGACATCGTGCCCAGCGTCGACCTGTCGAGCGAGACCTCGGTCGATTCGTATTTCGCCAAGCTGCCGCCATTGCATGCCGTTGTGAATATCGCCGGCGGCTTCGCCTATGCGCCGATTGCCGACAGTTCGCTCAAGGTCGTGCAGCAGCAGCTGTCGATGAACGTCGTGTCCTGCCTGCTGAGCTGTCGCGCGGCCGTCGCCAATTTCCGGAAGAACGGAAAGGGTGGCCGCATCGTCAACATTACCGCCCGTCCCGCCCTCAATCCTCGCCAGGGCGCCAACATGACGGCCTACACCGCTTCCAAGGCCGCGGTCGCGGCCTTCACGGTCGCACTGGCCGAGGAACTGAAGAACGACAACATCTCGGCAATCGCACTTGCGCCCTCGACCCTCGACACGCCGGCCAACCGCAAGGACATGCCGACCGCCAAGCATGACACCTGGGTCAAGCCCACGGCCGTCGCCGAGCTGATCGTGGCGCACTGCAGCCTGTCGGAGCCGATCAATTCCGGCTCGATCATGCCGGTCTACGGGAAAGCCTGATCGCCTTTCCCTCCGACCAGTTTTCATCTGCCAGCGGCGAACCTGGAACGCTCCACAGGGTCCTCTGCTAACCAGATCGGCATGGCTGTCTGGTACCAGTTCGCCGATTTCTTCCTGTCCCGCCTCGACGCCGAGACCGCCCACGGTCTGGCGTTGCGCGCTCTGAAGACCGGTCTGGTGCCGACCGACCGGCGGACCGACCCGTCGTCGCTCGCGGTCAAGGTTTGGGGTCGCATCCTGCCAAATCCGATCGGGCTGGCGGCCGGCTTCGACAAGAATGCCGAGGTGCCCGATGCCCTGCTCGGCATCGGCTTCGGCCTGGTCGAAATCGGCAGCGTCACGCCGCGACCGCAGGATGGCAATCCGCGACCCCGCCTGTTCCGGCTGCCCGAGGATCGTGGCGTCATCAACCGCATGGGTTTTCCCGGACAGGGTCTCGACGCCGTGCGCTCGCGGCTCGCGACACGCCCGCGGCGCGGCTTCATCGGCGTCAATGTCGGCGCCAACAAGGACAGCGCCGACCGCGCCGTCGACTATGTCGTGGGCTGCAAGGCGCTGCTGCCTTATGCCGACTATCTCGTCTGCAACGTTTCCTCACCCAACACACCCGGACTGCGCAGCCTGCAGGGCCGCACTCAACTCGCCGACCTCCTGAAGCGTGTGCAGGACGCCATCGCGGCCAAGCCGGTACCACTCGTCGTCAAGATTGCGCCCGATGCGACGGACGACGATCTCGACGACATCGTCGCCGTCTGCCGCGAACTGCGGATGGACGGCATCATCGTCGGCAACACCACGCTGTCGCGGCCGCCGACGCTGCGCTCGACGCGCCGCGAGCAGGCGGGCGGACTGTCCGGCGCGCCGCTCACCAGCCTGTCGACCGAGGTCCTGCGCCGCGCAGCGGTGCGCGTCGAGCGCCAGTTTCCGTTGATCGGTTGCGGCGGCGTGGGCTCGGGCGCCGACGCCTATGCCAAGATCCGCGCCGGCGCCACGCTGGTGCAGCTCTACTCGATGATGGTCTATGAAGGACCGCCGCTCGTCAGGCGCGTCAAGGACGAGCTCGCGGCATTGCTTGCACGCGACGGCTTCGGCTCGGTCGAGGCCGCGATCGGCGCCGACGTCCAACCTGGTTCGTGACCCACCGCAAACGTCCGAGATCGGCGGTCAGCAGACATTGCGCTTGACGTTCAATGTGGGTACGACAGTGTCGAAGAGCATGCTCAGGAACCACAACCTTTGTGACCGACGCCGACGCCGCTGCATCCAAGCGGTGGCCCTTCGGGCTGCGCGTCGATCAGCATTCGTCGGCGTGGTGACTACCTTACGGTAGGTCCCACCCGCCGGAGCGGCCTCGGCCCGCGTTCCTGAACCTCCGCAGCCCTCGGCTCCGGGGGTTTTTCTTTTGCCCACACTCCAGAAGGACATCACCATGAGCATTCGCGTCGGCATTGTCGGGATCAGCGGTTTTGGCGGCGGCGAGGCAATGCGCCTGGTCGCTAGCCACCCTTCTTTCGAGCTTGTCTACGCCGCAGGCGAGGGCAGCGCCGGCAGCCGCTTGGTCGACCGCTTCCCCGGCGTGCCGGCCAAGCTGGCTGAACTGGTGATCGAGCGGTGGGACCCTGTGACCCTGCCGAAGCTCGACATGCTGTTCGCGTCGCTGCCCACGGGCGCATCGGCCGAGGCGCTGGCACGCGTCCCCAAGGAAGTGAAGATCGTCGATATCGGCGGCGACCACCGCTACGTCGAAGGCTGGGCGTACGGCCTGGCCGACGTCTGGCCAGCCCAGATCGAGGGTCAGATCCGTGTTGCCAATCCTGGTTGCTACCCCGCGGCGACGCTGAACGCGCTGGCGCCGCTGCTGGTCAGCAAGCTGATCGAGCCAGGCAACATCGTGATCGACGTCAAGACCGGCATCTCCGGTGCCGGCCGAGGCGGGGCCGACAGCAGGTTCGGCTACGCCGAGAGCAACGAGAACCTGCAGCCCTACAGTCTGCTCAACCACGTCCACATGCCTGAGATTGCCAAGACGATCGAGCGGCTGAGTGGCGGCAGCGCGGCCGGCCTGGTGTTCACGCCACACCTGGTGCCGATGACCCGCGGCGTGCTTGCCACCATCTACTGCCGCGGCCGCGCCACCACGGGCCAGTGCCTGGAAGCGGCTCGGCGCTTCTACGCCGGGCGGGCGTTCGTCCGGGTGACCGACAAGCCGCCCCAGACCAAATGGGCTACTGGCTCGAATCTCGCGTTCGTCAGCTATGCGGCCGATCCAGAGCGCAACCTGGTGATCGCGATGGGCGTGGTCGACAATCTCGGCAAGGGAGCGGCCGGTCAGGCGGTGCAGAATGCTAACCTGATCTGCAGCCTGCCAGAAACCGCAGGGCTGGACGGGGTACCTGTTTGGCCATGATGAAGGCGGCACTCCAGAGTCTACAACCTAGTCGTCCAGGAACTGTCCCGCGTCGAACTTCACGTAGGCGCTCTCCTCATCGAAAGCCACGCCGACGGGATCGCCGCCCGCCGCGACAGTGTCGACCTGCCTGCGCAGCAGGAGGCGCAGCATCGACACGCCCTGGTCGGACGACATCAGGTGCTCCTCGGAGTGGTAGGTGATGGCACCCTGGCCGACCTGTGCCTCGGTGTCGCCCGGAAACTGCTGGTGCTCCTCGGGCGTGAGCTCGGACCAGGTCTTGCCGTTGTAGCGTGATTTGAACTTGGCGAGTTCGCCCTTCTCCTTCACCCGGCCGGCGACGTAGATGCGGTAGTGCGTGTCATCGATAGGCAGGGTCCAGCCGATCGATTCGACCATGCCGTACTGCGCCACACGCGGATTTGCGACCAGCCGCAGGGTCGGCAGGATGGCCTCGGTGATGCGGCGGAAGCGCTTGCCGTTGGGGCCCGGCCGGATCGAGGTCGCCTTCACGCCGCGGGGTCCGTACTCGAACTTCACCTTGGGGAACGTCGCCATCTGCTCGACGAACTGCGGCCCGGAGAAGGCGCCGTGCAGAATCGGCACATGGTACGGATCGACCACGTTCTCGAAGTGCTGCAGCCAGTTGCAGGGCGCGATCACGATGCCGCCGCTGCCGATCGATGAATCGTCGGCCTCGACGAACTCCCCTGGCCCCATCACTTCGAGGCACTCGTAGCGCGGCAGTACGGGCTTCTTCTCGGGCGGCCCGAGATAGGCGAAGACGAGGCCGTAGCGTTCTTCGACCGGATACCAGGGTTGGCGCACGCGCTGGCATTGCGGTCCGCTCGGGTTGGGCTCGCACGGCATCTCCAGGCAGCGGCCTTCGACGTCGAACAGCCAGCCGTGATAGCAGCAGCGGATGCCGCGCTCCTCGATCTTGCCGTAGTACAGCGTCGTGCCGCGATGGCAGCAGCGGGGATAGATCAGGCCGGCCCTCGCCCGCCCGTCACGGAACAGGATGAGTTCCTCGCCCAGCACCTTCACCGGGCGCGGCATGGCCCCGGCGTCGGCGGCAAGCCCAACGGGGTGCCAGTAGCGGCGCAGAAGCTCTCCCATCGGCGTGCCGCGGGCCACCTCGGTCAGCTTGGCGTTGTAGCTGGGCGGCTTGCGCGAATAGGCGGAGCCGCTATCGCCGAGGCTCATGGTCACTCCACTTTGGCGCCGGACAGCCGGATCAGTTCGGCCCAGATCGGGGTCTCGCGAGCCAGCATGTCGCCGAGTTCCTTGGGCGTCGAACCCACAGGTGTCTGGCCCTGGGCGATCAGCTTCTCGGCGACTGCCGGCTCGACGATCACCGATTTGATCTCGCGTGACATGCGGTCGACGATTTCGGCCGGCGTGCCGGCGGGCGCATAGGCGGCGACGAAAAGACTGAGATCGAAGCCGGCGACGAGCTGCTCGGCGAAGGTCGACAGGTGCGGCATCGAGGCCGAGCGCTTGGAGCCCGCCACAGCGAGCGGCTTGACGCGGCCGGCGTCGATCTGCGGCTTGGCACTGGTCGGGCTCGCCCAGGTCATGTCGAGTCCGCCGTTCGACACGTCCTGGATGGCCGGCACGTCGCCGCGATAGGGCACATGGCTGTACTTGCCGCCCAGTGCCTGCTCGAACATCAGACCGTAGAGATGGCCGCTCGAGCCGATGCCCCAGCTTCCGTAGGTGGCGGGCCGTCCCAGGTCCTTCACCCACTTGGCCATCCCGCGCAGGTCACCGTACGGCACATCGCCCTTGACGACGACGAGGATGGTGCCGAGCGACACCAGCGACACCGGGATCAGGTCCTTGGCCGGATCGAACGGCAGCTTGGCGTAGAGGGACGGATTGTTGGTGTGCGTGGAATTGGTGGTGATGAGGAAGGTGTAGCCGTCGGGCGGCGCCTTGGCGACGATCTCCGAGCCCACGATGGTGTTGGCGCCGGGCTTCGGATCAACCAGCACCTGCTGGCCAAGCTTGGCCGTCAACCCGTCGGCGATGACGCGCACCAAGGCGTCGATCGCGCCACCGGGATTGAACGGGACGACGATGCGGATGGGCTTGGTCGGCCAGGCGCCCTGCGCCCAGCCCGCCGACGACAGGAAAGGTGACGCGAGTGCTGCCGTGACGACGTCTCGCCGTCCTATCGCTTTCCGCGACATCTGTCGTTCCCTCCCCTCGTCGCCACAGCATATGTTGTGAAAACGGCTCGGACTTTACTCAGGGTCGGAACCGATTCATAGGCTTCGGACCGAGCACGTAAGGCTGCGACGCAAGATGACAGATCGTTCCCAAGTGCAGATTCGCCGCCTGATGCCGGCCGACGCCGGCCTGTACCGAGAGATCCGGCTGGAGGCGCTTCAGCAGGCACCGGAGGCTTTCGGCAGCACGTTCGAGCATGAGCGCTCGCAGTCGCTGGAGCAGTTCGAAGAGGTTCTGGCGCAGGCGGACGTGTTCGGCGCCTTCCGCGAGACCGACCTTCTCGGCATGGCCGGCTACCGCACCCAGGCCGGGCCGAAGCGGGCTCACAAGGGCTTTCTGTGGGGCATGTACGTTCGTGCCAGCGCGCGTGGTACCGGCGTTGCCAGACCTCTGGTCGAAGCGGTTCTCGATCACGCCCGTAAACACGTCGAGCTGGTTCAATTGACCGTCGTCGCCGAAAACGAGACGGCACGGCGGCTCTATCGCAGTTGCGGGTTCGTCCCGTACGGACATGAAATCCGCGCCCTGAAGCAGAGCGGCCGCTACTATGACGAAGTTCTGATGGCCGTCGCTCTCGACCCGCGGAATTGACACCACGGTCGCACACCCACCAATTCCTTGGCCATTTCCCCGGCCAATTCCCTAGACTGGCAACCGGGAGGAACCGTGCCGCTCTGGATACCGATCACCATCTTCGCTGCGCTGTGTCAGAACATCCGCACGACGATGCAGCAGAAGATTCGTGGGGTGCTGAGCGTCGATGGCGCCAACTTCGTCCGTTACCTTTACGGCGCACCCCTGGCCCTGGCGGCGCTGGCATTCCTGGTGTTCGGCACCGGCCGGCAGTTGCCGACCATCACCCTGGCCTTCCTGGGCCTCGTCACCATCGCGGGCGTCGCGCAGATCGTGGCGACGTCGCTCATGATCCATGCGTTCTCGCTGCGCAACTACGCGGTCGGCACGGTCTATTCCAAGACTGAGACGGTGTTCGTTGCCCTGTTCGCCACCTTCATCGCCCACGAGCCGCTGCACCTGCTGTCATGGATGGGAATCCTGGTCTGCCTCGGCGGTGTGGCGATCCTGAGCGTACGCGGCTCGTTTGCGAATGTCCGCAACGTGCTGGCCGACCTCACCCACAAAGGGGCGCTCTATGGCATCCTGTCCGGGATGATCTTCGCCGTCGCTGCCGGGACCATCCGCGAAGCCTCAAAGCTCATTCCCGACGGCGACTTCTGGGTGCGCGGGATCACGGTGCTGGCCTGCATGAACACCATTCAGGTCGTATTGATGGGCCTTTACCTCGCGCGCCGCGACCGCCCGCAGCTCGGCAAGGTCTGGGTCAACTGGCGGTCGTCGATCTGGGTCGGCATCTTCAGCGTGCTGGGCTCGGCCGGCTGGGCCCTCGCCATGACGCTGGAGAACGCGGCGCTGGTACGGGCAGTCGGCCAGATCGAGCTCGTCTTCACCTTCATCGCCTCGCATCTGGTGCTCAAGGAGCGGCCATCGGCCGGCGAGTGGCTGGGCAGCATCCTGGTGATCGGAGGCGTCGTCCTCATCCTCATTGGCCGGTGATTGAAATGACCGAAGCAGACAACAGACCGCTTCACGGCGTGCGCGTGCTCGACTTCTCGACCACCATCGCCGGGCCCCATTGCACGCGCCTGCTGGCCGACATGGGCGCCGACGTGATCAAGATCGAATCGCCCGAGGGCGACCTGATGCGCAGTCGGCCGGTGCAGCGCGACGGTGCCGGCACCATGTTCGGGCAGCTCAACGCCGGCAAGCGCTGCATCGTGCTCGACCTCAAGAAGCCCGAGGCGATTGCGGCGGTGAAGGCGCTGGTGAAAACGGTCGACATAGTGGTCGAGAATTATCGGCCGGGCGTCATGAAGCGGTTGGGCCTCGACTATCCCGAGCTCGCCAAGGTCAACCCGAAGATCATCTATGGCGCCATCTCGGGCTACGGCCAGACAGGGCCCGCAGCCGGGCGGCCGGCCTATGCGCCGGTCATCCACGCCTCGACCGGCTACGACATGGCGCATCTCTTCTACCAGCAGGGCCGCCACCGCCCGGACAATTGCGGCATCTTCGTCGCCGACTATGCCAGCGGCGCCTATGCGCTGGGCGGCATCCTGGCCGCGTTGCACCATCGCCACGTCACGGGCAAGGGCCAGATGGTCGATGTGTCGATGTTCGAGGCCCTGGTCGGCATGCTTCTGGGCGAGGTCAACCGCGCCCAGTTCGACTTCGAGATGCCGTCGCGGCCGATGTACGGGCCGGTCGAAGCCAAGGACGGCTTCGTCATGCTGGCGACGGCGAGCGAGCGCACTTTTCAGGACATGGCGACGGCTGCCGGGCGGCGCGACTGGCTGACCGATCCGCGCTTCGAGAAATACGCCGACCGGCGCATGAACTGGGACCAGTTCGTCGACGAGTTCGAGGCATGGTCGCGGACGCTCACGGTCAAGGAGTGCGTGGCCGCTCTGGAGAAGCATGGCGTGCCCTGCTCGCCCTATCTCACCGTCACCGAAGCGCTGAAAGACCCGCAGGTCGAGCATCGCGGCTCGCTCTGCACCATCGAGGACAGTGCCGGCGGCTATAAGTCGCCGGCGCCGCCGTTCCGCTTCTCCGGCTCGCCGGTGCAGAGCGGACCGAAGGTCGCCGACCTCGGCGAGCACACGAAGAGCGTGCTGTCGGAAGCCGGACTGAGCGACGCCGAGATCAAGGCCGTCACGAAATGATCGACCCACGGACGCCCATCCTGGTCGGCTGCGGCCAGATCACCGACATGACCAGCCCGCCGTCGAGCGAACGCTCGAACGTGGCCTTCGCCGCCGAGGCGGCGCGGCTGGCCCTCGGCAATACCGCGGCATCGATTGGCCCGGAAGCACTCGGCAGCAACATCGACGCGGTGGCGGTTCTGGAATTCTTTCCCGACGTCAGTCCGCGTTTCGCCTCCCCGTTCGGCCGCTGCAGCAACCCACCGAAGGGCGTCGCCGACCGCCTGCATGCCACGCCGCGCCAGCTGATCTACACCCACCAGGGCGGCAACACGCCCCAGTACCTTGTCAACCGCTTCGCCGAGGAGATCGCGCGCGGTGAGACACAGCTGGTGCTGATCTGCGGTGCCGAGTTGCTGCGCTCGACCCAGAACGCGCGCAAAGCCGGGCTGAAGATCGACCATAACGAGGATCCAGGTGGCGAGCCGACGCGCATCGGCGACAAGCGCTTCGGCTTTTCCGACGAGGAGGCGCGGCACGATCTTCGCGCCGCCATCCATTTCTATCCCCTGCTCGAGAACGCAATCCGTGGCGGGTTGAAGCGCGACGTCGCGAGCCACATGACGGCGATGGGCCGTTTGTTTGCCCGCCTCGCGGCAGTCGCGCAAGACAATCCGCTGGCGACTCGCCGCGATGGCTATAGCGCCGAGCGGCTGGCGACCATCTCCGACGACAATCGCTGGATCTGCTTCCCTTATCCCAGGCTGATGAATGCCAACGCCATCATCGACCAGGCTGCCGCCGTAGTGATGACCTCGGTCGAGAAGGCGCGCGAATGGGGCATTCCCCAGGAACGCTGGGTGTTCCTGCATGGCTGTGCCGACGGCACCGACACCTGGGTCGTGTCGGAACGCGAGCGGCTCGATGCGTCGCCGGCGATCCGGGGCTGTGCGCGCGTCGCCTTCGACATGGCGGGGAAGACGGCGGCCGACGTCGCGGCCTTCGACCTCTACAGCTGCTTCCCTTCGGCGGTCGAGGTGGCGATGAAGGAAATCGGCATTGCGGACGACGATCCGCGGCCGATCAGTGTCACCGGCGGCCTGCCCTTCTTCGGCGGCCCGGGCAACAACTACGTCACCCACTCGATCGCCGAGATGATGAACGTGGTGCGCAAGGCGCCAGGCTCGTTCGGCATGGTGACGGCCAACGGAAACTATCTCACCAAGCACTCGGCAGGCCTCTACTCGACCGAGCCGACGAAAGGCCCGTGGCGGCGTGACGATCCCAAGAAGCTGCAGGCCGAGCTCGACGCCGCGCCCAGGCGGCGCGTCGAGACGAGGCCCGGTGGGAGCGGCACGATCGAGACCTACTGCATCACCTATGGCAAGGCAGCGCCGGAGAAGGCCTACATCATCGGCCGGCTCGATGCTTCGGCCGAGCGCTTCATCGCCGTCGGGGATGACGATCCTGGCCTGCTAGCCGACATGCTGACGAACGAGCAGCTTGGGCGTAGAGTGGCCGTGAACGAACGGGGCGGCCGCAACGTCTTCCGCCCGATCTAGGGTCCGAGGAAACCATGCCCAGCATCCTGACTGTCGCACAGACGGCGGAGTTCGACGACAAGGGCTTCACCTATGTGCGCGGCCTGTTCGCGCCTGACGAGATCGACCTGCTGACGCGCGCCATGGAGGAAGATCCGGCGGTGCGCGAGAATATCCTCGACCGGCGCGATGGCGAGGGACGCTCGACGCGCATTGCTCTCTGGAACCGTGCCGGCGACAGCGTCTATGGGCTGGCGGCGCGCTGCCGTCGCATGGTCGACGCATCGGCGGCGCTGCTGGGTGGGCCGGTCTATCACTACCAGTCCAAGCTCACGGCCAAGGAACCGGAGGTCGGCGGCGCCTGGGAATGGCACCAGGACTACGGCTACTGGTATTACAACGGATGCCTCAGGCCCGATCTCCTCTCGGTGATGATCGCGCTCGACAAGACGACACGCGAAAACGGCTGCCTGCAGATCGCTACTGGCTCGCACCGGCTCGGTCGCATCGACCATACGCCGCTGTCGCCGACCCAGAACGAGGTCGATCCCAAGCGCATGCCTCACATCCTGGAGAAATGCCCGATCGAGTATTGCGAGCTCGACAAGGGCGATGCCCTGATTTTCCATTGCAACGCCATCCACCGCTCCGACGCCAACCGCTCGTCGGATCGGCGCTGGACCCTCCTGATCTGCTACAATCGCGTCGACAACGACACCTTTATCAAAACCGACGATCGCTTTTTCGTGCCGCTCGACGCTGTGGACGATGACGCGCTGCGCCGTGCCGGCCTGCGCTTCGCGCGCGGCGACAACCAGGAACATTTCGCCAGCCGGCCCTATGTGCCGGACTTGCGCAAGGCGTCATAGCGGCGGTGGCTGCCCGTGGATGTCCGTAAGGCCGAGACCACGGACATAAAGGCAGCCGTCGAGCTGGTGGAGCGCAGCCGCCGGCAGTTCCAGAAATTTCAACCGACTTTCTGGCACAAGTCAGCGCATTCTGCCGCGGCAACGGAGGCGTTGTTCGCGAGGCTGCTGACCGACCCCGACACGTTGTTCCTGGTCGCCGTCGAGGGCAGCCGGCACCAAGGGTTCCTAGTCGCGCGCAAAACCCCCAACCCGCCGGTTTTCGATCCGGGCGGCGACACCTGGCTGATCGACGACTTCAGCGTCGCCGAGCCGCACCTCTGGCTCAGCATCGGCGAGGCGCTGCTGTCCCATGCCACTACCCTGATCCACGAGCATGGCGGCGTGCAAGTCGTCGTCGTCTCGGCCGATCGCGATCTCGCCAAGACCGAGATGCTGCGCCGGTCGGACCTCACCATCGCCTCGAACTGGTGGACCAAGCCGCTGCGCTGACGGCCCGGCGAGCGAGTTCTACCGGAGCGATCGCCCCCCTGTCATCCCGACCGGCGAAGGGACCTCTTCTTGTCGATGCGTTACCAAGAAAAGGTCCTTCGACTGTACCGTCCTTCGGACGGCTTCGCTCGGGATGACGCGGAAATTGGTCATCTGCAATGACCTATGGCGCGCCCGAAGGCTCGATCGACCTTGCTCAGACCCCCAGGCGTTCCAGCGCCGTGCTCAAGCGCGCGCGGGTCTGCTCGGCCGCCTGGCGGCGCTCGCGCTGCTCCTCGACGACCTCTTCGGGCGCGCGCGAGACGAAGGCGGCGTTGCCGAGCTTGGCGTCGATCTTGCCGACCTCGTCGCCCAGCTTCTTGATCTCCTTCTGCAGACGCGCGCTCTCGGCCTTGAGGTCGATGACCTCGCCGACCGGGAGCGCATACGTCGCCTCGCCGACCACGAGCTGCAGCGCCGCCTTGGGCGCGGCCATCGCGGCCTCGATGCCCTCGATGCGCGCCAACCGCTCGATCGCGGCGCGATGTGTCTCGATGCGCTGCCTGGTGGTGTCGTTGGCGCCGACGACGAGGAGTTTCAGCTTGGCGCCGGCCGGCACGTTCAGCTCCGAGCGCGCCGAACGGATGTCGGAAATCAGCATCACCAGCCAACCGATCTCGGCGTCGGCAGCCGGATCGGTTGGTGAAGGCTGCGGCCAGGGCTGGACGATCAGCAAGCCGTGCTCGGCGCGATGGCCGAGCTTGTCCCACAATTCCTCGGTGATGAAAGGCATCACGGGATGCAGGAGCTTGGCCGTTTCACGGATCACGAAGCCGGTGACGGCGCGAGTCTCTTCTTTCGCCGGCCCGTCCTCGCCCTGCAGGACGGGCTTGGAGAGCTCGACGTACCAGTCGCAGACGATGCCCCAGATGAACTCGTAGAGCGCGCTTGCCGCCTCGTTCAGCCGGAATCCGGCAATTGCGTCGTCGATCGCGACGTTGGCACGTGCGAGCTCGCCCAGCACCCACTTGTTGATGGTGAGCGTGACCGTCGCCGGATCGAAATTCCTGGGCAGCGCCGCGCCATTCATCTCGGCAAAGCGCGTCGCGTTCCAGAACTTGGTGGCAAAGTTGCGCGAGCCCTCGACGCGCGCCGGCGCCAGGCGGAGCCGGCCGGCATTGTTGGCGGCCAGCGACGTCATGGTGAAGCGCAACGCATCGGCGCCGTACTTGTCGATTAGCTCCAAGGGATCCATGGCGTTGCCCTTGGACTTGGACATCTTCTGGCCCTTCTCGTCCGTCACGAGCCCGTGCAGGTAGACGGTTCGGAAGGGCACGTCCTTCATGAAATACATGCCCATCATCATCATGCGGGCGACCCAGAAGAACAGGATGTCCCAGCCGGTCACCAGCACGTTGGTCGGGTAGTACTTCTCGAGTGCCTTCGTCTCGTCGGGCCAGCCCAAGGTCGAGAACGGCCACAGCGCCGAGCTGAACCAGGTATCGAGCACGTCGGGATCGCGCTCGAGCGCGACGTCCTTGCCGTAGTGCGCGCGCGCCTCGACCTTGGCCTCGGCCTCTGACATCGCCACGAAGATCTTCTTGTCCGGGCCGTACCAGGCCGGAATCTGATGGCCCCACCACAGTTGGCGCGAGATGCTCCACGGCTGGATGTTCTCCATCCAGCGGAAGAACTCCTCGCGGCCACGCTCGGGCACGAAGGTCACGCGGCCGTCGCGGGCGGCCTTGATCGGTTGCTGCGCCAGCGTCTTGGCGTCGGCATACCACTGCTCGCTCAGGAAGGGCTCGACCGGAACGCCGCCGCGATCGCCGTAGGGCACCGTGTGGGTGTGCGGCTCGATCTTCTCGACCAGGCCCAGCGCCTCCATGTCGGCCACGATCTTCTTGCGCGCATCGAAGCGGTCCATGCCGCGGTAGGCTTCCGGCGCCTTGTCATTGAGCCGCGCGAACTTGTCGAAGATGCTGATTGCCTCGAGCTTGTGGCGGCGGCCGACTTCGAAGTCGTTGAAGTCGTGCGCCGGGGTGATCTTGACCGCGCCCGAACCTTTCTCCGGGTCGGAATACTCGTCGGCCACGATCAGGATGCGCCGGCCGACCAATGGCAGGATGGCGTGCCTGCCGATCAGGTGCTTCCACGTGGGATCATCGGGATGCACCGCGACGCCGGTGTCGCCCAGCATGGTCTCGGGTCGCGTCGTGGCCACGGTGATGTGCTCGTCGCTGCCGTCGATCGGATACTTGAAGTACCAGAGATGGCCCTTCACCTCGCGCGATTCGACTTCCAGGTCGGAGATCGCCGTCAGCATCTTGGGATCCCAGTTGACCAGCCGGTTGTCCTTGTAGATCAGCCCTGCCTTGTAGAGATCGACGAACACCTTAAGCACGGCGGCCGACAGGCCCTCGTCCATTGTGAAGCGCTCGCGGCTCCAGTCGCACGAGGCCCCCAACCGGCGCAGCTGGCTGGTGATGGTTCCGCCCGAGTAGGCCTTCCACTCCCATACCTTGGCCAGGAACTCCTCGCGGGAGAGCAGCTTCCTGTTGGCGTCGTTGCGGCTCTCCAACCCCTCAACCGCGAGCCCCATGCCCTCCTGCTCGAGATTGCGCACCACCACCATCTGGGTCGCAATGCCGGCATGGTCGGTGCCGGGCTGCCACAGGACGTCGTCACCCTTCATGCGCCGCCAGCGAATCAGAACGTCCTGCAGGGTGTTGTCGAGCGCGTGGCCCATGTGCAGACTGCCCGTGACGTTGGGCGGCGGAATGACGATGCAATAAGGCGCCGCCGGCGATTCCGGGTGTGCGCGAAAGGCGCCGCCCTGCTCCCACTCGGGGTACAGCCGGGCTTCGATCTCCTTGGGGTCGTAGGTCTTGTCGAGCATTTCCGAGCCTTATCACACGGTGTCGTCCGCGGACGTCCACCGACAGTCAGCGTAATGGGTTACCAAAAAGGTTACCCAAATGATAGAAAAAGGGACCACCGATGGAACTGGCCGACAGTGCGATTCGCACGCTCGAGCCCGAGTGGGAGGTCTGAGAAGCTCGTCCGATGTCGTCGGCATCCGACTCCGCGTCCGTCGCGGCAAGGGCACGTGACAGCACCGCAGCCGGCGGATATTGCCCGCATCGTGCGCGCATTTCGCGATTGGACAGCGGTGAAACTGAAAGGCAAAGCCGGACGGCCGGTCGCGCGTTCTCCTTCTCGACTTCTGCCTCGACCCCAGCGCTGAGGCATCGGCCGGCAGGCACGCGAAGAAAGTAGTCATGCGAATATCGGATTTTTTCCGCCGTTGGCGCAGTCGTCCCCTCGACCGACACAGTCAGCCCGTCGAATCTGGCGATGAATGGCGTTCCGTCGCCCAAACCTGGGAAGCCCTGGCGCGCAGCGATCCCCTTTGGGCCGTGCTTAGTGAACCCGACAAGCGCGGGCGCAAGTGGGATGTCGGTGCCTTCCTCGCAACGGGCGAAGAATTCGTCGAGACGATGCTGCGCCGCGCAGTAGAAGGTGGGGCGCGACTTGACTATGGAACGGCCATCGACTTCGGTTGCGGCGTCGGTCGCCTCAGTCGTGCGCTGTCGTACCGGTTCAGCAACGTGATTGGTATCGACGTTTCAGAGACGATGATCAAGATCGCCAGAGAACTCAACCGCGATCGGCCGGGCCTGTCTTTCATTCTGAACCAACGCGATGATCTTCACTGCTTGCCCGACGCTTGCGCCGATGTCGTCTGTAGTCACATCACGCTTCAGCATATGAGGCCGGCACTTGCCGAACGTTACATCGGCGAACTCTTTCGTGCCGCGCGGCCGGGCGGCATTGTCTTCCTGCATGTCCCGTCGCATCTGATTGCGGCCGAAGATGCGGGAATGCTGGCGGCGGGTGATTGTCGAGCAGAACTCCTCGTTCGGTCTGCGCCGGAAAGGGTCGCCGTGAGTTCAGCCTGCGTTCTCACCGTGCAGGTCCGAAATGTCGGCGCTGCGGACTGGAAAGTGCCGCTGCGTGTTGGCAATCACTGGCGCAATCCCGATGGCGGCGTCGTGGCTTTCGACGACGGGCGCGCCCCGATACCGAAACTGAAGAGGGGCGATTCAACCGAGATCACCCTCATGATTACCACCCCTCCGCGCGCCGGAATCTACCGGCTGGAAGTCGATATTGTTCAGGAGGGGGTGCGGTGGTTTGCCGACGAAGGTAGTGACACCGATTCGGTTTCAATCACAGTCGAACCGGCTCCGCGCGAAGAATTCGGAACGAACTTGCCGCCTGCACTCGTGACCAACATCGAACCTGACTACGCCTCCGCTCCGCCGTTTGAAATGCATGGCGTGCCCCGTCGTCGGGTCGAAGAAATCGCGTCGGCGTCCGGCATGCACCTGCTTCGTTGCGAGGATCACCGGGCGGAATGGCTGTCGTACGGCTACTACTTCGAGAAACAGCGCCAGCGCCCCCGATAGTCGCGCCCCGAGCGTACGGGGCGGCATGCCGTGGCTGTATTTTGTATCAATCGTATCGCCAGAGCTCAGCGCCCGTCATGCTCACCCCCTGCCGTGGTATCTTTTTTCAACGGTTGTGAGGACTACCAGTGACCAAAGACAGTAGGAAGCTCGCCGAGCTCGAGGCCGGCCTGCTGCAGTTGCGGAATGATCTCAATAATCTATCGGCCAAGGTGAACGCGGAGCCGCGAAATACCAGTCTGGTTATCCGGCGCCTCAATTTGATGGGGCGCATCGTGGCAACGCAGGCGAATGTCGATCAGCTGCGCGGTAGTTGAGCTGGTCGGCACCGACCATAGGTAATGCTTGCGTTACGTCCCGAGCCCGGAGGGCGGCTGGGGTTAGCGGCGGGTGAGCCGGACGATCTCCCGTTCGACATAGCGTTCCACGAGCTGCGGCAGGTTCTGGTCGAGCCATTCCTTGAGCATCGGCCGCAGCGTTTCCTTGACCAGTTCCTCCACCGTCTTGCCGCTGGCGAGTGCCGGCCCGGGATCGGCGGCAGCCGGCAGCGACACGCTCTCCTGAACGGCCTGGTTGAGGCGGGCAAAGGACGAGGCCGTGCTGCCGGCGACGCCACCCCCCACCAGCGACGCATCGGCGGGCCTGGCTGGCCCGATCGAGGGCTGCGGCATCTCGCTGGCGCGCACCGGATCGACGCGCGGCAAGGGAATCGCCGGCGGTTCGCCGCCCGACATGGGTTCCTCGATGAGATCGGTTAGCAGCAGCACGTCGTCACGGCCGGCCCCATGGATCGCAGGCTCGACCACCGGAGGCCGACCGCCCGGCTGAACAGGGGAATGCCGATTGCTGACCTGAGCGCGTGCCTCGTCGTCTGAAATGATCTTCCGGATGGATGCCAGGATGTCTTCCATCGAGGGGTCGTTGGCGCCCTTGGAGTCTGCCATCACCTTCTCCCGAAGCCACCGCTGGTCGTGGTCGTCGGGGCTGGCGCCGGCGGCGGGCCCTGCGTCTCGCCGGCCGTCCCCCAGCCGATCCAGCGGGAGCCCACCTCGTTATAATAGCGCTCTTCGTCGTAATACTCGACCGGCAAAGCCATGCTGCGTGCCGTGAGCCGTCCGATGCCGGCCAACACGCCGTAGTAGGCGACCTGCGTGTCACGCCGCGCCTGCACCAGGTTGACCTGCGCGTTGAGCAACTCTTGCTCCGCGTTCAACACATCGAGAGTTGTGCGCGAGCCGACCAACGCTTCCTGGCGCACACCGTTCAGCGCCACTTCGTTGGCGCGCACCTGCGCCTCGAACGAGGTGACGCGTGAGCGCGACGAGTCGAGCTGCCGCCAGGCGCGAATGACATTCTCGGCCTGCGTGCGGCGCGCGCTGTCGAGTTCGTTGCGGCGCTGCGCCACCAGTTCCTTGGCCTGGCGGATGCGCGACCACTCGGTGCCGTTCTGGTAGATCGGCACCGTCGCCTGCAGGCGCACGCCATAGGTGTAGTAGCGGTCGTTCGGAACCTGCAGGTCGAACTGCTGCTGGACGACGCCGACCAGATTGACCTGGGGCAGCAGGTCGCCGACCGCGGTGTTCACGCCGTAGGAGGCGGCCGAGATGCGGTACTGGGCCGTTACGGCGCGCGGCCCCATGTCCATGGCGAGCGAGATCGCCTCCTCCTCGCTCACCGGCAGGCCGCCGATCAGGGGCATCTCGCCCAGCCGGCCCGGCTTCTGGCCGATCGCGCGCTGGAACGCTGCCTCGGCGATGCGTACCTGCGCCTCGGCCTGTACCAGGTCGGCTCGTGCACCTTCCAGGCGCGCCTCGGCCTGCGAGACGTCGGTGATCGTCAATTCGCCGACGCGGAAGCGTTCGCGCGTAGCGTCCAACTGCTGGATCAGCACCCGCACGTTGTTGCGGCGGGCATCGGCGATGGCGATGTTCTGGACCAAGTCGGCGTAGGACGTGACGGCCGCCAGCAGCACGCTCTGCTCGGTGTCGGAGAGCGCGGCTCGCTGTGCCTGGATGTTGGCCTGCGCGGCCTTGGTCTCCGAGACGGTCTTGCCCCCGCGGAAGAGCGGCTGGTTCACCGTCAAGGTCGCAAACCGGCCGTTCAGGAAGAAGAAAGACGGCGTCGACCTGATCGGATACTGGTCCTGCTCGATCTTGTTGTACTCGACCGACAGCGTGACCCTGGGCCGCCAGTTGGCTACCGCCTGGGCCAGCAATTCGTCGGTCTGGCGCAACAGCGCGCGACCGGCCAGCAGGTCGGGATTGCTGTTGTACGTGGTCGACAGCGCCTCGATCAGGCTCTGCGACCAGGCGTTGGAAGCGGCCCCCAAGCCGGCCACCAGGGCGCACACTGCTGTTGCGCGCGCGAGCCTCAAGTTGGGCCGGATACGCATTCGAGAACCCTCATATATGGCTGTAGCCTAACATTGGTCAGTTTCGATTTCCTAGTCCTAGAACCGACCGAAGGCACATCAGAAAGTGAAGCGCGGCGGCGGTGCGAAACCGGGCAAAGGGGGCGTGCCGGCGTCGAACAGCGGGCGTCCGGAGGCCACCCCGCCCTCCTTGACGAAGAGTTGTGCGCTGCCAAGCGCGCCCGGCAGGCCGGCGACGATGGTCGCCATCCGGCCGCCATCGCCGAGCTGGTCGAGGATCGCCGACGGCACCTCGCGCACGGCGCCTTCGATCAAAATGACGTCGTAGGGCGCCGCGGCGGCAGCGCCCGCCTCCAGCGGTCCAACCTTCTGCTCGATGCCGGCGAGGCCCAGTTCCTTTGCCGTGCGCTCCGCGGCAGCCGCTAGGGAGGCGTCGAATTCGACCGCGACGACGGACTTCACGAGCCGTGCTAATAGGGCGGCGCCATAGCCGCGGCCCGATGCCACCACCAGCGCACGGTCGGTCTCACGCGGCTGCAGGGTCTGGATAAGTCTCGCCAGTACCATCGGCTCCATCAGGAAGCGGCCGCCGCCAAGCGGCACGTCCTCGTCGGAATAGGCCACCGCGCGAAGTCCGTCGGGCAGGAACTTTTCACGCGGCAGCGCCCCGATCACGGCCAGAAGCTGGCTGTTGGTCACACGATTGGGCCGGAGTTGGCCATCCACCATGTTCCGGCGCGCGAGCGTGAAGTCGGTCATCCCCTGCCCTCTAGAATTGGCGGGTTTTTATAGGCGGTGGCACACAATAGCGTCAAAGGGCGCTGCGTCGCGGCGGCTTGCCCTTGGTGCACGGCATGGGTATAGCAGCCGCCGCTCCTCGTGCGGCCTGGTGGCAGAGTGGTGATGCAGCGGACTGCAAATCCGCGTATGCCGGTTCGATTCCGGCCCAGGCCTCCACGATTCGCGCCTTGCATGGCAGCGGACGCTCTGTCAAAACACCGCGCCTTCCCGTCCGGCGTATTGCATGGACGTGAGGACCTTGATCCGGGGTAGCTCAGCGGTAGAGCAATCGGCTGTTAACCGATCGGTCGCCGGTTCGAATCCGGCCCCCGGAGCCAATTCTGGGCCGCTCTCGTTGCTGAGGGCGGCCTTTTTTGCATTCGGAGCCCTGATGCCGCCACGCGCCCTGCCAAATGAAACGGCCGAGCTGGTCGACCATGTCGTAGCCTACCAGGGGCGGTTCCGCATCAGCCGCTATCAGTTCCGCCACGGCCTCTACCAAGGCGGCCAAAGTCCCATTCTGAAGCGCGAGGTATTCGAGCGTGGCACGGCCGCCGCGGTTCTGCCGTACGATCCGCGGCGCGACGAGGTCGTGCTGATTCGCCAGTTCCGCGCCGGCTCCTATGTCGCCCGCCGGCACCCTTTCACCTGGGAGATCGTCGCCGGCATCATCGAGGAAGGCGAGTCGGCGGAAGAGGTCGCGCGCCGCGAGGCAATCGAGGAAGCCTCGCTCGAGATCCGAGAAACGATTCCCATCCACGACGTCATCCTCAGTCCTGGCGCCTGCTCTGAATGCTGCACCATCCTTGTCGGCCACATCGATGCGACCAATGCCGGTGGCGTATTCGGTCTGGAGTCCGAAGGCGAGAACATCCTGGCGAAGGTCCTGCCATTCGCGGAAGTGCGCACCATGCTGGAGCATGGCGAGATCGACAACGCCATCACCGTAATCGCCCTGCAGTGGCTGGCCCTGCATCGCAGCGAGGTACGCGCGCGCTGGCGTTGACGTAAGGGTCGCGATACGGTCAGGCAGGGAAGCGCAGGGTCAGAAGAGCGAGCATGCCATGGACGTCCGGTCTGGTTTCATCGACAGCATCGGCAATACGCCGCTGATCAAGCTGGTCGCGGCGTCCGAAGCGACAGGCTGCAACATCTACGGCAAGGCGGAGTTCCTCAATCCCGGCGGATCGGTCAAGGATCGCGCGGCGCTGGCCATCATCGAGGACGCTGAGAAGAAGGGGAAGCTCAGGCCGGGCGGCGTGATCGTCGAGGGCACCGCGGGCAACACCGGCATCGGCATCGCCCTGGTCGCCAATGCGCGCGGCTATCGCTCGGTGATCGTGATGCCCGAGACGCAGAGCCAGGAGAAGAAGGATATGCTGCGCCTGTGCGGCGCCGACCTGCGCCTGGTGCCCGCCCTGCCCTACGCCAACCCCGGCAACTACGTGCGCTATTCCGGTACGCTGGCTGAGGAGATGGCCAAGACCGAACCCAACGGCGCGATCTGGGCAAACCAGTTCGACAATGTCGCCAACCGCGACGGCCACTATCGCACCACCGGTCCCGAGATCTGGAACCAGACCGACGGCAAGGTCGACGGCTTCACCTGCTCGGTCGGCAGCGGCGGCACGCTGGGCGGCGTTGCGCGGGCGCTGAAGGAGCGCAATCGCAACGTCAAGATCGCACTCAGCGATCCGATGGGCTCGGCGCTCTACAACTGGCACACCAAGGGCGAGCTCAAGGCCGAAGGCAACTCGATCACAGAAGGCATCGGCCAGGGCCGGGTCACCGCCAACCTCGACGGCACACCGCTCGACATGGCCTACCAGATCACTGACGAGGAAGCGTTTCCCGTCCTTTACGACCTCATCGAGCACGAAGGTCTGGTGCTGGGCGGCTCGACCGCGATCAACATCATCGGCGCCATGCGGCTCGCGCGCGATCTCGGTCCTGGCAAGACGGTCGTCACCATCCTGGCCGACGGCGGCCAGCGCTATCAGTCCAAGCTCTTCAACCCCGCCTTCCTGCGCGAGAAGAACCTGCCGCTGCCCCCTTGGATGAAGTAGGCGGCGATGTCGGCCGGCGCGAGCAAGGCTGTAGCGCTCGATCTCGCCGATCCGCTCGCCGGCAAGCGCGAGCTGTTCGAGCTGCCTCCCGGCGTGATCTACCTCGACGGCAATTCCCTGGGGCCGCCGCCCAAGGCCGCGTTTGCCGAGCTCGAGCAGACGGCGCGGCACGAATGGGGCGAAGGTCTTGTCCGCAGTTGGAACGACGCGGGGTGGTGGTCGCTCACCGACACGCTGGGCGATCGCGTCGGACGGCTGATCGGCGCCCAGGCCGGCCAGACGGTCGTGACCGATTCGACCTCGATCAATGTCTTCAAGGCCCTGCACGCCGCCCTCGCCTTGCGCCCGAACCGCCAAGTCATCCTGGCCGAACGCGACAGCTTCCCCTCCGACCTCTACATCGCCGAGGGCGTCGCCGCATCGCGCCCCGGCGCCGAGCTTCGTCTTTCAGCCGACAGCACAACCCTCGCCGACATGATCGACGAGCGGACCGCCGTCGTGCTGATCAACCATGTCGACTATCGCACCGGCGCGCTGCGCGACATGGCGACGTTGACGCGCCGTGCGCATCGCGCCGGCGCCCTCGTCGTCTGGGATCTCTGCCACAGCGTCGGCGTCGTTTCGATCGAGGTCGATGCCCTCGACGTCGATCTCGCGATCGGTTGCACCTACAAGTACCTGAACGGAGGTCCCGGCGCCCCGGCATTCATCTTCGCCAACCGGCGTCACCACGAGGGCCTCGCGCAGCCACTCTCCGGCTGGTGGGCGCACGCAGCACCCTTCGCCATGGAGAGCGGCTATCGTCCGGCCGCCGGCATCCGCCGTCTGCTTTGCGGTACTCAGCCCATCCTGTCACTGCGCGCCCTGAAGGCTGCGCTCGATGCGCTGGAAGGCGTCGATGTCGCGGCAATCCGCGCCAAGAGCCTCGCCTTGACGAGCTTCTTCATGGAACTCGTCGAGCCGGTCTGCCGGGATTTCGATGCCCATATCATTACGCCGCGCAGCGACGGCCGCGGCAGCCAGGTCGCGATCGCGCACGAGCAGGCCTACCCCGTAATTCAGGCGCTGATCGATCGCGGCGTCATCGGCGACTTCCGCGCGCCCGACATCATGCGCTTCGGCTTCGCGCCGCTCTATCTCAGCTATCGTGACGTCGCAGACGCTGTCTCCGCAATACGCGAGGTGCTGGCGAGCGAGGCATGGCGCGATGCAAGATTTTCCACCAGGGCATTGGTTACATGAGTCGCGTCGTCGTCTGCGGCAGCTTGAACATGGACGTCGTCGTGCAGAGCGCGCGACGGCCCGCGACCGGAGAGACCCTTCTGGGTGCCACGGTGTCGTTCCTGCCCGGCGGCAAGGGCCTCAATCAGGCGGTCGCCGCCGCGCGGCTGGGTGTGCCGACGGCGATGGTCGGTGCTGTCGGCAACGACGCCTTCGCCAACAGCCTGCGCGGTTTCCTGGCCGACAGCGATATCGACAGCTCGGGCGTACGCGAGATCGACGGGCCGGCGACAGGTGTGGCGATCATCCAGGTCGCGGCCAAGGACAACGCCATCACGGTCGCCTCGGGCGCCAACCTTCACTTCACGCGGCACATGGTGCGCCAGGAGCCGCGCGCGGACGAGGTCTGGGTGGCGCAATTCGAGACACCGCTTGCCGAGACCCAGGCGGTCCTGCGGCGAGCGCGCGCCGCCGGAGCGCGCACGGTGCTGAACCTCGCGCCCTTCCTGGCCTTCCCGGACAATCTGCTGAAACAGGTCGATGTCGCCGTCCTGAACGAGATCGAGCTTGCACAGGCCACGCGCTCCGCCGTGCGCGGTACAAGCGCCCTGCGTCAGGTCGTGGCGGCTTGCCAGAAGGTTCGCGCCAAGGGCGCCCGCAGCGTGGTGGCGACTTTGGGCGCATCCGGCGCCGTGGTCGTCACGGCCGATGGCGTTGCCGCCGTTCCGGCATTCAAGGCCAAGGTCGTGGACACGACCGGCGCCGGTGACTGTTTCGTGGGTGCTCTTGCCGCCCGCATGGCCAAGGGCGCGACGCTGGCCGAGGCCGCCCGCTATGCCAGTGCGGCGGCGTCGTGCTCCGTCGAGCAGCTCGGCGCCGCACCGTCGATGCCGGCGGCGCGAGAGGTCGCGGCGCGGCTGGCAAGGGGCTGAGAGGGCGTCGCTGCGCGAACGCCCCCCAGATCAAGCCTTGAGCCATGGCGGCCCAGGCCCTAAATCCCCTGCCATGGTCGAAGAACTCTTCCGACAGGACGCCTATCTCAAGGACGCTGACGCCACGGTCACCGCCGTGGAGGAGTCCGGTGTGCGGCTCGACCGCACCATCTTCTATCCGACCGGCGGCGGTCAGCCCGGCGACAGCGGCGTGCTCCGCTGGGACGGCGGCGAGGCCCGGGTCATCGACTCGGTCAAGGCCGAGGGCGGCGACGTGCTGCACGTGCTGGCGCCCGATGCGCCGCGGCCTGCAGTCGGCACCAGGCTGCAGATGGGTCTCGACTGGGAACGCCGCTATCGCCACATGCGCATGCACACTGCGTTGCATGTCATGTCGGCGGTGATCAAGGGCAACGTCACAGGGGGCCAGGTCAATGCCGAGAAGAGCCGGCTCGACTTCAACCTGGAGGGCGACGTTCCGACCAAGGAATGGGTGACGGAGGAGATCAACAAGATCCTCGTCGTCGACCGCCCGGTGACGCCGCAGTGGGTGACCGACGAGGAACTCACGTCTCGGCCCGAACTTGTCAAGACCATGAGCGTGCGCCCGCCGATGGGTGCCGGTCGCGTGCGGCTGCTGTCGATCGAAGGTGTCGACCTGCAGGCGTGCGGCGGTACGCACGTGGCGCGCACCGCCGAGATCGGCCGCGTCGAGTGCACCAAGATCGAGAACAAGGGGAAGATGAATCGGCGGTTCATCATCGCTCTGCCGTAGTCGTCGAAGCGCGGACCTCGAGGTCCGCCTCATGAAGGGAACTACCAATGGAATACGCAAGGCCTGACGCCCTGGTCTCGACCGATTGGCTTGCCGCCCGGCTCGACGCCCCGGACGTCCGTGTCGTCGACGGCTCGTTCTACCTGCCCGCGGCCAAGCGCGATCCCAAGACCGAATACGTCAACCAGCACATCCCCGGCGCGGTGTTCTTCGACATCGACGAGATCGCCGACACGTCGAGCCCCCTTCCCCACATGCTGCCCACGCCGGAAAAGTTCTCCTCCCGCGTGCGCAAGCTCGGGCTGGGCGACGGCAGCAAGATCGTGGTCTACGACACTACGCCGATGACCGGTGCCTGCCGTGTGTGGTGGATGTTCCGCACGATGGGCCACAAGGACGTCGCGGTGCTGGACGGCGGACTTCCCAAGTGGATGAGCGAGGGCCGGCCGGTCACCGACGATCCGACGCCGCCGCGCGACCGGCACTTCACCGCGCGGCTGAACAACACGCTTGTGCGCTCGGTCGACGACGTGTTCGGCCTGATCGACAGCAAGCGCGAGCAGATCGTCGATGCGCGCGCCGCCAACCGCTTCCGGGGCGAAGTCCCGGAGCCGCGCGCCGGTCTGCGTGTCGGCCACATGCCGGGCGCTTACAACCTTCCCTACAATGAGCTGCTCGATCCCAAGACCGGCACGATGCTGCCCGCCGACAAGCTCGCTGCCCGCATTGCCGCCTCGGGTATCGACCCGTCGAAGAAGGTGACGGCAAGCTGCGGCTCGGGAGTCACGGCCTGTGTCGTCGCCCTCGGCCTCTACCTGACGGGTGCGCCGGAGACAGCCGTCTACGACGGCTCCTGGACCGAATGGGGCGGCCGCGCCGATACGCCGATCGTCACAGGCGCCTGAGGGACCCGCGGCACCGCACGGTGATGACATCGACACCTGACTTCGAGCTTTTCGCCCATCAGCCGCCGCCGCGCGTCGACGGGCGGCTGCCGATCACGGTCACGCATCTCGAGATGGTGCGCACCGACTGGTCGCAACGCGGCCGCGCGCCGGACATCGAGGTGTCGATCGAGCACGTCCGGACGCCTACCGCGGGCCTCTATCGAGAGCTCTACGATCGCGTCGGCCGTCCCTGGCTGTGGTATGAGCGCCGCCTGCTGTCCGATAGGGCGCTGCAGGCGCTGCTCGACCAGCCCGATCATGAGCTTCACGCCGCCCGTCACGACGGCGAGCTGGTTGGCTATTTCGAGTTGGGAGGCGACGAACTCGTCTTCTTCGGCCTGACCCTTCCCTATATCGGCCGGCGCATCGGCCCGTGGCTGCTCGATCGCGCGATCGAGCGCATCTTTGCGCGAGGCGTCAGCCGGATCGATCTCAACACCAACACGCTCGATCATCCCCGGGCGCTCGACACCTACTGCAAGGCAGGGTTTCGCCCGGTGCGCAGCGAAAGCAAGGAATTGCGCGACCCTCGCGTACTGTGGCCCGAGGTCTATCGCTGGCCGCCGAAGTAAGGGCTGTGCCATATTGAGGTTCATGACCTCAAAGAAAACTTATACCA
This sequence comes from uncultured Rhodospirillales bacterium, assembly GCA_902825855.1. Lineage (GTDB taxonomy): Bacteria > Pseudomonadota > Alphaproteobacteria > Reyranellales > Reyranellaceae > Reyranella. The sequence continues at coordinate 14,612 of CADECW010000024.1, read as the reverse complement.
GACCCGACACCGTTCTGGCCGTGGCCGGCCGCGATCCCGCCAACAATTTCGGCATCGTCAATCCACCGGTCTACCACGCCTCGACGATCCTCTCCCCGACCATGGAGAAGTTCGAGAACCGTGTGCCATTCGAGGGCTTCGGCTACGGTCGCAACGGCACGCCGACCCAGAAGGCCCTTGAGGACGCCGTCGCCGCCATCGAGGGCGCGCATCGCTCGATCGCGGTACAGTCGGGCCTGGCCGCCGTCACCGGCGCGATCGTGGGCTTCCTGAAAACCGGCGACCACATGCTGCTGACCGACAACGCCTACGGTCCGGCGCGGCGCTTCGCCAATACCACGCTCAAGAATTTCGGCGTCGAAACGACGTTCTTCGATCCGATGATCGGCAAGGACATCGAGAAGCTGATCCAGCCCAACACCAAGGTCGTCTATCTCGAGGCGCCGGGCTCGCAGACCTTCGAGGTGCAGGACGTCGACGCCATTGCCACGGTCGCCAAGCAGCATGGCGCCACAGTGATGATCGACAACACCTGGGCGACCCCGCTCTACTTCAAGCCGTTCGACCATGGCTGCGACCTCTCGATTCACGCCGGCACCAAGTACATCGTCGGCCACTCCGACGCGATGATGGGCATCATCGGCTGCGCCACGCGGCAGATGTTCGAGACGGCCAAGACGGCCTGCCAGAACTTCGGCTTTCATGCCGCGCCCGACGACTGCTACCTGGCGCTGCGTGGTCTTCGCACCATGGCGGTGCGCCTGCGCCATCACGAGAAGAGCGGCGTGGAGATCGCCCACTGGCTGAAAGGCCGACCCGAGGTCGACCGGGTGCTGCATCCCGCGCTGCCCGACTGCCCCGGCCACGACAACTGGAAGCGCCAGTTCAAGGGCTCGTCCGGCTTGTTCTCCTTTACCCTGCGCGACGGCTACAGCCGCAACGCGCTGGCGGCGATGCTCGATGGCATGGACATCTTCGGCATGGGCGCGAGCTGGGGCGGCTACGAGAGCCTGATGATCCCGGCGCATCCCGACAACTACCGCACCGCGGTGCCATGGCCCAAGAACAAGCACATCCTGCGCGTCCATATCGGCCTGGAGGATGTCGAGGATCTCAAGACCGACCTCGCCGAGGGGTTCGACCGGCTGAACCGGGCGCACAACGCCTGACCGCGGCATGAACGAGCCCCGCGACCGCTATCGAATCTTCGGCGGACCGGGCTCGCCCTACTCCCACAAGTTGCGGGCGGTGATGCGCTACCGCCGCATTCCGCACGACTGGGTGATTGCGCTGGGCGGCTGGGACGGGACCGGCCAGACCGAGAAGCTGCGGCGCTTCGGCAAGCAGATGCTGCCGATCGTGCTGTTTCCCGACGGCACGCCATGGACCGATTCGACGCCGATCATCCACGAGCTCGAGTTGCGACATGTGGACGATCGCTCGGTGCTGCCGCCGACTCCGGCGACACGGTTTCTGGCGCGACTGATCGAGGACTTCGCGGACGAGTGGCTGCCCCTGCCGTTGCTCGCCTTCCGCTGGACCTCCGAGGAAGACGTCGCATTCTGCGCCCGTCGGCAGATGCATGGCTGGCTCGGCGCCGCCGGCGAGGACGAGCTATCGGCCGGCATGGCCCGCTTCACCGAACGGCAGCAGAAGCTGCGCACCATCGTCGGAGCCGGCGATCCTGCGCTCATGCCGATCTTCCTCGATCACTATGCGGCAATGCTCGACGTGCTTGAAGCGGGCCTCTCGCGGCAGCTCTTCCTGTTCGGCGAGCGGCCGTCGATCGCCGATTTCGGCCTCTACGGCATGCTCTCACAGTTCGTCATCGATCCGACGCCGTCGAAGATCCTGCGCGAGCGCGCCGTGCGGCTTTTCCAGTGGACACAGTACGTCGACGATCTGTCGGGCCACGAAGGCACATGGTCTGTTGCTGCAGTCAATGAAACGGTGCGAGCCCTGGTCGTGCTCGCCGGCCGTACGCTGCTGCCGATGATGGCCGGCGTGAGCGACGCCGTCGCGGGCAATCGACAGCCCGCCAGCTATGAGGTCGAGGGCGTGCGCATCACCGGCTTCGGGCGCCCCGAGGTCGCACGATGCTGGCTGTGGCTGAAGCATATGTTCGCCGAACTACCCTACGGCGATCGCCAGATCGTGAGGCCGCTGCTCGAGGAAGCCGGCTTCTGGAATGCCCTCGCCTTCGCGCCGGGCGAGGCAGAGCGAGTGCCCGCCTTCGCCATGACCTGACCTGCTCCAGTGCGGTGGACTTTCAGGGCAACGATGAGGGAGCGGGTTATCGCCGCCTCCGGCGCCTTGTCGGCTTGTTCTCCAGTCCGTCGGCGGTCCGCAATAGCGCGCTTGCGGCCACACGCTTGGCTCGGCGGATGAACGTCATCGGCACCCAGCACCCGTCGATTCCGCCGATCGTCCCGAGGCGCTGCGGTTCGAAATTCAGGATCGCCGCCGCATCGCGGGCGGTGCCGGGCGAGGACTTGCCGTCGCGACTCATGCTGCCTCTCCAACTTGCGACCCCAGGATGTCCCGGAGATGTGATCCCGACGCCCCATGGATGCCAGATACTCCGGAAACGCCGAGGCAAAGAAGGAGTTACGCCGTCAGTCGATCCCACCAATCTCGGGTGCGGTACCAGGCGCCGACCATGGGCAGGAACCACGGGTTTCCGCTGTAGAACGGCACGGTCGGGAAATCCTGGCCGTCGAAGGCGTTGATGGGTGCGTTCGAGCCGCCGGCGATCTTTCGCGCGGTCTGGTATCCGAGGTAGGACATCATGGCGACGCCCGACCCGTTGCACGCCATCAGGTAGTGCATGCCCTGCTCCTGGCCCATGTGGGGCAGGAAGTCGAAGGCGAACGCCACGTTGCCTGTCCAGGCATGCGTGACCTTCGTGCCCTCGAGTTGCGGCCAGCGTTCGAGCATGTAGCGATGCAGCACCGGCGCGCTCACCTCCGGCGTAACCTGGGTGAAGCGCGCACGCCCGCCGAAGATCACGCGCTTGTCGTCCGGCGAGCGTCGATAGTAGCAGAGTACGCGCTTGGTATCGCTGACGACGCGGCCCTTCGGGATCAGGCTCTTGACCAGGTCTTCGGGCAGTTCTTCGGTCGCGATGATGTGGCTCGCGACCGGCACGAGCCGGCGTTTCAGGGTCGGCGTCACGTCGCCGGTATAGCCGTTGGTGGCGATCACCACCTCGCGCGCCTCGATAGGTCCCTTGTTCGTGAGCACGGTAAATCCGCCGGTCCTGCGCTCGATTTTCTCCGCATCGCACCGGGCGCATAGCCTGGCGCCTGCCTTGTGCGCCGCCTTGAGCAGACCGCCGTAGTAGAGCGCCGGGTGAAGCTGGCCCGTGCGCTCCACCACCATGCCGCCGTAGTAGTAGTCCGAAGCGATCTCCTCGCGCTGCTGCTCGCGCGGCACCATGTAGGTGCCGAGTCCGGCGCTCTTATTATAGGTGCCGACCTTGGCCGCCTGCTCCGCATAGTGCCTGGGCGTGAAGGCGCCGCTGAAACGGCCGTTCATCCGCCAGTAGCACTCGATGCCCTCGCGCTGGATGACGGTCTCGACCTGGCTGAGCGAATCGGCTGCGTCGCTCAGCATGCGCGTCATCACCTTCTTCCACTCCTCGGGATCGCTGCGCACGCCCTTGCCGGAGAAGCCCTTGCCCAGCGTCGTGCCGCCGCTCACCCCGCCGCCGTTGCGCGTGCTGGCGCCGTCGCCGAAGGCACCGCGCTCCAGCACCACGACCTCGACGCCCGATCGCGCCAGTTCCAGCGCCGTCGACAGGCCTCCATAGCCCGCCCCGACCACCAGCACGTCGCACTTGCGCGGCGGGTCCTGCGACAGCTCGGTGTTGGGATGCCACCATTCCCACCACCACGGCATCGACTTGAAGTCCTTGTGGAAGACGGAATCAGCCATGCTGCTCTCCTACCGCGCGCTGTCTCGGAGACCGCGACCAAAGCGGCCGATCAGCACCATCACGACGGATACCAGAAGGATCTGGATCACCGACACCGACGCAATGGTCGGGTCGATCTCCATCAGGATGTTGTCGAACATCTTCTTGGGCAGCGTCATGTTGGCGCCGGCCAGGAACAGCGCCACGACGACCTCGTCGAACGACGAAATGAAGGCGAGCAGACCCGCCGACACCAGGCTCGGACGCAGCAACGGCAAGGTCACGCGGGTCAGCGTCCGCCAGCGGCTGGCGCCCAGGCCTTCCGCCGCCTGTTCGAGCGACCGGTCGAAATCGCGCAGGCCGGCCGTCATCACCAGCACGACGAACGGCAGCGCCAGCACCGTGTGCGCCAGCACCAGCCCGTACCAAGCACCGATCAGCTTGAGCTTGGCGAACACGCCATAGACTGCCACCGAAAGGATGATGGTGGGCACGATGATGGGCGCCAGCGCCAGGCGATCGACGAATGCCCGGCCCAGGTACCTGCCGCGCACCAGGCTGAAGGCGAGCGGCACCCCCAGCAGCAGGGCCAGCACGGCCGTGGCCCCGCCGATGTAGAGCGAGCGCCAGGTGGCGTCGATCCATTGCGGGTCGTCGAGGTACCTCTCGTACCACTGCCACGACAGGCCCGGCGGCGGGAACTGCAGGTACGGCGCCGAACTCAGCGAAATCGGGAACACCACCAGGATCGGCAGCATCAGGAAGAAGTAGATCAGCGCGCCGGCCGCGATCAGCAGGCGACGGCTGAGCGGCTTGCCCTTCATGTCGCGCCTCTCACGTTCTGGCCTCCGGCTGACTGATGCGCTGCGCGAGCGCATAGACGGCGAAGGTCGCCACAAGCAGGACCGCAGATAGCGCGGCGGCGAACGGCCAGTTCAACGCTTCACGCACCTGCTGCTCGATCAGCACGGCGATCATGATGACCCGGCCGCCACCCAACAGCGCCGGCGTGATGAAGAAGCCCAGCGACAGCACGAACACGAGCACACAGCCGGCGAAGATGCCGGACACCGTAAGGGGAATGTAGATGCGCCAGAAGATACGCCAGTTCGAGGCGCCCAACCCCGCCGCCGCCGCGACCACCGCCGGATCGACCCGCCGCACCGCACCGTATATCGGCAGGACCATGTAGGGCAGCAGGACATGGACCATGCCGATCAGCACGCCGGTGAAATTGTGCAGCATCGGGATCGGATCGCTGGTAATGCCCCAATCCATCAGCAGGCGATTGAACACGCCGTTGCGGCCGAGCAGCACCATCCAGGCGTAGGTTCGTACCAGGACCGAAGTCCAGAGCGGCAGCAGCACGAAGATGAAGCCCAACGTGGCCCAGGTCGGCGTCGTGGTGGCGATCAGGAATCCCAGCGGATAGCCCAGCACCAGACAGAACAGCGTAACCAGCAGGGCGATCTCGAAGGTGTTCCACATTACCCGCAGATACAGGCCTTCGCCCAGCGCCTTGGCGTACCACTCCAGGGTGCCGCCCTCGAGGCTCAAACCCAGCATGCGCACGACGGGGAAGAGGAAGAACACGAACAGCAGGATCAGCGCGGGCAGCGCCGGCCAGGCGACGCGGCCGGTCATCGGAGCGCCCCGCCAGCAATGACCATGAGCGGACCTGGAGGCCCGCGGTCCGAACGATCAGAACACATGAATGGCGTCCGGCTCGATGCCGACCTCGAACCTCGCACCGGTTTCCGGCAGAGAACCCTTCGCCGGCTGGCGGATCAGCAGTTCCATGCCGCCATCGCATGCGAGACGCAGCTTGAAGGATGTGCCGAGGTAGACTGCCTCCAGCACCTCTCCGGCGAAGGCATTGGCGCCGCCGGGCGAGAAGCGTTCGGGCCGCATCAGCACGCCGACCTTGCGGCCCGGTGGCAGCGCGCTTGCGACTTTGAGCGTGCGGCCACTATCCAGCGTGACCGTGCCTGGCGCGCTCATCGTGCCGTGGAAAATGTTGCTTTCGCCCACGAAGTCCGCGACGAAGTCGTTGGCCGGCCGTTCATAGATCTCGGTCGTCGTGGCAACCTGCTGGATCGATCCATGGTTCATCACGGCGACGCGGTCCGACAGCACCAGCGCCTCTTCCTGGTCGTGAGTGATGAAGATCGTGGTCAGGCCGAGCTTGCGCTGCAGCCGCCTGACCTCAAGCTGCATGGTCTCGCGCAGCTTGCGGTCGAGTGCGCCGAACGGCTCGTCGAGCAGGAGCAGCCGCGGATTGAAGACGATGGCACGGGCCAGCGCGACACGCTGCTGCTGACCGCCGGAGAGCTGGCGCGGCAGGCGCCGCTCGTAGCCTTTGAGCTCGACCATGGCGATGGCTTCGGCAACGCGCCGGTCGATTTCCGCCCGGGCCACGTTGCGCATCTCGAGCGGGAACGCGACGTTGCCCTGCACCGTCAGATGCGGAAACAGCGCATAGTTCTGGAACACCATGCCGATGTCGCGCTTGGCCGGTGGCAGGGCGGTTATTTCCTCCCCGCCCACCTTCACCGATCCGCCGTCAGGCGCCTCGAAGCCGGCAACGACCTTCAGCAGCGTCGTCTTGCCCGAGCCGCTGGGGCCCAGGATCGTCAGAAGCTCGCCTTGTGCTACCTTGAGCGAGACGCGGTCCAGCGCGACGACCTCACCGAATCGCTTGCCGACCCCCTCGATCAGGAGGTCAGCCGATCCCGCATTGCTCACCAGGGGCCACTCACGCTTTCTTCAGCATCCAGGCGTTCCACAGCTCGGCTGCCTTGGTGCCGTGCTCGGCATACCACTCGTCACTGATCCAGAACTGCTTGTCGAGATACTGCGTCGGCAGGTACGGCTTCACCTTGGCGTCGACGAAGTTCAGCGATTCGAGGTTGAGGCCGGGATAGCCGAGTTCCGAAGCATACACCGCCTGCTGCTGGGGGACCGCCAGCTCGGCGAGCATCTTGTTGGCCCAGTATGGGTTTTTGGCTCCACGCGGAATGGCGAAGCTTCCCTGCTTAAGGGCACCCTCGTTCCACTCGATCTCGACCGGCGCGCCCTTCTTGATGATGTCGTAGAAACGACCATTCCAGCCGGTCGCCAGCACGACCTCCTTGTCGAGCAGGAGCTGCGCCGGCTGCTGGCCAGTCGACCACCAGGCGGTGACGTGTGGCTTGATCTGGTCGAGCTTCTTGAAAGCACGATCGAAGTCGATCGGATACACTTTGTCCTTGGGCACGCCGTCGGCAATCAGGGCAAACTCGAGATTGTCGGTCGGATGGTTGCGCATCGAGCGCGCACCGGGAAACTTCTTCACGTCCCACCAGTCGGCCCAGCTCTTCGGCTGGCTGCCGTTCTTGAAGACGTCGGTGCGGTAGCCGATGATCGTCGTATAGACCGACGAGGCGAAGACATAGGGATTCTGCGCCGTCTCCGGATATTTCGAACGATCGACGATCTTGGGGTCGACCTTGTCGAGCAGGTTGGCCTTGCCGGCCCGAATGGCATCCTGGCCGCCAATTTCGGTCAGGTCCCACTCGACATTGCCCGAGTCGACCATGGCTCGCAGCTTGCCGAAGTCGACCGGGCTCGTTTCGACGACGCGGATGCCGTACTTCTTCTCGAAGCCGTTGAAGAAAGCCTTGCGCATGGCGCTGCCCATCGACCCGCCGGAATGGTTGACCACGATCTGGGCCGGCTTGGGTGGTTCGGCCTGGGCGAAGGCCCGGCTCGACGCTCCGACGGCAGCGGCGCCCCCAAGCAACGAGACGACGTGACGACGACGCATACGGCTGATCTCCATGACAGGCTCCCTTTTTTTGACGGCTGTGCGCGCCTTTGATTCCCCGCGCGACTCTAGGAGTGGGGCTAGCAGGTCGCAATATGAATGCCGATGGTCGCTCAGTCGCCGGTCCGTCGGCCGGAATTTCAGTCAGGCGCGCCGGCAGTCGGCGCAGGTCCCCATGACTTCCAGGGTCATGTCGCGCGCAGCGAAGCCGCGACGGCTGGCGCTTGTGGCGATCGTCTCGGCCAGCCCGTCGCTATGCAGCTCCTCGGCATTGCCGCACGCGCCGCAAATGAGGAAGAAGCCACGATGCGCCTCGCCCGGGTGGCTGCAGCCGACGAAGGCATTCATGCGCTCGATGCGATGGATCAGCCCGTTGTCGATCAGGAAATCGAGCGCGCGATAGATCGTGGGTGGAGCCGACCCCAAGTCTTCGCTGCGCAACTCGTCGAGCAGGGCATAGGCGCCGACCGGCTTGTGGCTCGACCATACGAGCTCGAGCACGCGGCGACGCAGGGGCGTGAAGCGCAGATCCTTTTCAGCACACAGCTTTTCGGCAGCCGCCACCGCGTCCTCGATGCAATGCTTGTGGTCGTGGCCGTGCGCCGAGGCTTTGGCGGTCTTCTTCACGCGCTTTCCGATTTGCCAAGCTGGTGTCGGGCGATTATACGCCCCGTTCCGTTCGCAGGCCAAGGCTCGCCTCCAATGCCCAGCACCGCCAACGTTGTTCCGACGACCTATCGGCCGGCCGCCATCGACGAGGCGATCGCCGCCATTCAGTTCGACGCCCAGGGGCTCGTACCGGCCATCGCCCAGCAGCACGACTCGGGCGAAATCCTGATGATGGCCTGGATGGACCGTGACGCCGTTGCCGAGACAATGCGCACTGGTCGTGTCTGCTACTGGTCGCGCTCGCGCAAGGCCGCATGGCGCAAGGGCGACACGTCGGGCCATATCCAGACCCTGGTCGATCTCCGCATTGACTGCGACGGGGACACGCTGCTGGTCCTGGTCGACCAGACAGGCGTGGCCTGCCATACCGGGCGTCACAACTGCTTCTTCCGCGCCATCCGCGACGGCGCGCTCGAGACCATCGCTCCGGTGATGGTGGACATGAACAAACTCGGGAAGGATCAAGGTTGAACAAGAACAAGGGCATGCCGGCACGGCGCACCCTCCTCCTTGCTGGTCTTCTCCTGCCGGTCGGCGCCTGCACGAGCGGACAAAGCCAGCCGCGCTACACCCTCTCGCCGCGCGGCGACCGGCTGGTCCTGTGGATCCAGAAGAGCGGCAAGGACAACATGCTGGCGCCCGAGGCAATGGCGCTGATGGGCATCACCAACGAGGGCCGGGACATACCGGTGCGCCAGATCGCGCAGCAGGAGGGCGAAGACCGTTTCGTGGTCAGCCTGACGAACATCCGCAAGATCCATGACCTGGTCTTCATGCGCCGCCAGGGCGACGTGTTGCTGCTGCACCTCAGCGACACCAAGTTCACACGGCTTGCAAGCGTGCGCTATCCGCGCAACGGCAAGCCGTCCTTGATCACCGACACGACCCTCGCCGAAAGCGATTTCCAGGAGCAGATCGCTTTTTGGTTCAGGGCGATGCCGGGCCGGTAGTATTGTGACGGGGAGATGACAGTCACCGTCTCCCCCTCCGCGACACCCCGTCGGACGTTGACGGTTTGCGGCGGGGCGCATGCCCTGCACGACGGCTTCACCGATCTTCTGAACGTCCTCTATCCCCTGCTGCAGGCCCAGTTCGGCCTGAGCTATGCCGCCATCGGCGCGCTGAAATCCGTCTACTCCGGTGCCATGGCGGTCGGGCAGATCCCATCCGGCAAGCTCGCCGTCCGCTTCGGCGGTGTGCGCGTGCTGGCGATCGGCACGACCCTGGTCGCGGTGGGCTACGGCGTGGCGGGCCTGACCGGTTCGCTGTACGGCGTCATTGCCGGTTTGCTGCTGGCCGGGCTGGGCGGCAGCACGCAGCATCCGATCGGCTCGAGCCTCGTGTCGGCGGCCTTTTCCGGCCTGCGCTCGCGCACCGCCCTCGGCACCTACAATTTCACCGGCGACGTCGGCAAGGTGCTGCTGCCCGCCTTGTTCGCCCTGATCGTCGCTTCGATCGGCTGGCAGCAGGGACTGATCGTCATTGCCGCAATAGCCGTCGTCGGTGGCGGTGTCATCCTGGGCTCGCTGAAGCCGGTGCCGCTGCACGACAAGGGCGACACGGCCAAGTCGGCGGCCGCCGGGCAGGACCGCCCGTGGGCTTATTGGCTCCTGTTCGCCATCCACATCGCCGACGATCTGGTGCGCACCGGCTTCCTGATCTTCCTGCCCTTTCTGTTGCGCAACAAAGGCGCCGACATCCCGACGATAGGCCTCGGCCTGTCGTTGATGTTCGCCGGCGGTGCGGCAGGCAAGCTGGTGATGGGCTGGGTCGGCGAGAAGCTCGGCGTCGTGCCCTCGGTAATCCTGACCGAGGTGGCAACGACCGTATTGATCCTGCTGCTTCTGCCGCTGCCGCTGTCGCCCGCGCTGATGCTGCTGCCGGCGGTCGGGCTGATGCTGAACGGCACGTCGTCGGTCCTCTACGGCACGGTGCCGGAGTTCGTCAGCCCCGAGAAGCGCACGCAGGCTTTCGCCATTTTCTACACCGGCGGCTCGGTGGCCGGCGCGACCGGACCCCTGATCTCGGGTTTCGTCGGCGATGCCGTCGGCCTGCCGATCGCACTCGGCATCGTGGCCTGTATCGCGCTCACGACGGTGCCGATGGTGTGGGCCTTGCGGCCGGCTTTCCGATCCTCGCCTTCCTGAAAACGACGGCTACGCTCCGTCCCACACCGGTCCCATCGGCTTCAGCTTGATGCCTTTGCGCAAGCGCTTGTAAGGCATCTCCATAGGGTCGGTGATGTGCGCGCCGGGTGATTGCACGACCAGGATGGTCTCGGCGATGGGCTGGAAGTCGGCGCGGAAATGCACCGTCGATTTCAGGCCGAGGATCGGTACCTTCGCCGGCTCCACGCCGACGTGGCGAAACATCTCCTGATCGGCCGCCTGGATGCGCTTGCTGGCGAGAACCGCCGACACGCCGCTCGCTTCGTCGGTAACGAGCGCCATCGGCCCGATCTGGAACTTCGCACCGCCGTAGAACGGGCCGGTGCCGGTGAACCTGCCGTCGCCCACCTTGACCACGCGCCAGTCGGCTACGACCGGCTTCTCGTCGGCATAGCCCACGACGGCACCGATGCCGCGGCGCATGGTCTTGCCCTGGCCCGTGGCGACGGCCTCTTTCGCCGCTTCTTCGTCGACGATCATCCCGATCACCGCACCCTTGGCCTTGTGCCGCATCAGTGCCGCGAGCAATCCGACGGTGTCCGAGGTGCCGCCGGCGCCGGGATTATCCTGCACGTCGGCCAGCACGATCGGCTTCTTCGCGTTCCTGGAAAGCTCGATGGCGCGCAACGCGGCGGCGTCAGGGTCCAGCAACTCGCCGGCGAAGGCCCGCTCCTGCGCCTTCACGGTCTGGGCAAGCTTGTCGGCCGCCGCTTCGACCGCTTCCTTGTCGTGGCCATAGACCACCAGCGCCGGGCCGCACTGGGCGATATCGGCGGGCGGGAAGCCGGGTGTGTGGGTGACGCTGACGATGCCTTGGTTGTGGCTCTTCTCGCCAGCCTCGAGCTCGCCCACCAGGTCGAAGATGCTCTTGGCCGGCTCGATGAATGTGCACTGCCAGACCAGCGGGATCAGGAAGTCGAGCTGGCGGTAGGCGCGATAGACGGGCCGCTTCTCCTTGAGCAGGCGGTCCAGGAGCTCGGCGGCGCGCTTGCCGGTCGCGGCCATGTCGATGTGCGGGTAGGTGCGATAGCCGACCAGCGCCGTCGCGAGGCTCGCCATCTCGGGCGTGAGGTTGGCGTGATAATCGAGGCTCGCTACGATCGGCATCGCGCCGCCGACGATCGTGCGGATGCGCTTCAGGAGTTCGCCTTCGCCGTCCTCGGTGTTCTCCGCCACCATGGCGCCGTGCAGGTCGAGGTAGATGGCATCGAAGGGGCCGAGCTTGCGGATGTCCTCGTCGAACAGTGCCCACATCTTCTCGTAGGCATCCTCGGTGACATACGAAGCCGGTGCCGCCGCCGCCCAGGCGAGCGGCACGACCTCATGGCCGAGCTCGGCGAGCCGCTTCACGGCGCCCGCGATCGGGATGTTGAAGCCTTCGACGCCCGCGATCATTTCCGGACCACGCAGCAGCGGCGGCCAAGCGTCGGCGCGCACGAATTCCTCCCAAGTCGCCTGCTGCGGCGCAAAAGTGTTGGTCTCGTGCTGGAAGCCACCCACAGCGATTCGCGCCATGCACCCACTCTCCCTTTTCAACGTTTGGAACGCACTGGAAGCTCGCGGTCTTCTACTTCCTCGTCGCGTCCTCGACAGCTTTCAGAATCACCGGCCAGTATTCCTTGCCGTGGCCGAGTTCGGCGGCGCGCTCCATCAATTCGCGCACGACATCGGCGCCGAGCGCCGGCACGCCGCGCTCTTCCGCCATCTGTATGGCGTAGGACAGGTCCTTCAGCGCGTATTCCACCGAGAAGGCGCGTTCGGGGAAGGCGCCGGGCAGCATCGCCTTCATGCCGTGGTTGCGGAGGGCGAAGGAATCGGCCGAGCCCTTGGTGAGTGTATCGAACAACACCTTGCCGTCGACGCCGTGGGCCCGCGCGATGGCCAGCGCCTCGGCGAGCGCCACGCCAGTCTGGAACAAAATCATGTTGTTGAGAATCTTGACCGCCTGGCCGCTGCCTGCGTCGCCGCAGTAGGTCACCTCGCTCGCCATGCACCGCAGCAAGGGCTCGATCCGGTCGAAGCACTGCTGCGTGCCGCCGACCATGATCGACAACGTGCCGTCGATCGCCGCCTGCCGTGTGCGCGCCACCGGCGCATCGGCGAAGGCCGAAGCGCACCCCTCGAACTCGGCATAGAGTCGTCGGGCGAGGCTTATCGGCGAGGTGCTGAGGTCGATCACCGTCCAGCCGAGCTTGGCCTTGGAGACCAGGCCGCCCTCGCCGAGGCAGACCTGCTCGACTTCCTTGCCGCCCGGCAGCGAGAGCATGATGATCCGGCATTCCTCGGCGACCTCGTCCAGCGAGGCGCTTTTGACGCCGTCGGCGGCCAGGCGCTTCAGGGGCGCCTCGTCGCGGTCGGCGGCAAGGACTTCCAGGCCGCTTTTGCGGGCGAGGTTTCGACACATCGGCTCGCCCATTGTGCCGACGCCTATGAATCCGATCTTGTCCGTCATGTCAGTCCACGATGAAGAGTTTGGCGCCTTGCTCGGTGCTCGAACGATGAGCGAGGTCGCCGTCGGCGACCTGGTAGCTCTGGCCCTTCTTCAGAACCACCGTACGACCATCGGCCAGTTCCGTGTGCAGTTCGCCGTCCAGCACCAGCAACACATGGCCCTTCTGGCACCAATGGTCGGCGAGGTAGCCCGCGGTATATTCCACCATGCGTACCCGGATGTTGTTGAAGGTGCGCGTGCGCCAGTAGGCCTTGCCGGTCTCTCCGGCATGCTCGGTGCGCTCCACCCCTTCCCAGTCGGTCGTGCCGAACGGTATGTCGAACATCAGCATGGCGGGGCTTTTAGCATAGTTTGCGCGTGCCGGAAGCTACGGCAGGCGTGACGCTAACCCCACCGCTCCAGCGCCTGCCTGAGACTTTCCGGTCCGCGATAGAGCATTGCGCGCCAGCCGCAGGCGCGTGCGCCGTCGACGTTGGCCGCAAGGTCGTCGACGAACAGGATCGACTGCGCCACGGTCACGCCCATCCGCGCCTGGGCATTGGTGAAGAACACGCGCTCGGGTTTGCAGACGCCGAGTGCCGCCGAGTAGATGATCTCGTCGAAGTGGGGCGCCAGCCCTGCCTGATCGCGCAGATAGGCGATGCGATGATGTTCCTGGTTGGAGGCGGTGAAGCAGCGGCCACCAGTGCGCTCTCGCCAGGCGTCCGCCATCGCCAGGACGTCGCGGTCGATCACGGCGTCCTTGGCAAACCAGTAGGCCAGGAACTCTTCCAGCCGGTCGGCCATGCCCTTGGTTTCCAGCCAGCCGTGCAGCGCGACGTGCAGATCGACTCGACCGCGCAGGACGTCGAGGAAGTCGCGGCGGAAGAAATCGCGCGCCATCTCTTCGTGATCGAACCCCCAGTCGGCCTGCAGTCTGGCATACCAGGGCGACGCCGAACCCGGCTGGGCGAGGGAAACGACGCCGTCGATATCGAGGACGAGGACAGGGCTGGAACTCATGGCCCTGCATGCTACAGCAGGCGGCGATTGCCGAGGATAGCCCGTTGCAGCTTCTTGTCCCCTCACTGGCGCAGCTCGACGATTACGTCGATGCGCTGAAGCGCGGCTGGTCGCCGGACAATATTCGGCTGGGAGCCGCCGCGGGGGAAGAACTCGCCAAGATCGAGGCGGACGCGGCAGGCTTCGTGGCCTCGCTCGACGACCGCGAGGCCAAGGCCGGTCCCATCACCCTGCCCGACGGCTCGCAGGTGCCGCGCCTGCCCGGCTATCGCCGTTGGATATGGGACGATGGCTTCTGCGGCTCGATCGCCTTTCGCTGGCAGCCCGGTACGGAGGAACTGCCACCGCACTGCCTTGGTCACGTCGGCTATGCCGTGGTGCCCTGGAAGCGCGGCCGTGGCTATGCCACGCGGGCGCTCGCTCAGCTCCTGCCAGAGGCGCGCAAGGAGGGGCTCAGGTACCTCGAGCTCACCACCGACGTGGACAATCTGCCGTCACGCAAGGTCATCATCAACAACGGTGGCGTGTTCGTGAAGCGGTTCCACAAGGACCCGGCCTACGGCGATGTCGAGGCGCTGCTGTTCCGCATCGACCTCTAGG
>CADECW010000023.1:61500-63485 GCA_902825855.1 uncultured Rhodospirillales bacterium | reverse complement strand
GCGGCGGCGAACGCGCGGTGCAGACCGGGGTGGTCGGCGTCCATCGGCAGGTCCTTGCCCATGCGTATGCGAACGCCGCGCGCGCCCGGTGTCGCCGCCCACTTCGCCACCACGTCGACGATCGCCGGATCGGTCGCGTCGACCGGCGTCACCACCCGGAATTTGTCCGGATAGGCGTTGTAGACTTCCAGGGCGTAGCTCGGATCGTACCTGTAGGCGTTGAACGACGACACCATGATCGCGCCGTTGACGCCGACGCTGGTCATCGCGGCGACCATTTCCTCGCCCGAGGCGGAGAGAAGGCCGTGCGAGGGACTGGCCCACGGCCGGCCTGGATGATCTCGATCGAAGGGATGAACCTGGACGTCGATGACTGGCATGGCTACGCCACCGATCCTTTACCCTGCAGCGACTCGACGAGCTTGTTCACGGCGACCGTCGCGCCCTTGCCGGCTTCGTTTCCGAAGATCAGCCGGGCAAGCTGCCCGCCGAGATAGGGATGAAGACCCATGTCGTAGAGCGCCAGGAAGTTCCTGGTTTCGATCGCCTGCCGTTCGTCCTTGCGCAGCGGATAACGATCGAGCACCGCAGCTTCGTTGGCGGCGAACTCCGCGCGCAACTCGGCCGACCATTTCAGGTCCTGGACCAGGTCGTGGACGGCAAGCGCCGGGTCGAATTTCTCGAGTCCCATGAGTGTCCTCGCTACGCCGCGCGGCGCTTCGGCAGGTTGGCATCCATGTCCCACAGCACGGCGCCGACGCCGCACTTGAAGTCGCGGTGAACGGTGTAGCCGAAGCTCTTGCCGGGCTTCGAGCCGATCGCGCCGAGTACGACGACCCACGACAGCAACTCCGACGTGCCGCCGGAGCCGGCGGCCTCCATCTTCTCCAGCGTCAATTCCTTCAGCAGCTTCGCGTGGTCGCCGGAGGCTACGAGGTCGAGAAACCAGCGATCGAACGCCTCGTCGATGAAATAGTAACGCGCTCCGCCGGGCTCATGGCTGAGACCGCCCGAGCCGAGAAGCGCCACGCGCATGTCGGACGGAAGGTCGTTGCGGATGAAGTCGCCGAGCGCCTGGCCGACGGCGTAGCAGCGATGCTGGTCGGGAATCGGCGGAACGGTGCAGTTCTGGAGGACCGGCACCATGGGAATCCCGAGCTCGGCAAGCCTGGTGAGCTGCACCGGCACCGAGATGTTGTCGTCGAACTTGAGATTCTCGTTCTGGGCGAACATGCGGATGCCGCGCCGGGTCATGCCGTTGAACAGCGCGGCGGCAATCTCGGGCGAGCCTTTCACGGTGTAGTCCTCGCAGCCGATCCACGGCTTGAACCATTCGAACGGGCCGCGATGCTCGGCGGCCATGCCGATGAGAAAATCCGGATAGGCGCGGATGCGGCTGTTGGCGAGGTGGTCGTTGGCGAACACGATCAGGACATCCGCTTTTGCCGAAACCATCGCGCTGGCGAGATTGCGATAGGTGGTGACGACGACGTCCTTGACGTCGGCGGGTGCAGCTTCGAGCAAGCCGATTAGACCAGGCGCATGCGGCGCTCCGGCTGCGAACACGATCTCTGCCATTGCCATTCTCCCGTATCGTTGAGAGGCTGGTCTGGCGTTGCGAAAGTGTCAATCCGCCGCCCGGCGATCCCTGCCGTAGCGGCTCGTCACCGGTCGCAGGCCGAGATTTTCCCGCAAGGTCGTGCCTTCGTACTCGGTGCGAAACAGCCCGCGGCGCTGCAGTTCGGGCACGACCATCGCGACGAAATCCTCGCCGCCGCCGGGCAGGGTGGCCGGCGTGATGTTGAAGCCGTCGCAAGCCGATGCTTCGAACCACTCCTGCATGGTGTCGGCGATGTCGGCCGGCGTGCCGATCCGCGCCGAGCCGGTGATGCCGCCGCGCAGGTACAGTTCGCGGATCGTCGGTTTCTCCCGTCTCATCCGCTCGAGGAACTGGGCGGAGAGGCTGCGCATCTCCTGGCTGCCCA
>CADECW010000023.1:39049-61400 GCA_902825855.1 uncultured Rhodospirillales bacterium | reverse complement strand
GGGCCGCGCACCTTGAAGAACCGCCCCTGGTGATCCAGCACGTGCATCTTCGCTTCGTCGTAGTAACGGCCGCCCGCCTTGTCGAACACGAGAGCGCCGTCGTCCCAGCTGTCCCACAGCCCCTTGACCACCTCGACGAACTCGGCGGAACGCGCATAGCGCGTGTCGTAGTCCAGCGTCGTCTCCAGCCCGAAATTCTGGGCTTCGAGCTCCGACCATGAGGCAACGACGTTCCATCCGGCGCGGCCCTTGCTGATCAGGTCCAGGGTGGCGAACTTGCGGGCGAGATTGTACGGCTCGTTGTAGGTGGTGGAGGCCGTCGTCACCAGTCCGACATGCCGGGTGACCATGGCAAGCGCCGGCAGCAGGGTCATCGGTTCCAGCTCGACCATGTCCCGGCCGGTCCGCGACAGCGAGCCGCGCGGAGTGTCGCCCTGGCGGATGCCGGCGCCGTCGGCAAAGAAGATCATGTCGAGCTTGCCGCGCTCGGCGGTCCGCGCGCTTCGGACATAGTGCTCGACGTGCAGCGTGCCGTCGGCCGGCACATCGGGATGGCGCCAGGCGGCCGGATGGTAACCGTGGCCGCGAATCGACAAACCGAGCCGCATCTTGCGTGCCGTCATGGCTGTGTCTCCTCACCGGAGGGTGTCACGCCGGCGTCTTCCTCATCAAGGCCGACCGCTTGCAATGGGCCACCAGCTCGCCGTTCTGATTGAAGGCGCGATGGGCGAAGACGACGATGCCTTCGCCGGGCCGGGACTTGCTCTCGCGCATCTCCAGTACTTCCGATTCGACCCGCACGGTGTCGCCGTGGAACAGCGGCTTGGGAAAGCGCACATCGTCCCAGCCGAGGTTGGCGACGGCGGTTCCCAGCACCGTGTCGCCGACCGATATGCCCACCATCAGGGCCAGCGTGAAGCAGCTGTTGACCAGTCGCTGGCCGAACTCGGTCTCGTTACGGCAGTACTCCTCGTCGAGATGCAGGTAGGAGGGATTGTGCGTCATGGCGCTGAACCAGACGTTGTCGGCCTCGGTGATCGTGCGCCGGATCGGGTGCTTGAACACCTGACCGACTTTGAACTGATCGTAATAGAGGCCGGGCATGCGCTTCTCCCTATGACGTGCCGTCCGATGCTTGTTCCTGGGCAAGTTCCTGGCGCAGGCCGGGCTTGTGGATCTTGCCGGTCGGCGTTCGTGGGAACTCAGCCGCCGCGCGAAAGGCGAACCGTGTCGGCACTTTGTAGCTCGCCAGTCGCTCGCGGCAGAAGGCGGTGATCGCCGCGGCGTCGGGCCGAACCTCGGCGCGCATCTCGACGGCGGCGGCGACGACCTCGCCCTTCAGCCGATCCGGCACGCCGACGACGTGAGCCTGCACGATGTCCGGATGCTGCAGCAGCACATGCTCGACCTCGAGTGGCGCGACATTGACGCCACCGGTCTTGATTATCTCCTTCAGCCGGCCGCGGAAGCGCACGCGGCCGTCCGGCTCGATCGAGCCGAGATCGCCGGTGAGGAACCAGCCGTCGTCCAACGCCTCGGCATCGAGCTCCGGCGCGCGGAAGTAGCCTGGCGTGGTATAGCCGCGCACCGCCAGCTCGCCGATCTCGCCCGACGGCAGCGGCGTGCGGGTCGCCGGATCGACGGTGCGGATGGTCATGCCCGGCAGCGGCCGACCTTGCGTCGCGAGCCTGAGCGGCAGCGGGTCGTGGGCGTCGGTGACGGCGCAGTTGCCGTAGGTCTCGGTCGAGCCGTAGACGGTGCAGAGTTCGGCGGCGCCCAGTGCCTCGATGGTGAGCGTGATGTCCTCGGGCGGACCGATGGTGAGCCCGGTGCGCATCTCGCCGAGCCTGCGTCCGGGATGATTCGGATGCTCCAGCAGGGCGCGCGCCATGTTGGCCATGCCGTAGTACACGCTGCAGCGCTCGCGCTCGATCAAGGCCAGCGCGGCGCCCGGCTCGAACACCTCCTGCAGCACCATGCAGCCGCCATGGGTCAGTATCGCGGGCATGGCATTGGCCGAGCCGAACGCCCAGAACAGCGGCACCGCCAGCCACAGCCGGTCCTTTGCCGTCAGGTGCTGACGCTCGCCGATATCGAAGCTGTTGGCCAGCAGGGGCCCGTGCGCCAACGTCACGCCCTTGGGCGCCGCGGTCGAGCCCGAGGTGTAGAGGATGAAGCAGATGTCGTCCGGCGTGACCGCGGCCTGCGCCCGCGCAAGCGCCGCGTCATCGACGGCGTTGCCGCGCGCCAGAAACTCCGACTGGCTGAACGTGCCGGGCGAAGGATCGCCGTCTATGACGACGACGGTCCGCAAGTCCGGCAGCGCCGCGCTCCGCAAGACATCGGGCGCGCATCGTGCCAGTTCCGGGCACAACTCTCCCAGCGCCCCCAGGAAATGGCGGTCGCGGAACCGGCTCAGCATGACCAGCGCCTTGGCGCCGGAATGTTTTAGCGCATAGGCGAGCTCGCGCGGGCTGCTGAAGGTGCTGATGGCCGCCACCGGAGCACCGAGCTTGGCGGCGCCGCCAGCCGCCACCACCCATTCGCTGCGGTTCGAGCACAGCAGCGCCACGCGATCGCCGCGGCTGATGCCGAGAGCGAGCAGGGCGCGGGCGAAATCATCGGCCCGCGCCTTCAGCGTGGCGAAGTCGAAGCGCTCGGCGCCGCTGACCAGGGCCGGCGCCTGCGGCGTCGCCGCTGCCAGCTCGTCCAAAAGGTCGCCGAGGGTGCGGCTTTGCGGCCGGGTCGTCGTCATCAGTACCGTGGCTGGCGCTTTTCTCGGAATGCGGCGATGCCCTCGGCGAAATCCGGACTGGCGCGCACGGCATCGCCTAGCTCCTGTTCGAGCGCCTCGCGGGTCATCGCGTGATCGGCAATAGTGCCGCTCACCTGGCGCTTTACCGCCTGCACCGCCGAAGGGCTGTTGGCTGCGATCATCGCTGCCGTCTCGAGCGCCCAGTCCATCAACTGCTCCGGCGGCAGTACGCGATTGACCAGGCCGAGCGCCGCCGCCTGTCCGGCATCGATCAGGCGCGCCGTCAGCAGCAGGTCCATGGCATGGACGTGGCCGATCTGCTGCACCAGCTTGATGGCGGCGCCGCCGAACGGGTAGATCGACTACTTCACTTCGGTCAGGCCGAAGCGCGCCTTCGGCACCGCGGCGCGGATGTCGGTGGCAAGCAGAAGCTCGACGCCGCCGCCGATGCAGTCGCCGTTCACCGCGGCGACGATCGGCTTGCGGTAGGCGTCGGTCTTCAGCAGCGCGTGGCTGACCATGCGCGCCATCTCCGGCCCGGCCGACAGATCGCCGCTGACATCGGCGCCGACGCAGAAGGCGCGCTCACCCGCTCCGGTGACAACGATGCAGCGGCTGTCGTCGCGCTCGAGCTCGTCCCACAGGCGGCCGAGCTCGGCCAGCATCGGCCGCGTCATGGCGTTCATCTTCGGCGGGTTGTCGATGGTGATCAGCGCGACGTGCCGGGCGGGGCGGCTGAGGTGGATTTGCGTCATGCGGGCTCCAGCTCCACCACGATCTTGCCGTGCGCCTGGCGGTCGGTCAGCAGGCGTATGCCCTCCACCGCGCGCTCCAGCGGCAGGCGGTGGGTGATGCAGGGTTTCAGCTTGCCCTCGCCATGCCAGCGCAGCAGCTCATCGACCGAAGTTGCGAGCTTGTCCGGCGCGTGCCAGCGGAAATAGCGCAGCGACGATCCCAGCGCGGAGCGATGCTTCACCAGAAGTCGATTGGCCGGGATCTGCGGCACGCCGCCGACGAAGCCGACCAGCAGGATGCGTCCACCCCAGCCGAGCGCCGACAGCGCCGCATCGAACAGCCCGCCGCCGACGGGATCGAAGCAGACGTCTGCGCCCTTGTCGCCGGTCAGCGCCATCACCCGCTCGGTCAGCTTCTCGCTCGTGTAGTTCACCGTGGCATCGGCGCCGTGCGCCGTGGCGACGGCCAGCTTCTCCGCCGTGCTGGCGGCGGCGATGACGCGGGCGCCCATGGCCTTGCCGATCTCCACCGCGGTCAGGCCGACGCCGCCCGCGGCGCCCAGCACCAGCAGCGTCTCGCCCGGTTCCAGCCGACCTTGCCAGCGCAACGCCACGTGGCTGGAAATGTAGGCAATGGGGAAGGCGCCGGCCTCGGCGAAGCTCAGGTCCGGGGGGATGACGTAGGTTTCCGCGGCCGGCGCGACGGCATACTCGGCCAGGCCACCATAGGCGAGGATCGCCATCACGCGATCGCCAGGCCTCAGCCCTTGCACGTCGGGGCCGCAGGCCTCAATCACGCCGGCGGTCTCCAGTCCCGGGCTGAACGGCAGCTCCGGCTTGGTCTGGTAGCGTCCGGCCACCATGATGGCGTCGGCATAGTTGACCGCCGTCGCCTTCACCCGGATCAGCACCTCATCGCGGCCGGGTTGCGGCACCGGCGCCTCGCCGACCTGCAATTGCTCGATGCCGCCCCATTGGCGGCAGATCAATGCGCGCATGCCCGATGCCCCTCAGCAAGTGCGCCCCGATGATGGCGGGCGATGGCCCGCCAAGGCAAGGCGATCCCTGCATCTGCGGAATTTCACTCACATCGACGGTCTTGGTCCGGGAGTCGCCGCTGTATGATTGCCTGCAACAGGGAGGCATGGATGGATGATGTGCTGCTGGTCGAGACGCGGGGCGCGATCCGGCTTCTGACCTTGAACCGTCCGAAGAAGCTGAACGCGCTCAATGCCGATCTGATAGAGGCGCTGACCGAGGCGTTGCTCGCCGTTCAGCACGACGACTCCGTCGCCGCCGTGATCATCTCGGGCGCCGGACGGGCCTTCTGTCCAGGGATGGACACGTCTTCGCCGCGGCTGCTGACGACGGAGAACCGCAAGCATCTGGTGCAGCATGCCGACAAGAGCATCGACCTGTTCAAGCTGCTGGCACGCATCGACAAGCCGATCATAGCGGCAGTGCACGGCTATGCCCTGGGCGCAGGCTGCAGCCTGGCTTTGGGCTGCGACCTCGTCGTGGCCGCCGAAAGTGCGCGCTTCGGATTTCCCGAGCTGCGTGCCGGGCTGACCGCTTCCACGGTCACGGCGCATGCCGTGCATGTCATGGGCCGCAAGATCGCGTTCGAGCTGTTGATGCTGTGCGAGAACATCGCGCCGCAGCGAGCCTATGAGCTGGGACTGGTGAACCGCGTGGTGGCGGACGACCAGCTGATGCCGGCGGCCCTGGCGATGGCCGAGATCATCGCCAAGTGGAATCCTGAATTCGTCGGCCAGACCAAGCGCACCTTCCATCGGGCCGCGTCGCTCGACATCGAGCAGGCACTGGAGATGGCGCGTGATGTTTCGGTCATGATGGCGCGCTTGCCTGCGGGTGAGGTCAACTGAGGAGGCGGACATGCTGGAAACACGGGAGGGCGGATGCCATTGCGGTCGCGTGCGGTTTCGCGCCGAGGTCGATTTCGACCAGATGTCCAACTGCAGCTGCTCGGTCTGCACCAAGAAGGGCATGCTGCACCTGAGCATGGAACTAACCGCTTTCCAGCTGCTGCGCGGCAAGAGCGCGCTCAAGTCCTACACCTTCGGCACCGGCGTCGCGCAGCATACGTTCTGCGCGCATTGCGGCATGCATCCGTTCTACATCCCGCGTTCGCAGCCGCACCGCATCATCGTCAATGCCCGCTGCCTGGACGACATCGATGGCCCCAGCCTGAGGCCCACCCGGTTCTTCGACGGCCGCCACTGGGAGGAGGCGCAACGTCGCCGGATAGCGGAGTCCGGCGACGTGCTGCCGCCCGATGCGCACGGTGCCAGGACGCTGCAGGCGATCCTGAGCCGGGCGCCGGAGTAGCCCCGCCGGTTCTGGGTCCGCGGAGCTGACGCTACTGCGGCAACTCCTTGCCGGCCTGCTCGGCGACGATGTAGGCGGCGTACCAGTCCGGCCAGTTCTCGTCGTACGCGCCGCCTGTCCGCTTCTCGTGCTCGCCGTGAGCAGCCGCCGCGCGGCGCAAGGCATTCGCAAGATCGGCCGCTGAGGCGAAGGTCGTCTGATCGCCATCGACACGCCCCGGAAGCCGCGCGGTCACCTCCTGGAACAGCCAGGTGTTGCCGTCGGGATCGCTCAAGGTGGCAAAGGACGAGTAGGTCTGGCGCGTCGGATGCGGGCCGCTGACGGCTGGTTGTCCCGGTCCGGCGCGATGAAAGATTTCGCTGACGGTGGCGCCGCGCCCGATGAGTTCGGCCCGAGCGGCGACGATGTCGGAGACCACGAGGAAGAGGCCCTGCGCCGTGCCGGAAACGGCCGATGTGAGGCCCTTGCCGAAGTGGATCGACGTCGGCGAGCCCGGCGGAGTGAACTGCACGACGCGGAAGGCATCGCCGACGACGAAATCGGCGTCGAGCCGCCACCCCAGACTGGCATAGAACTGCTTTGCCCGATCGACGTCCGACACCGGGATGACGACGACCTCGAGCTTCATGTCGAGACTCTTCGACTTTGAAGAAGCGATTTCCGACTTGCTGCGCAATTGGTCGTTCATGTTCAACTCCCTGGGTTGGTGCCGTGCCAAAGTCTCTAGCAGTTTGCAAAAAAACCTTTGAGTGTGCGAGTTCTGGATCGATTTGACGGAAAAGGCGATCGATAGCGGCGATTTTGGCAGGATAGAGCTTTGCCCAGGCGGAGTCCGGGCTCAGGCTGCGATGAGGTCGGGAATGCCGACCCGGTTGCAGGTCGCCGTCATCCGCGATTGGGGCGTCCATGTGATCATGGGCAACTGCGAAGAGTCGTTGGGTTGGAGCAAAGACGACTGCGGCTTCGAGGAGATTTGTTCGAGGCTGGCAATTGCCTTCTTCAGCTCGCCCCGAGGATCAGCGAGTTCGCTTGATAAACCAGTGCCTGCGTTTCGGATGGCACGCTCGGCTTGTCGTACCTCGGCAGTCCGATCGACCAGACCATCGCCCAGCATTTCGCGCAATAGGCGTTTGAGCTATAGCCGCGTGGCCCAGGGCGAACTGCGGGTCAAGCTGCAAGAGACCGGCAAACTACTCCGCTGCTTGTTGTCTCTGGTCAGTCAAGAGCGGCCTGTCGACGTAGCCCAAAGTGCCGCGTTCGATCCTGTCGAGTACCAAGCCTCGGTGCTTGGCAAGTTTTTCCGTTCGCTGCCAGACCAATCCCCTGTCCGTCAAGTACATCCAAAAACCGATCGTGAGCGGCACGGTCCAGAATATCCACCAGAGAAGGACGAACAACGGGTTGATACGTACCATGTACCAGGCCCTGCTCCAGAAACTGTCGAGGACAAGTCGAGTACGCTTCCAGGTATTCACGTACATCATGGTCAACGAGGTGACCAGGCAAGCAAGGTTTACGGCCGCCAGGTAGTTCACCCATTCGGGCAGAGCGCCAGTACCTTCGAAGAACCGATACGCCTGCCAGCCTGAGATGAGAGCAGTAAAAGCGTTGAACTGGAGGCTGAGACAGGGCGCGAAAATCAGCCACGCCAGGAATTTTTCCTTGGGAGTGTAGCCCATAGCCGTCAATGGTGAAGTCAACGACTGCCAGAAGCCGGCCACCCAACGCTTGCGCTGAATAACGCTCTTGCGGAAGGTGTTGGGCACTTCCTCAATCAGCGCTCCTTCAATGATGCCGAGACGCCTGCCGTTCTTGTAGAAGCGCATGCCTACTTCAGGGTCCTCGATGGTGATCCAGGGATTGAAGCCTCCTAGTTCGACCAGGTCGGAGGCCTTGAAGAACAGCCCCTTGCCCAGAACCCAAAAGGGAGTCTCGCCGCTGGACAGATGCGCATATTTCAATCCGTCCCAAGCCATGTGATCGAGCGAGTTCATTGTGGCCGCCATGCTGTTCAGCGGATTGCCTGCTACGTTCGTGGCCTGCAACACGCCAAAACCTTGGACGGTGATACCGATGGCGGCCGCCTTGAAGTGATCCTTCGGAGGGCAGCTGTCGGCGTCGATGTAGTCGATCAGGACGTTGCTGAGGTCCTCCGTATCGCGCAAGTTGGCTACTACCTTGTAGAGAGCGTATATCAATTGCCTGGTCTTCTTGGGCGGAAGATCGCGGTTGCGCTCGCGTTTCCCTTGGTGCCACCAGTAGACGTGCGGGCAGGAGTCCCACGCCTGCCACACCCGTGCCCAGGACGGGTCGCTTGTCTTGGGGACAGCGATCAACTCGACAAACGGGTACTTGCTTTGCAGTCGCTGGATAGATGCGAGCGTCTTGGTGTCATCGAGATTGGGAATGGCGATAACTTTGAATCGCTTGGCGGGATAGTCCATCTCCGCCAGAGAAGCGAACGTGGTGTCCATCGTTTCCTCCAGCTCGCGCAGAACTGGGTAGAACAGGACGATATACGGCCACTTGTCCTGGTCCGGATCGAGACGACAGGCCAGCGACATGTCGACCTTGCGCACCTTGCGGGTGAACCAGAAGGCATCGACAGCCCAGGCGCCGATGCTGAACAGCATCACCGCAATGAACATTGCGTTCAGGCCGTCAGCCATTCCGACGGGCATTCTCAACTGTTCTATCCAGCCCAACCAACCGATGATGGCAGCCAGGAATTGCTCGAGCAGGGCGTCAACGCTTTCCATTTCAGATCACTTTCCCACTGCCGCTACCAAAGGAGCTGGATACGTGCTCCGTGTAAGGACAGCCGCATCGCGCGATTGGGTGGTGCCGTCCCGCTTGCTGCCGATCAGCGAGCCAATCAGCTTGTCGTTGTTCGGAAAGGAGAAGCGATACTCGTACATCAATCCGTGAAATGGATCCTTTGCTGCGAACACCACCATTTCCTCATCCTTCGGGCCGACCTTTATTCCCTTCGCCCACCAGTTGGCAGTGCCCTGGGAGTGGGTGTTGAGAAACTCGCCTGACGAGGACGTACCGCCAAGGTTCCAAGCAAAGATCGCATTGACGTCCCCCGAAGGGGTGACTTCTGCTACGGCGACGGCAATGCACATGGAGCCGCCACTGGTGAAGTCGACTTCACCCGTCCAAAGCCCGATCAGGCTCTTATATCTATCGGGAACGTCGTGCGCCGAATCCTTGTACTGCCAAGCCATCGGCTGATCGCACACCCTCGTGCGGTGGACCTGTCCAAGTGACTGATCCTGTGATGGCGACTGCACAACCGGTTCCGGCCGATTGGAACAGGCGGTGAGAAGTGAGAACACACTCAAAGCCGAAAGTAGATGCTTTCTCATGTCAAAGCCCTATCAAGACCGGGAAGCCGTGAGACGGGTACTTCCCCGCTTCGTCAGCTAGACAACCATCCCGCCCCGTTGCAGCTCGGCCAGGCTTTGCTGGCTGCGATTGACGGGCGCGCGGGCCGTGGCGACCCACTTGATCAGCTCGGACATGCCCGCCTCGAATGAATGACGCGGCTCGAAGCCGAACACGCGCTTGATCTTGCTGACGTCGGCAAAACAGTGGCGGATATCCCCGACGCGATACTTGTGCAGGATCTCGGGCGAGATGTTCTTGTGCAGCAGGCGTGCCAGCACGTGCGCCATCTCCCTGACCGTGATCGGCTTGCCACTGCCAACGTTGAAGGCATCCCAGACCCGCAAATCGCTATCGAGGACCGTGGCGAAGGCGTCAGCGACGTCCTGCACATGCACGAAGTCGCGACGCTGCTCGCCGTCCTCGAAAATCAATGGTGGCTGATCGTTAAGCAGGCGCGAAATGAAGATCGCGGCCACCCCTGTGTAAGGGTTGCTCAGCGCCTGGCGCGAGCCGTAGGCGTTGAACAGTCGGAGAGCCACCGTCGGGATCCCGAGCGCGCGGCCGACCGACAAGAACATCTCCTCGTGATCGCGCTTGTTGACAGCATAGATCGACGCCGGCTGCAGCAGCTTATCTTCGGCTGTGGGCAACGGCATCAGTGTCTCGCTGCCCTCGACGAGTTCCCAGCGGCGCCCGGCGAGCTGTTCGTGCGAGCGCAGTTCGGGAAACACAGCAGAGTTTCCCGATCGGCGACCATATGCCCCTTCGCCATAGATCGACATGGACGAGGCGACTGCGATCCGCTCAATCGTGTGCGGCCTGCGCGACAGGATCTCCAGCATGACGGCTGCCGTCATGACATTGTTGCGCGTGTAGTCTACGATGTTGGTCATGCTCTGGCCTACGCCTACCGAAGCGGCGAGGTGAGCCAGGTGGGTCACGCCCTCGATACTCCTGGCGAACAGATCCTCGTCAAGGAGGTCGCCCTTGATGCGCCTGGCGCGGAGATCGAGATAGACCGGCCAACCGCTCTCGTCGAGCTCGGCGTCGCCATGGACCTGAGGCGACAGGTTGTCGAGCACGGTCACCTTGTAGCCTCGTGCGAGCAGCGTATCGACCAGGTGCGAACCGATAAAGCCCGCGCCGCCAGTAACCAGTGCGTGCTGGCTCATAGCACGGCCTCCGCCAGAGTGGAGCCGGCTGGGAATATATCCTGCGTCTTCAGTCGGGCTTCCGCGTGACGAAGGCTTCTGAGACGAAGCTGTTCGTCGAAGTACGCGATGGTCCGCCGCAGTCCCGTGGCAAGTTCGACCTTCGGTGACCAACCGAGCAGGGCCTTTGCCTGGGTGATGTCTGGCCGACGCCGCCGTGGATCGTCGACTGGCAGCGGCTTGTAAATGATCTTGGATCGGCTGCCGACCATGTCGGAGATCATGAGGGCGAGTTCACCCACCGTCGTCTCGACCGGATTGCCGAGATTGATCGGACCGAGCGGCGCGTCGCCGTTGGCCATCAACCTTGAGAAGCCGTCGATGAGGTCGCTAACGAAGCAGAACGAGCGGGTCTGCTCACCTGATCCATAGACCGTAATATCCTTGCCGAGCAGGGCTTGGACGATGAAGTTCGACACCACGCGCCCATCGTCGGGCTGCATACGGGGACCGTAGGTGTTGAAGATGCGGCCAATGCGGATGACCAGACCGTTTTGCGCCCCGAAGTCCGTCGCCAGGGTTTCGGCAAAACGCTTGCCTTCGTCGTAACAAGAGCGTGGGCCTGTTGTATTGACGTTGCCGTGGTAGGTTTCGGCTTGCGGGTGGACTTCAGGATCGCCGTAGATCTCTGAGGTCGACGCATGGAAAAGCCGCGCCCTGTGCTCATGCGCGGCCCGAAGGCAGTTGTAGGTGCCTTGGCTGCAAGTCAGCGCCGTCCGGACGGGGTCGGCCTGGTAATGCGGGGGCGATGCCGGGCAGGCGAGATTATAAATCTGGTCGAACCGCGGAAGTTTGCTTCCGAACGGCTCCACGATGTCGTGCTCGATCACATCGAACCGCCCACTCGCCATCAGGCCGTGCACGTTCGCGCATCGTCCGGTGTGGAAGTTGTCGACACAGATCACATGATGGCCGTCGCCCACCAGGCGTTCGCAAAGGTGTGAGCCGACAAAGCCCGCCCCACCCGTTACGACTACAGTCAGCTTCCTCCTCGCAGCCGCACGCGCGGACGCGGAAAAACCGGCAGATTTACTCTTCACCACACACTCCCACGCAACCCAATTCGCCAGCTGATGCCCTTCCCAAAGCAACAGTAGCGCGCGGGCTTTTATGTCGAGGGGAAGTCAAGAGGCAAGCGGCATCTTCGCCACAATGTCTCGGAAAGATCACAACAGATCGGTCGTGTCGGTGACGCTCAAGAAACCTACGCAATTGTAGATTGTGTGACGTAAATCACTTTTCAAAGTTAGCGTCCTATCAGGGCAAGCTGAGTCAAACGGTATTGCGACCTTGGTGCAGTTGTTCCTGAGATTGCTGCGACTCCAAGGTTGCTCTACTGAGGATTGCGTCTCCAACTAACGCAGAAAATGTCTTTGTCGATCGAGGCTAAGGTGTCCGGTGTCCAGGCCACTTCTAGCCGACAATCCGTTTGATGCCGCCGCGCGCACGCCCGGGCGCTGCCCGCAAACCCCTACGATGGCCACGCTTAGGGTAACGCCCTCAACGGCTCTGAGCGTCTCACGGGATGGACTACTTCTTCAACAGCCTGCTAGGGAAACGGATGCTGACGCATCACTTTAGGAGGGCATCCTTGTAGATCGTGCCGTCCTTCATGATGATCAGGAAGTTCCTGGCGGGGTCGGTCACGAGCGCGATGTTCTCAAGCGGGTTGCCGTCGACCAGCAGCAGGTCGGCGAGCGCTCCTTCTTCCACCACGCCGAGCTTGCCCGGATAGGGGTTGCGCTTGCCCGACAACGCCAGCAGTTCGGCATTGGTGCCTGTTGCCATCGCGAGCGCTTCGGCGGGGGTGTACCAGCGGACCAGCGAGGCCAGGATGGCGCCCTGGCGTTGCGCGAGCGCGCGCGAGAACAGGACGTCGGTGCCCCACGCCGTCTTGATCTTGTACTTCCTGGCCAACTGGTAGGTCCTGTCGATGCCGGGCCAGACCTCATCGGCCTTGGCGCGCTGGACCGAACCTTCCGGGAGCCCCAGCCGCATCTCCTCGGGAAGCGGCTGCAGGCTCAGCCATATGCCTTTGTCGGCCATCAGCTTGGCCGTCGCCTCATCGGTCAGGAAGCCGTGTTCGATGCACTTCACGCCGGCGTCGATGGATCGTCGGATCGCTTCGGGAATGAAGGCATGGGCGGCGACGTAGGTGCCCCAGTTCTCTGCTGCTTCGACGGCCGCCCGCAGCTCGGCTTCGGTGAAGGTCGTCACGTCGAGCGGGCTGTGTGGCGACGAGACGCCGCCGCCGGCCGTCACCTTGATCTGCGACGCTCCCTGCATGAGCTGTTCGCGCGCCCGCATGCGCATTTCGTCCGGGCTGTCGACGACCATGCTGCCGCCGATCTGTTCCATGCGGGTAAGGCTGCCAAGAGACCGCGGCAGGTCGGAGGCCGAACGGAAATCGCCGTGTCCGCTCGTGACCGTGAGCATGGCTCCGGACGGATAGATGCGCGGGCCCCGCACGACGCCCTCGTCGATCGCGCGCTTGAGGCCGAAGACAGGTCCGCCCACATCGCGGACGGTGGTGAAGCCGCGCATCAGCGTATCGGTCGCTTCCTCGCCGGCCAGGAGGTTGTTGTAGCCCACATCGCCCGTGATGGCTTCGGCGGGGCTCGTGCGTATCAGCATCGCATGCCAATGCACGTCGATCAGGCCCGGCATCAGCGTCCGGCCGCCGCCGTCGATGATGCGCGTGTCCGCCCGGCGATCGACGGCGATGGGCTGCGCGGAGATCCTCTCGATTTTCCCGCCGCGCACCAAGACGTTGGTAGGAGCTGAGAGGGCGGCGCTCTTGCCGTCGAAGACGCGGACGTCCTGGAAGAGCGTCGTCCCGGCCGAGGCCGGAGGCGTTTGCTGCGCCAGGCCCGACTGGCAGAAGCCGATCGAGAGCGTCAATGCCGCCACATGGGCGAGAGCGCGGAGGTATCTCGCCGCTTCCTTCAACTGCACCATTGGCGTCCTCTCGATTCAGGAGATACTAACCCTTCAGTTCCTCGAGGTCGCCGAGCATCGTCGGAATCCACTCAGAGATCGTGGGATGGATGTGCATGGCCCGCTGCAGGGTAGTGTAAGGCGCCTTGGCATACATCGTGTCGAGGATGCAATGGATCGCCTCGTCACCGCTCTGGCCGAGAAACGACGCGCCCAGGATCTGCTTGGACCCGGCGTCGACCAGGATCTTCATGAAGCCCTCGGTCTCGCCCTTCTCATAGGCGCGCGAGACGTCCGCCATGTCGGCGCGCGTAACCAGCGCGGGCCGACCGCGTCTGCGTACCTCGGCCTCCGTCATGCCGACGCGCCCCAACGGAGGATCGGTATAGAGCGCATAGGCCTGAATGCGGTCGCTGATCCGCCGCGTGCCGCCGTCGAGCAGGTTCGAGGCTACGATCTCGTAGTCGTTCCACGCCGTATGGGTGAAGGCACCGCGCCCGTTGCAGTCGCCCAGCGCCCAGATCCCGCTAACGTTGGTCATGAGCTCGTCGTCGACCTCGATGTAGCCGCGCTCGTTGGTGCGCACCCCGGCGCGGTCGAGGCCGAGATCGTCGGTGTTGGGCCGCCGGCCGATGGCGACCAGGAGATGCGAACCCGCCACCTCGGGTGCGCCCTCGGTGCAATCCAGTCCGAGGACGATCTCTTCGCCGCGCTTGGCGACGCGAAGGCATTTGGCACCGGTGCGCATCGAAATGCCTTCTCGGTCCAGGAAGGCCGCGACCGCTGTCGAGACATCCTCGTCCTCGCGGCCGATCAGGCGAGGGCCCATTTCGACGATCGTGACCTCGCTACCGAAGCGGCGATACATCTGGCCGAACTCCAG
Organism: uncultured Rhodospirillales bacterium; assembly: GCA_902825855.1. Classification (GTDB taxonomy): domain Bacteria; phylum Pseudomonadota; class Alphaproteobacteria; order Reyranellales; family Reyranellaceae; genus Reyranella. The sequence goes on along the minus strand of CADECW010000023.1, from coordinate 47,138 downwards.
GCCGATGTAGCTGCCCCCGACGACCAGCAGATGGCGCGGCACGAAATCGACGTCCATCATCGAACTGTTGGTGAGGAAGGGGACCTGCTCGAGGCCGGAAATCCCCGACGTCGTGGCGCGGCCGCCGACATTGAGGAAGATCCTGTCCGACTGAAGCACCTCGTTGCCGACCTCGACCTCGCGCGGCGAGCGCAGCCGCGCGTGGCCGGTATGGACCGTGCAATTCTCCAGGTCGCGCAGCGAGCGTTCGACACCGCGGGTCGAGGCGCCGGCGATCTCGTCCTTGCGTGCCTTGACGCGCTTCATGTCGACCTTGATCTCACCGGCGGCAAAGCCGTAGTCGGCGCCGCGCCGCGCGACGTGCATGGCATAGGCGCTGGCGACCAGCGCCTTGGTCGGCGTGCAGCCGGTGTTGACGCAGGTGCCGCCGAAGCGGCCGCGCTCGACGACCGCCACCTTCCAGCCCGCACCCGCCAACCGTCGCGCCAGCGCCGGTCCCGCCTGTCCCGTTCCGATGATGATCGCGTCGTAAGTCGGCATGGTATGTTCCTGTGAGCGCCGGCTGTGACCGCACTCTGCCCATAACCGCCGGAACGAGAAAGGGCAAACCGGCGGCGCGTAGTCCTCGGCGCCGCCGGCGGTGCGCTATCTCGGTCCGAGACGACCACCATCAAGGCTGGTGTCGATAGAGGTACTCCGCCGTTGGTGCGGCGAAAGGCTGTCACCGTCGGCACTCAGGAAGTCCGTGATGCGATCCGGCCATGGCTGGAGGCCGTTCTTCTGCAGCAGAAGCGCAATCTGGCCGCGGTGGCCGGCGGCATGCATGGCGACGTGCAGCAGCATTTCACCGCGCGTCATGCGCGCAGGCGCCCCGTTGGAGAAGGAGAAGGCGACCGGCTCGTCCACCTCTTCAGGCTGCAGTGCATCGGCATAGTCGGCGTACCAATCCGCGGTCGCGCTAGCCTTGCCCGCCAACGTGTCCAGGGAGGGCAGCTCTGCCGAGCGCGGTGCCTTGTGGTCGTGCGGCCGGCCTTCGAGATTGCGGCTGAAGATCTCGTCGACGACCTGGATGTGGTCGAGCAGCCGGCGGATGAGGATCTGCTCGTCGTCGGGAATTTGCTCGAGAGACTCGGCGACTACGGCATTGAGACCGTTGGTCGCCCAGCGCTTCTGCTGGATCAAGGTGCGGTAGGGGAGAGTGAACATCGTCGTTCCTTTCCATTGCGGGCAGGAAATTTGCGAGCTATGACTCGCATTGTCTACTCGCATTGGCAGAAGGCTTCGATGCCGCGCACAATTCCGACAATTCCGCGAAAATCGGCGTCCCAGGAGCGGTCGCGGGCGACGGTCGCGGCGATGCTCGACGCCACCGCTCGTGTTCTGACCAGGCAGGGATACGACCGCGCCAGCACCAACCGCATCGCCGCGGTGGCCGGCGTGAGCGTCGGCTCGCTCTACCAGTACTTCCCCAACAAGGAAGCCCTCGTGGCGGCGCTGGTGGCGCGTCACAATCGCGAGATCCTGCAGCTCGTGCGCGAGGCGTTGACCGAGGTCGCCTCGCTCGACCTGCCGGCGGCGGTCCGCGCCATGGTGGCGGCGGCCCTGGACGCCCATCTGGTCGATCCTGCTTTGCACCGCATCTTTGCTGAACAGGTCCCGCGCATGGGCCAGCTCGCCGAGATCGAGGCGCTCGAGCGGGAAACCTTCCACCTGGTCCGGACCTATCTGGAGAATCGCCGGCGCGAGATCTTCGTCAAGGACCTCGATGCGGCGACTTCCATTCTCGTGACCACGGTGGAGGCGCTGACTCATCAGTTCGTCATCACCAAGCCGGATGCGCGCGATGGTGCCCGCGATCGCTTCATCGACGAGGTGACGCGCTTGCTCGTGGGCTACCTGCAGCCGCATCGCCGGCGTTGAGACAATCCGGCTTGCGTCATTGCTTTCCAGGTTCCGTGCTCAACGAGCCGATGCCGAGCGATCCGTTGCTCGAAAGGGAGGACGGCTCTCGCTCCTCAGCGGTCTCGGCGGCTGGCGGTGGCGCTGCTGCGACATCGTCCAGGAACGTCGCAGTCGGCACAAAGAACAGCGTGCCCGTTACCGGCCGGCTGAAATCCAGCAATCGGTCGTAGTTGCCGGGTGGCAGGCCCACGAACATGTTCTCGAGCATCCGCTCGATGCGGCTCGGCGAGCGGGCATAGCCGCAAAAATAGGTCCCGTACTCGCCCTTGCCGACCTCGCCGAACGGCATGTTGGCGCGCACGATCTTCAGCTCCTCGCCATTCTCCTCGATCACCGTCAGCGCGTTGTGGGCGAAGGAGGGTTTGGTCGCATCGTCGAGCTCGATGTCGCTGAGCTTGGTGCGGCCGACGAAGCCCTCCTGCTGTTCGACCGGGACGGCGTTCCAGCCCTTCAGGTCGTGCAGGTACTTCTGCACGATCACGTAGCTGCCGCCCGCGAACGCCGCATCCTCCTCGCCGATCACGGTGGCGTCGAGCGCTTCCTGGTCGACCGGGTTCTCGGTGCCGTCGACGAACCCCAGGAGGTCGCGATTGTCGAAGTACTTGAAGCCGTGCACCTCGTCGGCCACGCCGACGGCGCCGTCGAGCCGGGCCATGATCTGGCTCGCGAGTTCGAAGCAGAGGTCCATGCTGGCCGATCGGATATGGAACAGCAGGTCGCCCGGCGTGGCGACGGCATGGTGCTGGCCATGGATTTCGCGGAAAGGATGCAGCTCCTTTGGTCGAGGCGCGCCGAACAGCCGGTCCCAGGCGTCCGAACCGAAGGCCATGACGCAGTTCAGCCGGCTGTCGAGGTCGCGGAAGCCGATCGAGCGCACCAGCCCCGACAGGTCGGCCGTGAGGCCGCGCACGGTCTCCTCATGTTCCGATCCGCCGTTGATCGTCACGACGAGGAACATGGCGGCGCGCGTCAGCGACGCGGCCACCGGCTGGGAATTCGTTGACGGCACGCGGCGCTCCATACGGATCTGATCGGGGCACCTGCATCTTGCGGCGTGGCTCCGCCAAGGGCAATCCTTGGGGTCTAGCTACGCTGGGCCATGATGGCGTCGAGCGCCGTGCGCAGCTCCGCCGCCGCCACCGGCTGGTCGCTCTCCGGCCGGGTGGCCGCTTCGGGCGGAAGAGGAGCCACGCGCTCGGCGTTGACCATCGCCGTCTCGCCGGCTGCGTACTGCCCGTCTTGAAGGGACTGCAGCGCGGCGATGACGTGATAGCTTTCGCGCCGGTTGGGTGACCGCCTGGCGCGTTCCAGCCCTTTCACGAAGCGATCTATGCGTTGCGCGAGGGCAAGTTGCCCTGCCGCGCCTGCCGTGTCGTCGTCACTCATGAGAGTGCAGTTGGGCGGAGTGGGGCGCGCGGTCAAGTCCCGATCGCTGGGGATGCTCGGCTCTGCTCGCCGCCGTCGCTGTAGCTCTCCAGCTTGCGACGCAACGCCGCGATCACGCGGTCGGCGCTTTCCCAGGTGCTTGGGTGTCAGGCGCTCGACCGGACCGTTCACCTGCCGCTTGCAGCCGCATCGCGGCCTCAAGCTGACCGTGTGCGCCGACCGTCGTCCGCAACCTGAAGCGAGCTGACCGGCCGTTCCACCCATGTGGACGGCAAAGGATTCGCGCAGCCGGATCGTAGTCAACGCGGAGTTGCGCCTCCCGTCATACGGCGACCCGCGTGTGGTTCCAGATATGCGCGCAAGGGAGTCGAGGGCTCTCGGGTCATCGCTTATCCTGTTGGCGGTACCCACCCACGTACCACGACGAGGAAGGCCCGGCTCCCACACCCCACAACCCGCCGGGCCTTCTTTTCGTCTGCCGCCGTCCATCTCGACTTCGGGTGATGCCGGTCAGCCGCTGAGCGGCTGCTGTTGCGCATGGGTGGCTCCGTGAGGTGAAGTCCTCCCCAGATCAGAAGGCGGGGAGACGGATGGCGAAATCAACTCGGCGAAACCGTTCTGGCGTGGAGGGCGCATCGCTGGCGGGCGTCATCGAGGCCCTGAGCGAGGGAACGGCAACGGCGAGCGGCCTCGCCCGTGCGTACCTGGCCCGCATCAAGGCTTATGACCGCGGCGGACCGAAGCTCAACTCCGTGCGCGAGGTCAATCCCGACGCGCTGAAGCTCGCCGCGCGCCTGGATGGCGTAAAGCCATCCCCGCGTCAGCCGCTGGCCGGAGTGCCGATCCTGGTCAAGGACAACATTGCCACTGGCGACCGCCAGCACACCACCGCTGGCTCGCTGGCGCTGGCGAGCGCGCGCGCCCGCGACGACGCGCCGGTCGTCAAGCGGCTGCGCGACGCGGGTGCCCTCATCCTGGGCAAGGCGAACCTGACGGAGTTCGCCAACATCCTCGCGATCGACATGCCCGCGGGCTACAGCTCGCTGGGCGGGCAGGTGAGAAATCCCTACGTGCCCAAGCTTGTCGACGATCGTGGCATTCCCGTCGTGCTGCCGGGCGGCTCGAGCGGCGGCTCGGCTGTCGCGGTCGCTGCCGGCCTGTGCGCGGCGGCGATCGGCACCGAGACCTCGGGCTCGCTGCTGAGCCCTGCGACGCAGAACGGCCTGGTCACGGTCAAGCCGACCGTCGGTCTCATAAGCCGCGCCGGCATCCTGCCGATCTCGCACAGCCAGGACACGGCGGGTCCGCTGACGCGTACCGTGCGCGATTCGGCGATACTGCTGAACGTCATGGCGGCGCGCGATCCGCTCGATCCGGCGACGCGGCCGATGAAGCGGCCCAAGGACTACACGGCTCACCTCGACAAGGATGGCCTCAAGGGCGCACGCATCGGCGTGCCGAGCGATCCCGACGATCCGCTGAACGACATCTATTTCGGCAAGCTGCCGCCGCGCGCCAAGGCGGTGATGAAGAAGGCGCTGGCCGTCCTGGAGGACTGCGGGGCCACCCTGGTGCGCGCCAGCATTCCGACCGCAGGGTGGATCGGCGGGCCGGGCACGACCATGGCCGTGCTGAACCGCAACCCGCTCAGCCGCGGCAAGGGCAACCTCGCCACGCCGTCTGTCGTGTTCCTCTACGAATTGAAGCGCGATCTCAATCGCTACCTGAGCGACTGGGCGGTCGGCACGAAGATCAGGACCATGGCCGACATCATCGCCTTCAACCGGCGCAATGAGAAGAAGGCGCTGCGCTTCGGCCAGGACCTCTTTCTTGCCGCCGAGGCCACGCGCGGCGACCTTGCAGAGCTGGAGTACCGCTCGGCGCGCGCCATGGACCTCAAGTCGGCCAAGGTTCTCGGGCTCGATGCCTACATGGCCCGGCACAAGCTCGACGCCGTACTGTTTCCGGGCGTGGCCGGCTGTGCCATCGCGGCCAAAGCCGGATATCCCAGCGTCCAGGTGCCGGCGGGCTTCACGAGCGGCGTCAATGATCGAAAGACGCCGGACTATCCGCTCGGCCTCACCTTCACCGGCCGCGCCTGGAGCGAGGCGACGCTGCTGCGGCTCGCCTATGCCTATGAGCAGGCATCGATGATGCGTCGCCCGCCGCCGGGTTTGTCGGCGCTATAGGGCGCCTCATTTCGCCTCGCATCGCTCGCCTCCGGTCGAGTTGACAGGGAGTTGACGCGAAGCTCTCGACGTAACCGCGTCGGAGGCGCATGCTGGCGGCCGTAAGCTCACTGTACTCCTGTCGTAGTTGTGGTTGGCGATACGCGTATCGACGGCTCGGTCGTCTGCGTGTGGTCGGGCTGTTCAATGAAGCGCCTGTACTGACAAACAACCAAGCATACAGGGAGTCATCACATGAAACGCCGTCATCTGCTTGCGGCCGGTCTCGGCGCGCTGGCAGCACCTGCTGTCGCGCGTGCCGATGCCAAGTATCCCGATCGCACTATACGCCTGGTTGTGCCGTTCCCTGCGGGCGGGGCCACCGACGTCATCGGCCGCATGTTTGCCGACAAGCTGACCCAGCAGCTTGGCCAGACCGTGATCGTCGACAACAAGAGCGGCGCTGCGGGCTCAATCGGAGCCATGGAGGTGAAGAACGCCAAGCCCGACGGCTACACTCTTCTGGTGGCAACTTCGTCGACGCACGCCATCAATCCCACGGCGTACGTCAATCCGCCGTACGATCCGGTCAAGGACTTCACGGCGATTTCGTCGGTATGCGTCAACCCGCTGGTATTTTACGCCAACCCATCGTTGCCGCCCACGATGATGGAGCTGGTCGACTTGATGAAAAAGAATCCCGGCAAGTATTCCTACGGCTCGGCCGGATTCGGCAGCATCGTTCACCTCGCGGCGGAATACCTCAAACGCTCGGTCGGCGGCATGGACGTGCTTCACGTGCCCTACAAGGGGGGTGCCCCGGCCATGCAGGACGTGATGGCCGGCAACGTCGCCTGGTCCTTCGAGACCTTCAGCACTCTGTTGCCGCTGCACCGCGGGGGCAAGCTCAGGATCCTGGCTTTCTGCCATTCCAAGCGTGCCGCAATCGCGCCGGAGATCCCGACCATGAGCGAGGCGGGCGTGAATGGCTACGAGGCGTACACCTTCAACCTCATCCTCGGTCCGCCTGGCCTGCCGCAATACGTGCTCGACCGGCTCGACAAGGCAAGCCGCCAGGCGATGGCCGATCAGGCTACGATCAAATTCCTCGAGGGCAATGCCGCCATTCCGACACCGGACACCACGCCCCAGCGCACCGAGCAGTTCATCAAGGACGAACTCGCCAAGTGGGCGCCGGTCATTCGTGCAGCGGACGTCAAAATCTCCTGAGCGCAAGCCGTCCCGCTGGAACCACTAGTCCCGAGGGGAGTGCCAAAGGCTGGCCCCTCGGGTGTCACTTCCCGATGTCCGGGTCGATCTTCCTGGCCGCGGAGATATCTTCGTCCGCTCCAACCTTGTCACCCATTTGGTCCTTGGCGACGCCCCGGCCGTACAAGGCTGCTGCCAATCCGGGCTCGAGCTTGAGCGCCTGATCGTAATCCTGAACAGCCAGATTCCACGATTTCCTGCTGCTGTGGGCCACGCCGCGATTGTAGAAAGTCGCGGCATCGTTCAGGTCGATCTCCAGCGCCCGATCGTAGTCCTGGATGGCCCGGTCGATTTCACCCTTTCCAAGATGGATGCCGCCCAGGAAGGCGAAGGCAACCGCATCCTTCGGGTCAAGTTCGACCGCACGGTCGAAATCCGCGATGGCGTCGTCAAGTCGATTCAGTTTCTGATAAGCGAAGCCGCGATTGCGGTAGGCCGAAGCATCGTTCGCATCGAGGCCGATCGCGTGATCGAAATCGCGGGCGGCGGAGTCCCATTGTTGCTTTCTGCTGTGGGCGATGCCGCGATTGTAGAACGCCGCCAAATCCTTCGGATTGATCTCTATCGCCCGGCTGTATTCCTGAATGGCGAAATCCCAGTCTCCCCTCGCGCTGTAGGCGGCGCCTCGGTAGGAATAGGCGACGGCCAGGCGGGGATCGAGCTCTATGGCCCGATCGAGGTCCTGAAGCGCGCGGTCGAGTTCGCCTTTGCGTTGATAGGCGGCGCCGCGGTAGGCGAAAGTAAAGGCATCACCCGGCTGAAGCCTGATGACGCGATCGAAATCCTCAATGGCGAAGTCCCATTGCCTCTTGCTGCCGTAGGCGACGCCTCGATTGTGGAGCGTCGCGGCGTCGTTTGCGTCGATCGTGATGGCGCGCGTGAAATCTTCGATGGCACGGTCGAATTGCCACTTGCGCTGGTAGGCCGAGCCGCGAAGACCGAGAGCCGATGCATCGTTGGGTTCGAGCATGATCGCCCGATCGAAGTCCCGTATGGCCCGATCGAACTCTCCCTCCCTCTGGAAGGCGAAGCCTCGACTGTAGAAGGCGGCTGCAAGTCTCGGATCGAGCTTTATCGCTTCGTCGTAGTCGTCGATGGCGCGGCTCCATTGTCCCTTGCCGCCATAGGCCATGCCGCGACCATAGAAGGTCGTCGCGTTGCGCGGGTCGAGTCGGAGGGCTTGATCGTAGTCGCTGATGGCGCGGTCGAAAGCACCCTTCCGCATGTAGGCGCCGCCGCGGTAAGCGTAGGCTGTCGCATCCTTCGGATCGAGCCTCGTTGCCTGGTCGAAATCTTCGATGGCG
>CADECW010000023.1:0-38949 GCA_902825855.1 uncultured Rhodospirillales bacterium | reverse complement strand
GGCTGTCGCATCCTTCGGATCGAGCCTCGTTGCCTGGTCGAAATCTTCGATGGCGAGGTCGACCTGCCGCTTCTCCAGGCGAGCGTCACCCCTATTGCGGAAGGCAGCCGCGTCGTTCGGGTTATGCCTGATCGCCTGGTCGTAGCTCAGGACGGCGCGATCCCAGTCTCTCTTGGCGCCATAGGCTACGCCGCGATTGTAGTAGGCGATGGCGCTGCCGGGATCGAGCTTGATCGCCTGATCGTAGTCCTGGATGGCACCGTCGAGCTCGCCTTTGCGCTGATAGGCGGTCGCGCGAATGATGAAGACGGTGGAAAGATCCCGCCCCGCATAGGTGCCCGACTGAATGAGTGCCGTGCAGCCGCCGACTACGGCGTCGAGCGGTGGACTGCCCTTGCCTTCGCAGGCGGCCACCTGTTGCTGGGTCTGTGCATGCAGTGAGCCGCACCAGAACGCGGCCGCCATAGTTGCAGCCCCGGCCGCGGCCGCACGTATGGTGAGTCGCATTGCCATAAGCTCCGGTGCGCGCAAAATGGGTCGCGATCAAGGCCGTCGATTCATCCCTTTGGACAGTATACCGCGCCACCAGCCTGCGGTCGTTTCAGGCGGCTCGTTTCCGTGGGAACAGTGATTTTGCGCGTCGCCAGAGCGGCGACAGGACGTGGCTGGCAAGTGGGATGGCGGCCAGGCCAACGACGAACCCGGCAGCGCCGGCGCCTGCGGCTTCCACCAGCCATCCCAGAAACGCGCCGGCAAAGGGCGCGGCGTGCGCGACGGCGACGCCGGCGTCATGCAGCGCGTGGCTCGGCCAGCCCAGGCCGTACGACTCGAGGCCGTGCAGTATGATGCCGCCGCCGACCCAGATCATCGCCGCGGTGCCGATGGTACCAAGGGCGCTCAGCAGATAGGGCATGCCCCGGACGAGCGCACGGCCGGTCACGCGCAACGGGGCGGCCGCAAGCGATGCCGGCGACAGGCGTGCGAGCGCGAGGCCGACGTCGTCAGCTTTGACGATGAGGGCAACGACGCCATAGACCGCCACCGTTATGCCGATGGCGACGACCGCGAGGATGATCGCCTGGCTGAAGACGTTGTCGGAAGGGACGGCGGCGAGGGTAATGGCCATGATCTCGGCCGACAGGATGAAATCGGTCTTGATGGCGCTCGCGATCTTCTGCTCTTCGAAGGTTTTCGCGTCGATCGCCAGCGTCTCCAGCCTGGCTTCATGGGCGTGCGCATCGTGCGGAAAGAGCGCTTCGTATACCTTCTCCACGCCTTCGTAGCAGAGATAGGCGCCGCCCAGCATGAGGAGGGGCGTGATCGCCTGGGGCAACAGCAGGCTCAACACGAGGGCCGCCGGCAGAAGGAAAAAGAGCTTGTTCTTGAGCGAGCCGAGCGCAATGCGGCCGACGACCGGCAACTCGCGCGCCGGGCTGAAGTCGGTGAGATAGCGCGGGGTAACTGCGGCGTCGTCGATGACGACGCCTGCGGCCTTGCTGCCAGCCTTGGCGGCCTGGCCGGCGACGTCGTCGATCGAGGCGGCCGCCGCCTTGGCCAGGGTCGCGACATCGTCGAAAAGGGCCATCAACCCAACGCTCATCACTCACCCCGTTCGCGAAACGCGGAGAATAGCCGCGTGTGAACACGCCAAGACCCGCGCATGACAGAGGGCCCGAGCAAGGTCATCGATTGGATCGCTTTGCCCGAGGGCTTTTTTATGTCGATGGCGATGCTGCCGCGCTACCGGAGGCTCACCCCTTGAGCTGACGGGCGATGAAGTCCTTCGCCACATCGCGCGCCTTGTCGGTCTGCGGCCCGGGTTCGGCGACCCATTCATGCACGGAATTCTCGAACAGGCGGTAGTCGCAGGCGCCGCCGGCTGCCCGGTAGGTCTCGGCAAATTTCTGCTGCATCTCCGGCAGCACGTTGTCGTCGAGCGCACCTTGCATGATGAGAAGCGGCGGCAAGCTGACCTTCTCCTTGCGCTCGAGGATTTCCTGCGGATTGCTCTCGTGGATCGTGTCCCACGGCACGAAGAACGCCTTGTTGTTCTTGATCATGCCCTCGTTCTTGCGCCGCTCGGCGTTCTGGTAGCGCGCGAAGGTGTTGCTGACGGGCGAACGCATCGCCACCCACGCGACGCCGGCGTCGACTTGCGGCCCGCTGGCCAAAGGAAGCGAGCCGTAGCGCTCATCGTGCGGCCTGAGCGCCAGGAGCTCGGCGACATGGCCGCCGCTCGACGAGCCGTAGACGCCGAGCTTCGCGCCGTCGCCGTTCCATCTGCCGGCATTTGCCTTCAGCCAGCGCACCGACCAGTTCGCGTCCTGCACGCAGGCCGGATAGGGCGCCTCGGGCGCGATGGTCAGGTCGACCGCGACCACCAGCAGGCCGCTCGCCGCCAGCGCCCGGTCCATCGGCTCCTCGGCGAAGCGGTCCTTCCTGTTCCACGCGCCGCCATGCAGGTCGAGGACGGTCGGGAACGGGCCCGGACCCTTCGGCTGATAGATCCGCGCCATCAGCATGCGGCCGGCGGCGTTGCGGCGAAGCTCGACTTCGCTGACGGCGAGCTCGAACTTCGCGGCCGGATCGTAGGCCGCGTGCGCGGCGGTGGGGACGCCGATCGTGGCGGCCGCGGCCGTCGCCTTGAGAACGTCGCGCCGCTCCAAAGTCTTCCCGGTCATCGTCGGTTCCTCCAGCTATTTCTTCTGCAGCACGTCGAGCACAACGAGGCTCATGGCCTGCACGCCCGTGCGGATGGTGGGCTCGGGCACCGGCGCGAACTCGGGCGAATGGTTTCCTGGCACAGCGACGTTGTTCGCCTGGGCGTCGGCGAGCGCCTTGGGATCGACACCGCCTATGCCGAAATAAAAGGATGGAACACCCGCAATCACGAATTCCGAATAGTCCTCGCTGGCCGAGCCGGGCTCCGGCAACAGGCGCGCCTTGTCGCCGAACGCCGCCTTCAGCACGCCGCCGCTGCGCGCGGTCAGCGCATCGTCGTTGACGACCGCCCTGGCGCCGGCCGTGATCCTGATCTCGGGTTCGGGAGCCGCCGACATCAGTGCGACCGCCTTGGCGGTGCGCTGGACGCCGTCGATCATCTTTTTGCGGGTCTGCTCGTCGTAGGAGCGGATGGTGCCGCGCAAGGTCGCCGAATCGGGAATGACATTGCCGGCGTTGCCCGCGTTCACCGAGCCCACGGTGACGACGCCGAAGCGCGCCGCGTCCTTCTCGCGGCTGATCACGCTCTGCACGTCGACGATGAAACGGCCGGCCATCATCACCGGATCGATGGTGGTGTGGGGCCGTGAGCCGTGGCCGCCTTTGCCGTTGAAGGTGATCGAGAAACCGTCCGAGGTCGAGTTGATGACGCCGGGCTTGTAGGCGACGTAGCCGTAGGGGCCCGGTCCGACATGCAGCGCGAAGCCGTAGTCGGGCTTGGGAAAGCGCGTGAACAGGCCGTCGTTCACCATTGCCCTGGCGCCGCCGCCGCCTTCCTCGGCCGGCTGGCCGACGAACATCAGCGTGCCGCTCCACTGGTCCTTGAGGTCGAGCAGGACCTTGGCCACGGCGACCCAGGCGGCCATGTGGATGTCGTGGCCGCAGGCATGCATCACCGGTGTCTCGGCGCCGCGCAGCACCTGCTTCATCTTGCTGGCGTAAGGCAGGCCGGTGTTCTCGGCCAGCGGCAAGGCGTCGAGCTCGGTGCGCACCATGACCGTGGGGCCGGGGCCGTTGCGATAGAGGCCGACGATGCCGGTCTTGCCCACGCCCTCGGTGACCTCGAAGCCCAGCGCCTTGAGTTCGGCTGCTAGCTTGGCCGCCGTGCGCGTCTCCTGGAAGCCGAGCTCGGGATGGGCATGGATGTCCTTGTAGAGCGCCTCGATGTAAGCGTACTGCGCGTCGAGGCTGCGCTCGATGGCGGCTTTGCTCGAACCGAGGTCGGCGGCATGAGCGGGAAGGCCGATCGCGATGCAGGCGGCGGCGACGCAGAGAGTGTGTCTGATCGACGTCATGCGTTCACCCGCTCAAGGGTTTCGTTGAACCAGCGGGCGAGGCCCGTCATGCGCGCATCCTCGTGCTGCTGGCCCATGATCTGCACGCCGACCGGCATGCCGCCGACGCTCATCAGCGGCACGGTGACGACCGGCGCGAACAGCATGGAGGAAGGCGCGTTAAATACGAAGTCGCCGGTCGGCCGCGGCTCCAGCGGCTTGCCGGGCACGTCGCCGGACCAGATCGGCGCTGGCCCGGGGCAGGCGAGCGTGATCGCGGCATCCGCGAGCTGCGCCACGGCAGCATGAGCGACCTGCGCCTGCTGGCGGGCGAGCAGCGCGCTGCGATAGTCGTCGACCGTCATGGCCTCCGCTTTCAGCAGCGTGGCCTTGGCGCGCTCGCTCAAGCCGTCGGGCGCGGCGTCGAGCATGCCGCGCTGGTACCAACGGTTTTCCCAGCTCGTGATGCCGCCGCAGATGGCGCGGCCGTTGCCGATCGCCTTCTCCAGGGTCTCGACGAAGGGATGGTCGGTGCGGCGGATCAGCGTGACGCCGGCCGCGGTCAGCTGGCCGAGCAGCTTGGCGAAGGCGTCCCTGGTCGCGCCATCGACGTCGGGCCAGCCTTCGGTCTCGAGGACGATCAAGCGGTTGGGCTTCGAGGCGGCAGGCAGCGTGTCGGGGCCGATCAGGCCCAGCGTGCCGCGGTCGCCGCCGCAGCGCTTGGCCTGCTCGATGGCGGTCTGCCACATGTCCTCCAGGCAGCCGGCATGCGGGCCGTGCGTGCTCTGGCTGGTGGCAAGGCGCTCGCCGCGATTGATGCCGCCCTGTGTCGGCTTCAATGCGAAGTTTCCGCAATAGGCGGCCGGCCGGATGATCGAGCCGCCGACCTGCGTGCCGATCGCGACCGGCACCATGTTGGCGCCCACCGCCGCTGCCGACCCAGACGACGAGCCGCCCGGCGTGCGCTGGACATCGAACGGATTGGTCGTGGGGCCAGGATGCGAGCCGCCCAGCTCCGCCGTCACCGTCTTGGCGAGGATCACCGCACCCGCCTGGCGCAGTGCCCACACGCCGGCATTGTCGCGCTTGGGAAAATTCCCCTTCATCGCCGCACAGCCCATCTCGGTAGGCATGTCCCTGGTCTCGAGCAAGTCCTTGATGGCAACGGGCATGCCGTCGATCGGCGACAGCGGCTTGCCGGCTTTCCAGCGTTGCGTGCTGGCGTCTGCGGCAGTGCGCGCGCCGCTCTCGTTGATCGCGGTGAGCGCTTTCACTACGGGCTCGCGTGCGGCAATGGTCTCGAGGCAGCGCTCGAGATAGGCGCGCGGACTGTCGTTGCCGTCGGTAAAACGGCGGGCCGCATCGTGGAAGGTGAGGGGCTTGTAGTCGGCATACGTGGTCATGCTTGCAGCCTACCACCGATCGCCGGTCCTGCGGCACGGAACGTCGCTGATGCGAAATCGTTGGCTGGGACCAACACGCACGGAGATATTCACATGTCCACATGGATTAAACTGTCTGTGATCGGTGCAACCGCAACCCTCATGGCTTTGCCGCTGGTCGTGCCCGCGGCCAATGCACAGAACATCTATATCGGCCCGCAACCCTATCCGCAGCAAGCGCAGCAGCCGCCGCGTGGCGGTGCATGGGGCGATCGCGACCGCGACGGTATTCCCAACGCTTACGACCAGTACAACAACAACCGTCGTCGCGGCGGCGGCGGCGACCAGGACCGCGACGGCATTCCGAATCGCTACGACACGGATCGTGACGGCGACGGCCGACCGAACCAGTGGGACCGCGCGCCTGCAAATCCGCATCGCTAGTGCCCAACGGAGGAGAGGGCGCCTGATTTGAGGCGCCCTTTTCTTCGCGTGCGATGACTTTTCGGAGTCAGCTGACCGAGAACTAGGCGTCATTGTACGGCGCGGTGGTGCCAGTCACCGCTGGCAATCACCTAGGGTACGAAGTATCCGATCGAGACGGCTAAAGCGGGCCTGAGCGCCTGAGATTGGCGAAGACGGCTGGGTCGGCGCGTGGTCTAGGCTTGCGCTTCTTGTCGCGCTGCAATCGAGAAATCCTTCAGAATGACGGATTTCAGCCTGTCTCATCTCCGTGGTAAGGCAGACCGGAGTTCAGCGCGCCTTCGCGAGAAGGAGTTGCCGCAGACATGCGCGAAGTTCCCGAGACCGCCCAAGTCCTTGTCCGGCCGCCGGTTGCCTGGGCTGTTGCCGGCGTCGCTGGATTTGCCGCCGATTGGCTCGAACCGCTGCCCTTCGTGCCGGACGATTTGCCGGGCGGCCTGATAGGAGCGACCGTATTCGTGCTGGCACTGGCGCTCGCCATTTGGGCGATGGATGTCATGACGCGGGCCGGCACCAACGTGCCGACGAATCGGCCGACCACCGCAATGGTCGACAAAGGTCCGTACCGCTTCACGCGCAACCCCATCTATCTCGGCATGTTCGGAGGTCTGATTGGACTTGCCATCGCCTTCGACACGCTCTGGCTGTTGGCGACGCTGGTGCTGTTTGCGCTGGTGATTCGCTACGGCGTCGTCGCCCGCGAGGAAACCTATCTCGAGCGCAAATTCGGCGAGCCTTATCGCGCCTATCGCAAGCGCGTACGGCGCTGGTTGTAGGCCACGCGAGACATGCTGGTTCGGACCTCTCGGTCTATTGCGCCAGCGTGCGCCGCCGTTCGAGCTCGGCCGCGCTGGGCGCGGTATTGCCGAAGTCTCCGGTCCGGACTGCACCGTCAGGTCTGTAGGTGGTCACAACCACGCCGGTAGGGAAGGCTCTCGACTTGACGGTCTTCAGCGCGCCGGGCGGTACGCCCTGGCTGAACAGGCGCTTACCCTTACCCAGCACGACCGGGAAGGTGAGCACGCTGAATTCGTCGATGAGCTTCTCCTTCCACAGAGTCTGCAGCAGGTCGCTCGAACCCTGGACCATGAGGTTAGGGCCGTCCTCGCTCTTCAGCTTCTTCAGCGCCGTGACCGTGTCCTTTCCAAGCCACTGGCTGTTCGTCCAGTCGAGCCTCGGCTCGGCGTGCGCGGCGACGTACTTGGTGATGCGATTGAACCTCGTGGCAAAGGCATCGTCGGGATCGCTGATGTAGGGCCAGTGCGCGGCGAAGATGTCGTAGGTCTTGCGACCAAGCAGCAGGTCGAAAGGCCTGTCGAAGATTTCGCCCATGGCCGCACCCAGCGCCTCGTCGAACCAGGGGAAGGTCCAGCCGCCCAAGGTGAAGCCGCCGGTCGGATCCTCGGCCGGGCCGCCCGGCGCCTGCATGACACCATCGAGGCTGGTGAAGGTGGAAACGACGATCATGCGCATCTTGGACTCAATATTGCAGGGGGTCCTTAGCGAGTGGTGGTCGACCGCAACGCCGCAGGCCCCAACAACCCCGTCATCCCGACCGGAGCGAAGCGAAGTGGAGGGACCTCGTCATTGGTCGATGGCCATGAACAGGCCCCGCTTCGCGCTTCGCGCTCCGGTCGGGATGACGGTTTGATCACGGCGCTTCGAGCCCAGATGCCCGGAATGCTAAGCGCGCTGCGCCACCTTCGCCCGCACCGGAAGTTTCCAGCCTGGCCGGATGAAGTGGCAGGTGTAGCCGTTGGGAATGCGTTCCAGGTAATCCTGGTGCTCGGGCTCGGCCTCCCAGAAGTCCGAAACCTTGGTGACTTCGGTCACCACCTTGCCCGGCCACAGGCCGGAAGCTTCGACGTCGGCGATGGTGTCCTCGGCGATTCGGCGCTGTTCGTCGCTGGCATAAAAGATCGCCGAGCGATAGCTGGTGCCGAGGTCGTTACCCTGGCGGTTCATTGTGGTGGGATCGTGGATCTGGAAGAAGAACTCCAGGATCTGCCGGAAACTCGTCTTCGCCGGATCGTAAATGATTTCGATCGCTTCGGCGTGACCGGCATGGTTGCGGTAGGTTGCGTTGGCGACGTGGCCGCCGGTGTAGCCGACTCGCGTCTTCAGGATTCCGGGCTGCTTGCGGATCAGGTCCTGCATGCCCCAGAAGCAGCCGCCGGCCAGTACTGCGCGTTCTTGGTTCATCGCACGTCCTCCACCTGGTCGAGATAGTCGCCATAGCCTGCCGCCTTCATGTCGTCGCGATGGACGAAGCGCAGCGAGGCCGAATTGATGCAGTAGCGCAGACCGCCGCGATCGCGCGGTCCGTCGGGAAATACGTGGCCGAGATGGCTGTCGCCGTGCTTCGAGCGCACCTCGGTACGGATCATGCCGTGGGTGGCGTCGTTGAGTTCGGCGACGTTGGCCGGCTCGATCGGCTTGGTGAAGGAGGGCCAGCCGCAGCCCGATTCATACTTGTCGGACGAGGCGAACAGCGGTTCGCCCGAGACGATGTCGACGTAGATGCCCGGCTCCTTGTTGTGCAGCAGCGGGCCGGTGCCGGGCATCTCGGTTCCACTCTGCTGGGTGACGCGATACTGCTCGGGCGTCAGCTTCGACAGGGCCTCTTTGGTCTTGGCATAGGTCGGCATCTTCAGCTCCTGTGGGAGTAGAGACCATATAGGGCGAAATCGCCCCCGCGCCAGCCCGGATCGCGACCCTGCCCTCCAGCAAGGGGTCAGTGCGCGTGCTTGTGCTCCTTGTGGAACCGGCCCATCTCGGCGAACAGTTCCATGATGCCGAGCTCCTGCCGGGAGCCGAACTCACGATAGAGCGAGGCGACGTTGACCACCATGCGCTCGGCGTCGCCCCAGCCGGCGAAACGGTCGAGGGCGATGTCGCGTGCCGCCTGGAAGACCGGCATGCCGGCGTCGTAGCGACGGCGTGCCTCGGCCTTGATGTAGAGCAGGTAGTCCTTCATCGCCTGCACGCCCTTCTTGTCGGTGATCGGACCGTGGCCCGGCACCACTGTCTCGACATCCCAGGCAATGATCTGGTCGCAGGCCGCCACCCAGTTGTCGACCGGGCCGGCCCACAGCACGGGATGGCCCTCGACGAACAGGATGTCGCCGGTGAAGACGGTGCGATCCTTCGGCACGTGCACGAGGACATCGCCGCGCGTATGCGCCGGGCCGACGGTCTTCAGCATGACGTCCTTGTTCCCGACCGTGAGCTTCAGCTCGTCATCGAACACGCGCGTCGGCAGGGTGTTCTTGACGTCGTCCCATCTGAATTTGCTGCCCATCACCTCGTGCAGGAAGGCGCCGGCCTCGCCGAGCTGGCGCCAGTTGCGCTGCATGGCGGCCAGTTCCTCTGCCGGCCGCTCCTTCATCTCCTCGGCGCAGGCGCGCGAGGCGATGATCTCGGCGTCCTTGACGAGCTGGTTGCCGAAGGTGTGGTCGCCGTTCGAATGCGTGTTGACCAGGCGGCCGATCGACCGGGCGGCCGGCACGGCGGCGCGCATTTGGTCCAGCATCTCGCGCGTGAGCCTGAGGTCGAACAGTGTGTCGACCAGCAGGGTCTGGTCGCGGTCGGCGATCAGGCCGGCGTTGCTCCATCCCCAGCTCCCATCAGGCTGCAGGTAGGCAAAGCAGCCATTGCCGAGGTCGTGCAGGCCCTTGCTGTATTGCCACTTTGCCATCGCTTCCTCCTCACGCGATCTTGTCGGCCCAGGCGACGGTCTTCGCCGCCATCGTCCTCAGGTGATCGGCCAGCGAAAAGCCCGACACGGCCTTGCGTGGCCTGAGATCGTGGTCGCCATCCTCCAGCCAGAGGATCGTTATGGCCTTCGAAAACCTGTAGTCCGCCACTTCCTCGCGAGTGCCGAACGGATCGCGTGTTCCCTGCACGATCAGCGTCGGCGTCTTGAGGTCGGCGAGGTGCGCGGTGCGGAGCTGCGTAGGCTTGTCTACCGGGTGGAAGGGATAGCCGAGGCAGAGCAGGCCTGCAGCGTGCTGCTCGTCGGCGATCATGCTGGCGACGCGCCCACCCATCGACTTGCCTCCGATGATCAGCGGTCCGCTTGCCTTCAGCGCGGCGATCGCGGCGACATACTCCGGACGAAGCGTCTCGGCTCGCGGCGGCGGCTTGCGGCCGGCCGATGTCCGGCGGCCCGCCATGTAGCCGAACTCGAATCGAGCGATGCGGAAGCCTGCTTCCGCCAAGCTCTTGGCGATCGCGTTCATCGCCGGCGAATCCATCGCCGCGCCCGCGCCGTGCGCCAGCAGGATCGAGTGCTTCGCCTTGGCCGGTCCGTCGAACAGGAAATCCACTAAAACGCTCCCGTGAACTCGAACTCGATCGCGTTCTTCACGTTGTCGATCTTCCACCAGTTCAGTCGCCGCAGGAAGCTCTGGCCGAGAAGGGCCCGGCTCTTGGCGGGACCCATGGTGGCCAGGACGTTCTCCATGATGCGGTCGCCGATCTGCAGGCTATGCAGACGGAACACCCGCTGCTGCATGGTGCGGCCGTCGGCGAGAGAAAAGCGGCGCTGGCCGATGAAGTCGGCTTCGGTGAGCTTGCCGGCGCGCTTCAGCTCTTCGACCGCCTCTTCGGGAATCTGGACCGTCGCAGCGCCGGAATCGACGATGAAGTAGACCTGGGTGCTGCCGGCCAACCGCGCCGACAGCACGAACACGCCGCCCATCCTGTGGAAATGCGACGTTGCCCGGGTCGCCTCCTGTTGAGCGCCGCCGGCGCAGCGTGTCCAGACAGCGTTGTTGCTACGGTCGGCCTCAGCAGCAGGCGCGTGGCACAGGCCGGCCAGCGCCAGGACCTTGGCCAGCGTGTCGCGCTGTTCGCAGGCACCGACGGCGTCGATGGCCGACGCCGCCGGGTCGCGGCAGGTCGTGTCGCTCGCCGACCACCGCGCGATGAGTTGCTCGGCGCTGTCGGCCGTCTGCGCCTGAGCTGCGCCGAGCGGCATGAAAAGCAGGGCGAGAAAAGCACCGAAGCGTTTCAAGCGCGGCCTATTCGGCTGCCGGCAGTGCGGGGCTCGGGGCTGCTCTCGCCGTCATCACGCTCGACTTCACGCTCATTGCGGTTCCCAAGTAGACAGATGCTCCAAAGCTGCAGGCTATTTCAATCGGCGGCGTGCCGACAGCGCCAATCGTGCGACTTGCGTTTGATGTCGGCTCGTCGCTTCGGGCGATCCTCTTACGCCTTGCGGCTGACCAGCGAGAACATCGCGCCCTGCGGGTCGATGCCTTGCACGATCCAGTCCTCGCCCGGCACTTCCATCGGTCCGTTGATGACCTGGCCGCCTTCCTTCTTCAGGCGCTCGAGCGCCGCACCGATGGCATCGACGCGGAAGTAGTAGTTCCAGAAAGGCGACGGCATCTGGGCTGGCTTGGTCATCATGCCACCGACCGCGGAACCGCCGGCGGCGAACAGCTGGTAGCGACCCATGGCGCCCATGTCGAGCGCCTCGTCCTTGGTCCAGCCGAACAGATCGGCATAGAAGGTGAAGGCCTTCTCGCCATCGCCTGCCATCAGCTCGTGCCACCCGATCGTTCCCGGTGTCGCGGGATCGGCCGGAGGCGGCGGCATGTCGGACAAGGGCTTGAACAGGCTGAATACGGCGCCCTGAGGATCGGCGACCATGGCGAAGCGGCCGATGTTGGGAATGTCGGTCGGCGGCACATGGACCGCGCCGCCCGCCTTGGCAACGCGTCCGGCATAGGCGTCGACATCGGCGACGCCGACATAGCCGATCCAGGCGGGTTTCGTGCCGGCGTCGCAGGCGTCCTTGGGCAAGGTCATGAGGCCTGCCATCGGAGCATCGCCCGCCAGCAGGAGCGTGTAGTCCATGCCGGGCTGGTTCGCGTCCTGCGGCTTCCAGCCCACCACCTTGCTGTAGAAGCTTCTTGCCGCCTTGGCGTCGGTGGTCATCAGCTCGTACCAGACGAAGTTGCTGGCCATGTCATCCTCCTTCAGATCGTTGCGACCAGGGCCTCGAGCTGATCGGTACAGAGGCCCCAGCCTGCGTGAAAGCCCATCTTCTCATGCGCTTCGCGATCAGCCGCCGTCCAGTGGCGCACGCGCGCGGTGTAGCGGGTTTTGCCGTCCTCATCCTCGAAGGTGAGGATCATGGTCATGAACGGCTTCTCCGATGGCTCCCAGGCATTGACGAAGGCGTCGGTCGATACGAGTTTTTCGTTGGGCACGACCTCGAGATAGACACCGCGATTGGGAAGATCCTTGCCGTCGGGGCCGCGCATGACGAAGTAGCCGCTGCCGCCGACGCGAACGTCGATCTCAACGATCGGCGTGGTGTAGGGTTTCGGTGCGAACCACTGTTTCAAGAGTTCAGGGTCGGTCCAGGCGCGATAGACCTTTTCACGCGGCGCGTTGATCAGGCGGGTGAGGACAAGCTCGCGATCGGCTGACATCTGATTTCTCCCTGGGGCAATCACGTTGCTAACCCGAGGACGAACCGGCTATCCACCTTCCGACATCGCGCTGCAGGAAATTTCGGGGGGCACATGGCTGTCACTATCTACGGCATCAAGAATTGTGACACGATGAAGAAGGCGCGCGCCTGGCTGGACAAGAAGGGCATTGTCTACGCCTTCCATGACTACAAGACAGCTGGCGTCGAACGTGGCTGCCTCGAAGACTGGGCCGACAAGGTCGGCTGGGAAAGCCTGATCAACCGCGCAGGCACGACCTTTCGCAAGCTGCCTGAAAAGGACAAGGAAGCCCTTACGCGGAATAAGGCGATCACGCTCATGCTCGACCAACCGTCGATGATCAAGCGGCCGGTTCTCGACGTCGGTGGCAAGCTTCTGGTCGGCTTCAGGCCCGAGCAGTACGACCGGGTCTTCTAGGAGCGGCGGCCAGCGCTCTCGCAGTCATGCCGCCCGCTTCAGCTCGCGGCAGGCGAGGGCGATGCATTCGATGTGGCGGTGGTCGGTGCCGCAGCAGCCGCCCAGCACGTTGATTTGCGGATGCTGCCGCAACAGCTCGCGGTACTCGGCACCGAGCTCCACCGGATTGCCGACATCAAGGTCGGGCGAGTCGTTGAGCTCCCGGTGGCTGCGCTTCGAGGCATTGGCGCGCAGTCCGCCAATGCGGCGCGTCCATGGCTCGTTTCCGAGCGTCTTCTCGAAGTGCGTCGGATGCGCACAGTTGATCATGTAGTAGGCCGGCCCCTTGCCGGTGACGACGTCGACTTCGCAGATCGCGTCCGCCAGGCTCTGCCCGGTCGGCAGCCGGCCGTCGGTCTCGACGGTGAAGGAGATGACCACGGGCAGGCCGGCCTTCGCTGCCGCGCGTGCGATGCCGATCGCCTCGTTGGCGTTGGTCATGGTGACGGCTGTCACCATGTCGGCTCGGGCGTCGGCGAAAGCCGCGACCTGCAGACGGTGATAGGCTTCGGCGTCGAGCGCGGACATGACCTGCCCGGGATCGTAGCCGTCGCCCCGCGGGCCGACGCAGCCGCTCACCACCATGGGGGATGCCGGCGTCTCATGACGGGCGCGCAGGTCGTGCATGAACTGTATCGACTGCCCGTTCACCGCGGCGATGTCGCCGGCCGAGTAGCCGAGTTTGTTGCCCCAGTCGGCACTTGCTCGCCAGGTCGGGCTCTCCAGGATGAAGCCCATGCGATCGGCCTTGGCGATGGCGATGTAACGCTCGTAGTAGCGCGCGAGCGCAGCGCGGCCGCCGACACTGCGGAGCAGGTGGAAGGCCGCGAAATGCGGGAGATCGAGGCCGTCCTGGAAGATCAGCGTGGTCTCGATGCCACCGTCGCTCAGGAAGAGGGCGCCGCCCAGTTGCGGCAACGAGGCCCGGTGTTCGGTGCTGTTGGCCATCTCTCGCTCCATGTGGGGAGGCGGCAACTTACGTGAATCACATAATATGAACATGATCGCTCGACCGGTTAACTTGATCGAGCGTCCGGAAAGGGAATTCCTATAGGTTTCAGTACGATATGGAGCGTTACCAAGGCAATATATGAGGATCGACATAGGCGTCATGGCCGCGGCTGTGGCCGTGGGCTCAGCGATGCGCTGCGATGACGCCGAAACGGCAGGATCAGCCGGTCAGAAGCCTGATCTTGCGCTCGAAGATGGTGAGCACATCTTCCAGCGAATCACCGTGCGCCAGCTTGCGCGGCCCATTGTAGACCATAT
The DNA here is from genome assembly GCA_902825855.1 of uncultured Rhodospirillales bacterium. Lineage (GTDB taxonomy): Bacteria > Pseudomonadota > Alphaproteobacteria > Reyranellales > Reyranellaceae > Reyranella. The sequence goes on along the minus strand of CADECW010000023.1, from coordinate 24,897 downwards.
AGCCGCCCTGGCTGGTGCCCGGGACCTTGGCGATGGCGAACAACGGCTGTTCGGCGGTGTGGCGGAAAATCGAAAATATCGCCATTCCGGGCCGGAAATCGATGGCGTAGTCGCGCCATTCGCCCGAGGCGACTCGCATGCTGTAGAGGTTGAGAAGTCGGGTCAGTTCCCGCCGGTCGAATGAGACAATGCGGCGCCGGGCCTTTTGGTCGGCCAAACGGTACAGGTTTGTCATGCAGCCAGGACTTGAACCATTACGTCTGCGTGAATTGTTGCAGAAGCGCCGGGGTGGGTAAAGCGCCCCTAAAAGGCCTTGAGAGTGTGGTTTGCCAAAGATCGGTCGCGGGTCTATGAACCGCGCCTGAAGCCGTTGATATTTCGCGATAATCCGGGAGCCACCGTGTCCGATTCCGCCGCCTTTCATGAAGTAGACGAGGCCGTTCGCAAGGACGAACTCAAGGAATGGTGGGGCCGTTGGGGGAGCTGGGTCGTCGCGGGCGCGGTGATCGTCGTCGTTGCGGTGGCGGCCCTGGTGGGTTGGCGGCAGTACGATGCGTCGCGGCGGGCCGGGGCGAGTGCCGCCTACTCGGCGGCATTGGCGCAGATTGCCCAGGACAAGCCGGCCGCGCTGAAGGCTTTCGACGATCAGGCCAAGGCTGCGCCCGAGCCCTACCGCTCGCTGGCAGCACTGGTCGCCGCGCAATTGCGCGAGCCGCTGGAGGCTCAGGTGACGGCATTGCTGGCGGTGGCGCCGACGCTCAATTCGGCCGAACTCGCCGACCTCGCCAATGTCATCGCCGCCTACAAGAGCATCGATTCACCCAAGGCCGAGGAGATGGTCGCCAAGCTCGAGCCGCTGGCCGGGCCGGACCGGCCGTTCCGACTGAGCGTGCGTGAATTGCAGGCGATGCTCGCCGTGCGCAAGGGCGACCTCAAGCGCGCCCGCGAACTGTGGAGCGAGATCGCCAAGGATCCCCAGGCGCCCCAGGCAGCTGCTCAACGTGCCTCGGCGATGCTGAATTTCTACGGCCCGGCAGAGGCGAAGTAGAGCGATGCGAAGCGTATTGCGAGTTGCGGCATCTTCCCGCATCGGTCTTGTCGGTCTCGTGCTCGGGATGTCGCTGTCCGGTTGCGACGTGGTCGGCGACTGGTTCGGCCCAGGCAAGACGCCGCTGCAGGGCGAGCGTCTCCCGGTGTTTTCCGAAAGGAGTGAGCTCGAGCCCGACAAGGACCTGGCCAACGTCCCGGTCGTGCTGCCGGCGCCGTCGGTCAACGATTCCTGGCCGCAGTCCGGCGGGTTCGCCAACTACGCCATGTACAATCTCGCGGTCAGCGATTCGCCGCAGATCATCTGGACGGCCGATGTCGGCGCGGGTTCGACCTCCTCGCGCATCCTGACCACGCCGCCAATAGTGGCCGAGGGCAAGGTGTTCGCCAAGGACGCGCAGGGCACGGTATCCGCCTTCAACGCCGATACCGGCCAGCTGATGTGGCGGGTGACGCTGAAGCCCGAGAAGGCGCGCGACGGCGACGAGTTCGGCGGCGGGCTGGCCTACTATGGCGGGAGGCTGTTCGTGACCACGGGCTTCGCCGTCGTCTATTCGCTCGATCCCAACGACGGCAAGGAAGTCTGGACGTCGACCGTGAGCGCGCCGGTGCGTGGCGCGCCACTGGTCTTTGCCGACCGCGTGTTCGCCATCAGCATCGACAACAAGCTGCAGGCGCTGGCGGCGGTCGACGGCTCGGAGCTCTGGCAGTTCAGCGGCCTGACGGAGAGCGCGGGCTTTGTCGGCGGCAACAGCCCGGCGGGCTCGGGCGAGTACGTCGTGGCGCCGTTCTCCTCGGGCGAACTGGTCGGACTGAGAGTCGAAAACGGCCGGCCGGTGTGGAACGAGACCATGATCGGTGCGCGCGGCGAAGTGCGTGCCTTCGGCAACATGACGGACATCCGCGGCCGCCCGGTGGTCGATCGTGGCCTGGTGCTGGCCATGGGCTCGGCGGGCCAGCTCGCCGCCGTCGAGTTGCGCTCGGGCCAGCGCATGTGGGAGCGCAGCATCGGCGGCAACCAGACGCCATGGGCGGCCGGCCGCTTCCTGTTCGTGACCACCAGCGCAGCCGAGATCGCGGCGCTGACGCGCGACACGGGCAAAGTGAAGTGGGTGACGCCTCTCACGCAATACCACGACGAGGCGCGCAAGCGGCCGGTCCTGTGGTCAGGCCCGGTGCTGGCCGGCGACCGACTGCTGGTCGGCGGCACGCTGGGCGAGCTTCTGGCCGTCTCGCCCTACACCGGCGAGATCATAGGCAAGATGGATCTGCGCAGTCCGATCCGGCTGGGGCCGGTGGTCGCAAACCGCACGATCTACGTCTTGACCGATTCCGGGCGACTCATTGCCCTCCGCTGACCACAGGCCGTCCGTTCCTCGGGTGGCCATCGTCGGCCGACCCAACGTCGGCAAGTCGACCCTGTTCAACCGCCTGGTCGGCAAGCGCCGCGCCATCGTTGACGATACGCCAGGCGTCACCCGCGACGTGCGCGAGGCGCCGGCGCAGCTCGGCGACCTCGCCTTCACGCTGCTCGACACGGCAGGGTGGGAAACGGCCGGCGGCGAGGCGCTGGAGGCGCGCATGCGGCGCTTCACCGAGCGGGCGATCGACAGCGCCGACGCGGTGCTGTTCCTGATCGATGCGCGGGCCGGCATCGTGCCGCTCGACGAGAGCTTCGCCGGCTGGCTGCGCAAGCGCGCCGCCAAGGTGATCCTGGTCGCCAACAAGTGCGAGGGCCGCGCTGGCCAGCAGGGCCTCGCCGAAGCGCACGGGCTGGGTCTGGGCGAGCCGATCCCGGTGTCGGCCGAGCACGGCGAGGGACTGAGCGACCTGCACGATGCGCTTTCCCAGCACATCGAAGCGATGCCGGACGAAGGCGACGAAGAGGAAGGCGAGGGCGACGGAGAGGAGGATGAGGCGGTCGATCCCAAGCGGCCTCTCCTGCTCGCGATCGTCGGACGACCCAACGTCGGCAAGTCGACCTTGCTCAACCGTCTGGTCGGCGAGGAGCGCGTGCTGACCGGTCCGGAGGCCGGCATCACACGCGATGCCATCCGCGTCGAGTGGGAATGGAAGGGCCGGCCGATACGCCTGGTCGACACTGCCGGCATGCGCCGACGCAGCCGTATCGAGGCCAAGCTCGAGGCCGCCTCCGTGGCCGACACGCTCGACACCATCCGGCTGGCCGACATCGTGGTCGTGGTCCTCGACGCCGCCGACATGGCCGACAAGCAGGATCTCACGATCGCCGGCCGCGTCATCGACGAGGGCCGCGCCCTGGTGATCGCCGTCAACAAGACCGATCTTCTGGCCGACGACCAGGCGAATGCGAGCCGGGCTTGGCGCAAGCTCGCCGATCGCCTCGAGGCGTCGTTCGCACAGGTCAAGGACGTGCCGATCGTCGGCTTCTCGGCGCTGAGCGGTCGCGGCATCGAGCGGCTGATGCCGGCGGTTTTCAAGACCTACGACATCTGGAACAAGCGGGTTCCGACGCCCAAGCTCAATCGGTGGCTGCGCGAGATGGAGACCCTGCATCCCCCGCCGCTGGCCAAGGGCCGTCGCATCCGGCTACGCTTCATGACCCAGATCAAGCGTCGCCCACCGACCTTCGTGCTGCAGGTGAGCCAGCCCGAGGAACTGGGCGATGACTATCTGCGCTATCTGATGAACCGGCTGCGCGACGATTTCGGCCTGCCGGGCGTGCCGATCCGCCTCACCATGCGCAAGCCCAGGAACCCCTTCGCGCGTCCCAGCAGACGATAGAGCACCGCGCCGAGCGATCCTGCACGCAACGTGTGGTTTCGCACAGATCGATCGCCCTCATTGTGAAATCCTCGATGTGCCGTTCCTCCCGATCGGGTGGCCGGCGGTGACATCACGAGGAGGCCGAAATGCCGGATGCACCGATGGGCTTCGAGCGCGTAGCCAATTGGTTCGATGGCGTGCGCAAGGTCCTGATCGCTGTCGGCGCAGGCTTCATCCTCGTCATCGTGCTGGCCGCGATCGTGCGCGAGCTGGCGATCGGCGGCATCGCCATCGATCGCGTCGTCGTCAAGGCGACGGACACGCCCGATACGCCCACCCCCGAGCTCGCCGCCCAGCAGATTGCGCGCCAGCTCGATCGTATCCAGCGATCGGGCGTGCAGGAGTGGCGGCGAGTGAATGTCGAAGACGGCGTTCGGCCCGTCGACCTGCAGATTCCGGGTGCGCCGCTCAGCGTGCGCAACGCGGCGCGTGAGGTGGTGGCGCTGTTCGGGCTGGCGCCGGTGACGCTGAGGTCGGCTCTGACGAAGCGAAGCGACGGCAAATACGCGGCGGTGATGAGCCTGGCGGGCGACCATGGGTCGATGGCCGACTGTCCGGCCGATGGCGGTGACACGCTCGACAACGTCTACGACTGCATCGCCCTCAATGCGATCGCATCCATCGATCCAAAGACCGCCGCCTCCTATATGTTCAAGCGCGAACAGGCGGACTGCAGGGACCTCGAGGTCGGGCTCGCCGACCTGCCCGACCTGCAGCGCGAGCAGTATCGCATCAGCAATCGGCGGGATCGCTGCTCCTTCGGCCAGACGCAGAAGCTCATCGCCAGGATGATGAGCAGCACCAACAAGGCGGATCTGCACTGGGTGCCCTACATCTTCGGCCAGATCCACATGGCGCGTGCCATGGCGCTGGTCGACGCCGGTATTCAGCAGCAGCTCTCCGAAATCGACCAGGCGATCGGTCGCTTCCGCGAGTCGCAGCGCCAGATGCAGGATTCGCCTACCGCCATCGCCGTCCTGATGAAGGCGTTTCTCGCCAAGGGCATCATCGTTCACCAGACGACGGCGCGGATGGAATGGGTGGACGATCCCGACTCGTTGCTGCAGAAGCGCCTGGACATCGCCGACAAGACCTTCGCCGAAGCGGCCGAACAGCTGCGGCAGCTGCCGAAGTCGCGCAGTCCCAACCTCGACGCGCTGGTGGGCCGTCTCGAAGGCCTGCTGATCTATCGGCAATGGATGATCGACGTGCATCGCCGGACGAAATCCGGCATGACCACCGCTGCCGTGGCCGACACGGCCGAGGTCGTCGAACTCGAGAAGGCCGCGGCCAAGTATGCAGCGGCTGAGGACAAGCTTCCGGCATCGGCGGCCGACCTGATGGACTGGGGCAACATCCTCCGTGCGACCGGCAAGTTCGACGACGCGATCGTCAAATACCGGCGCGCCGTCGATCTCGATCCATCGAATGCAGAACCGGCATTGAATATCGTGATCACTTACATCGACCGCTTCGAACGCAGTCCCGGGCCCCCCGATACCGGCAATCTGCTGGTGGCGTTGGGCTCGCTCTCGGACTATCTGGCGTGGATGTCCGGCGGCGGCCCGTACAAGTCGTTGCAGCGCAAGGTGAAGCGCCTGCTCGCCAGCGTCGGTCACGGCCAGGCGTTCGAGGAATGCCTCAACAGGACGATTGCGACGCCACCGTTGTCCGCCGAGAAGGTCGGCAGATGGAAGGATGCCGCGCCCTTCAAGTTCTGTGTCGATGGTGCGATCGACGGCATCACCAAGGTCGGCATACGCGCCACCGAGGTGACGAGGGCCTCAAGATAAGGCCGCGTCTCCCGCAACCCACTGGCCGTTCAGGCTGCACGACGGCAGCGCCAGCTGGATCAGTCCCTCGGCATGCGCCTCGGGGGGAACCTGCTGCTCGGGAGGCTCGCCCGGGAAGGCCTGGGCACGCATGTTCGTGCGCATCGGGCCGGGGTTGTAGAGGTTGACGCGCACGGCGGTGTGCGCGACCTCGGCAGCGTACGTCGCCGCCAGCACGTCGAGTGCTGCCTTGCTGGCGGCATAGGCACTCCAGTAGGGCACGGCCCGGTTGGCGATCCCCGAAGTCACGAAGATCGCGCGGCCGGCGTCGGAGCGGCGGAGCAGCGGATCGAGCGACCGTATCAGGCGCCAGTTGGCCGTCACGTTGACCGCCATCACCTGCTCGAATACGTCGGGGTCGATGTGGCCGATCGGCGACAGGACCCCGAGGATGCCGGCGTTGCCCAACAGGACGTCGAGGCGGCCGAAACGTTCGTACAGGGCCGCGCCCAGCCGATCGATGCCGGGGCCATCGGTGACGTCGAGCGGCACCAGCGTCGCCGAGCCGCCCGCGGCCTTGATCCTGTCGTCGAGTTCTTCCAGGCCGCCCACGGTGCGGGCGACCAGGACACAATGCGCGCCTTCGCGGGCGAAGCCGAGAGCGGCTGCCGCGCCGAGGCCACGCGAAGCGCCCGTGACCAGCGCCAGACGGCCGGCCAGGCGACCGGGAGGAGCCGCAGTCACGCGAAAAGCCTCAGGCCGATTCGACGAGCAGCGAAAGCTGGCGATCCTCGACGCCCGTGACGTCGTCGAGCGAGATCGGATAGTCGCCGGTGAAGCAGGCGTCGCAGAAGGTCGGATTGTTCGGATCGCGGCCCGGCAGGCCCATGGCGCGGTAGAGGCCGTCGATCGACAGGAAGGCGAGCGAATCGACGCCGATGAACTTCGCCATGCCGGCGACGTCGTAGCGCGAAGCCAGAAGCTTTTCACGCTCCGGCGTATCGATGCCGTAGAAGCAGGGATCGGTGGTCGGCGGCGCGGCGATGCGCATGTGCACCTCGCGGGCGCCGGCATTGCGCACCATCTCGACGATCTTCATCGAGGTCGTGCCGCGTACGATCGAATCGTCGACCAGGATGACGCGCTTGCCCTCGATGTGAGCGCGGTTGGCGTTGTGCTTCAGGCGCACGCCGAGATGGCGGATGTGGTCGGCCGGCTCGATGAAGGTGCGGCCGACATAGTGGTTGCGGATGATGCCGAGCTCGAACGGCAGGCCGGACCGGGCGGCATAGCCGATCGCCGCCGGAACGCCGGAATCGGGCACCGGCACGACGACGTCGGCCGGCACGGGGCTCTCCGTCGCGAGCTGGATGCCGATGCGCTTGCGGGCATCGTAGACGCCGATACCCTCGACCCGCGAATCGGGGCGGGCGAAGTAGATGTGCTCGAACACGCAGAAGCGGCGCTTCTCCCTGGTGAACGGCTTGATCGAGCGCAGGCCGTTGCCGTCGACGATGACGATCTCGCCCGGCTCGACGTCGCGCACGAATCGGGCGCCGATGATGTCGAGGGCGCAGCTCTCCGACGTCAGGATCCAGGAATCCTCCAGCCGGCCTATGACCAGCGGCCGCACGCCGAGCGGATCGCGCACGCCCAACAGCGCTTCGTTGGTGAGCAGCAGCAGGGAGTAGGCGCCCTTGACCCGGCCCAGCGCGTCGATCACGCGGTCGACTACGGTCGAGTAGTTGGAGCGCGCGATCAGGTGGTTGATAACCTCGGTGTCGGTGGTCGACTGGAACAGGCAACCGATGCGTACCAGCTCCTTGCGCAGCAGGTAGGCGTTGGTCAGGTTGCCGTTGTGAGCCAGCGCCAATCCGCCGAAGTCGAAATCGGCGAAAATCGGCTGGATGTTGCGGTCCGACGAGCCGCCGGTCGTCGCATAGCGGTTATGTCCGATCGCCGAGTAGCCCTTCAGCTTGGCGATGACGGACTGTTCGCCGAAGATGTCGCCGACCAGGCCGGCGGCGCGGTGATTGTGGAAATGTCGGCCGTCGAAAGTGACGATGCCCGAGGCCTCCTGGCCGCGATGCTGCAGGGCATGCAGCCCGAGAGCGGTATGGGCGGCGGCATCGGAAGTGCCATAGATGCCGAACAACGCACATTCCTCGTGAAACTTATCGAGGTCATGGTCGAGGCGTTTGGGGGCACTGGACACGGCGGGGTTATAACTGGGGACCGCCTGCGGCGCCATCAAGGATAACTCACTGCGGCGGTTTATTCTCCGGCTTCGCCTCATCGGTGGATGGGGCTGCCGGAGCGGCCGGCGCGGCGGGCCCGGCGGGCCCCGCCGGTGAGGGGACGGAAACCGGCCCGGCATCTCGGCCGCGGTCCTGCAGGCGGGTGCGGAAGCCCGGCGGCAGGTACGGTTCGACGAAATTGGCCATTTCCTTGATCATCGGGAAGGTGGCGCCGCCCTCGACCGCGGGCGGCAGCGCCCGCGGCCCGAGATAGCCGTAGAACAGGAAGGCGGTGCCGACGGCCACCCAGGCGCAGAGCACGCCGAAGCCGGCGCCCAGGATGCGGTCGGGCTTGGCGAGCGGGCTCGCTCGCACCGACCGGGACAGCGCATTGGTCAGCATCACCAGCACGATCAGGGCGGCCACGAACACCGCCAGCATGGCGAGGAAATACGCAAGCTCCGTGCTGCCTACGAGTTGCTCGACCTCGGGCTGGATCAGCTTGGCATATTTCCACGCCACCCAGCCGGCGGCGACCCACGAGCCGATGAACAGCACGGCATGGGCGAAGCCTGCCGAGGCGCCGAGCAGGGCACCGAAGCAGGCCACCGCGATGATCGCGACGTCGAAAACGGTGATCCCAAGCTTGTCCATCGCCCTTCAGATACTCCGTTCCGCTACTCGTGCCCACGATCAGAAGGGCGCTCCCGGCGCGACCGTTTCATGGGCCGGTCGGCGGGCTGAAAACGCGCCACAAGGTCCGATAGATGCTCGATTTCGTCAATGGCGATGCCCTCCGTGCGCGGCGCCGGGCTTGCACCGGCCCGACCGCGTGGCACCAGGGCGCTGCGGAAGCCGAGCTTCGCAGCCTCGCGCAAGCGCGCCTCGCGCTGTCCCACCGGACGCACCTCGCCGCCCAAGCCGATCTCGCCGAACACCACCATGTCGGTCGGGACGGATTCATCTGCCAGCGATGACACCACGGCTGCAGCGACGGCGAGGTCGGCCGCCGGTTCGCCGATGCGCAGGCCGCCCGCGACGTTGAGATAGACATCGTTGGCGCCGACAGCGACGCCACAGCGCGCCTCCAGCACGGCCAGCACCATGGCGAGGCGGTTGGCATCCCAGCCGACCACGGCATGGCGGGGTGTCGCGAAGGAGGAGGGGGCGACCAGCGCCTGGATCTCTGTCAGTACCGGCCGTGTGCCCTCGATGCCGGCGAACACGCAGGTGCCCGACACCTGGCCGCGACGCTCGCCCAGGAACAGCGCCGACGGGTTGGCGACGTCGGACAGCCCGCGGTCGGACATCTCGAATACGCCGATCTCATCGGTTGGTCCGAAGCGGTTCTTGACTGTGCGCAGGATGCGGAAGTGGTGCCCGCGTTCGCCCTCGAAGTAGAGCACCGTGTCGACCATGTGCTCGAGCACGCGCGGCCCCGCGATGGCGCCATCCTTGGTGACGTGACCGACCAGCAGGACGGCGATGCCGCGCCGCTTGGCGAGCTCGACCAACGCCTGCGCCGAGGCACGCACCTGGCTCACCGTCCCCGGCGTGCTGTCGATCGTGTCGAGCCACATGGTCTGGATGGAATCGATCACTGCCACCCGCGGCGCGTCGGGCCGCTCCAGCGTCGCCACGATATCGCGAATGGATGTCGCGGCCGCGAGCTGCACCGGCGCACCGCCCAGGCCCAGCCGTTCTCCGCGCAGGCGCACCTGGTCGAGCGCTTCCTCACCGGAGATGTAGGCGCAGGCCGTGTGCTGGCGCGCCAGCGCGGCGGCGACCTGCAGCAGGAGCGTCGATTTGCCGATGCCGGGATCGCCGCCGATCAGAAGGGCAGAGCCCACGACCAGCCCGCCGCCGCAGACGCGATCGAACTCCGAGATGCCGCTGCGGTAGCGCTCGGGCTGTGGCGTCGATCCGCGCAGGCCGGCGAACTCGAGCGTGCGTCCCTTGCCGGCGCGTGCCAGGCCACCGCCTGCCGGGCCCGGGGCGGGGGCTGCTTCCTCGACGATCGTGTTCCACTCACCGCAGCTTTCACAGCGGCCGCTCCACTTGGTCGTGACTGCGCCACACGATTGGCAGGCGAAGCGTTTTAGCGGCCGCGCCATGTCAGTGGATGGTTGCTGAATGGGGCCGCTTGGACAGGCACCAGCCGTCGCCGTGTAGCCAGCACGAGTCGTCCCTGGCGTGCGTGTCGCGGCGCAGGCAGCGCAGCGCCTGCTGGCCCGCGACGTCGCCGAGCGCCTGCCGGAGAGCGGCTTCGCCCTCGGGCGTGCGGGCGCCAACGCAAGGATAGAACGCGACGCGGCCGACGGAGCGCGCTGCCAGTTCCTCGCGATGGCGGTCGAGGCGCAGCATGAAGCCGGTGATGGCGAAATCCGCCGCGGTCATCGGCAGCAGCAGGCGGCCACCATCGGCCAGCCGGTCGAGCCACCAGGCCTGCGGCGCCGTGGCGCCGGCGAACGCCACGATCACGTCCCACTGTCCGTCGATCGGCCGGGCGGCGTCGCCCAGGTGCACCGCCGCCATCGGCCACTCTTTTAGATTGTGAGTCGCGGTGGTGGCCAGCGGCCCGTCGATCTCGATGGCGTCGACGCGGCCGTTGCGGCCGACCGTCTCGGCCAGGATCGCCGTGAAGTAGCCTGAGCCGGTGCCGATCTGCAGCACGCGCTCGCCCTCGCGCACGCCGATGCGGTCGAGATGGTAGGCCCACAGGTTGGGCTCGCCGATGTTCAGCCGACGCTTCTCGTCGAGCGCCACCAGCACGTTGTGATACAGCCAGCGCGCGTCGTCGTCGGGCGTCGTCCAGTAGCCGTCCCAAGAATTCAGGATGCGCCACGGGCCGGGGCCGGCGAACTTTTCGCGCGGCACGGCGGCGAAGGCCTCGACGAGGCGACCGTTGGCCATATGTGCAGTGACGCGCAGTTCCTCGGCGAAATGGCGGCGGGCTTCCGCGATGCTGGGCGTCATAATCAGAGCCTCCGGACCTGCATGCGGATCGGCCCCTCGGCGCGGCCGTTGATGAACTGGTCGACGTGGGCATCGCCGGAACGATCGATGTCGGCGGTGAGGCCCTGCCAGATCAGCTTGCCGTCATGGAGCATGGCGATGCGATGGCCGATCTTGCGCGCCGAAGCCATGTCGTGGGTGATCGATACGGCGGTGGCGCCAAGGTCGCTGACGCATTTGACGATCAGGTCGTTGATCACGTCGGCCATGATCGGGTCGAGGCCGGTCGTTGGTTCATCGAAGAAGATGATCTCGGGCTCGCGCGCGATGGCGCGCGCGAGCGCCACGCGCTTCTGCATGCCGCCGCTCAGCTCGGCGGGATAGAGCTCCCCGATCTCGGGACCGAGGCCCACAGCACCAAGCTTGGCGATCGCGACCTCGCGCGCTTCACCAGGCTTCATGCCGTCGCTCTGGATTGGACCGAAGGCCACATTCTCCCAGACGCGCAGTGAATCGAACAGAGCGCCTCCCTGGAACAGCATGCCGAACTTGCGCATGACGTGGGCGCGCCCTCCCTCAGCCAGCGTCACCGTTTCCTGGTCGTCGATCCTGATCGAGCCGGAATCGGGTCGCATCAGGCCGAGAATGCATTTCAGCAGCACCGACTTGCCGGTCCCGGAGCCGCCGATCACCACCGTCGATTCGCCCTTGGCGACGTCGAGATCAATGCCTTGCAGGACCTTCTTGGGTCCGAACGATTTCGTGACGGCACGGAGGGAGATCTTGGGAGGCACGACGGATCAGGTTTCCTTCCCCACCAGAACGATTCAGCGCGCGAAGAAGGCTTCGGTGATGAAGTAGTTGAAGGTCAGGATCAGGGCCGAGGCCGAGACCACCGCGTTGGTCGTCGCCGCGCCGACGCCCTGCGCGCCGCCTTTGGACGTGTAGCCGTGGTAGCAGCCCATCAGGGTGATCAGGAAGCCGAACACCGCGGCCTTCACCAGGCCGGAGAAGACATCTTGGAACTGGAGGAAATCCAGTGTGTTGCGCAGGTAGGCGACGTCGTTGAAGTCGAGCTTGTATACGCCGACAAGAAACCCGCCCAGCACGCCGATTATGTCGGCGATCAGCACCAGGATCGGCATGGTCACGACACCGGCGATCAGCCGCGGAACGACCAGGTACTTGTAGGGGTTGGTCGAGAGCGTGGTCAGCGCATCGATCTGCTCGGTGACCCGCATCGTGCCGATTTCGGCCGCCATCGCCGCACCGACGCGGCCCGCCACCATCAGCGCTGCCAGTACCGGGCCGAGCTCGCGCGTCAGTGAGACCACGACGACGTTGGGAATCGCCGATTCGGCGGAGAAGCGGGCGAAGCCGGTATAGCTCTGCAACGCCAGCACCATGCCGGTGAAGATGGCAGTGAGGCCGACGATCGGCAGGGAGTAGTAGCCGATCTCCATTATCTGGCGGAGGATCTGCTGGCGATACCACGGTGGCTGGAGCGCGCAGCGGACCGACTGCAGAGCAAAGGACGTGACCGAGCCGATCGCCTCAAGAAAGGCGAGCGTCATGCGGCCAAGCAGTGTGACCAGCGGAATGCTCACGAAGCGGTCTCCGGCTCGGCGCCGCTCTCGTCCTCGCCCTCCGGCGGCCTGTCGACATAGACCCGGGCGTAACGGCGGCCGAGCGCGGTCATCACCTCGTAGGCGTTGGTGCGTGCATGGTCGGCGAGATCGTCGGCCGTCATGTGCCGGCCGAGCACCTCGACAACGGCGCCGGCCTCGCACAGGGCTTCGGGCACTTCGGTCACGTCGATCGTCACGAGATCCATGGAAATGCGGCCGATCACGGGCACGCGGTGTCCGGCGAGATGGACGTGGGTGCGGTTGATGAGGATTCGGAAATAGCCGTCGGCATAGCCCAGCGCGATCGTAGCCACGCGGGAAGGCCGGGCTGACCGCCAGGCGCCACCGTATCCAACGGTCTGGAGAGCGTCAATTCGCCGGGTCTGCAGGATGCGGGCCTCGAGCGTCACTACCGGCAGCATCGGATTGTCGCGCCCAGGCAGCGGATTGATGCCATAGAGCGCGGCGCCCGGCCGCAACAGGTCGAAATGATAGTCGGGGCCGAGGAAGATGCCCGAGGAGTTGGCGAGCGAGCTCGGCGCGCCCGGCATGGCGCGCACGAAACTGCGGAAGCGCGACAGCTGCTCGCCGTTGATGGCGTTGTTGGGCTCCTCGGAAGCCACGAGATGGCTCATCAGCAGGGCAAGACGCAGGCCGCGCAGGCGGCCGCGCTCGTTGATCAGCACCTGTGCTTCTTCCGGGCCGAAGCCCAGCCGGTGCATCCCGGTGTCGATGTGGATGATGGCGTCGAGCGGCCGGTTGAACCGTTGGGCGGCGGCGCGCCAGCTGTTGAGCTGGCCGAGATGGTTCAGCACCGGAATGAGGTCGTGCTCGACGAAGTCGGGCTCGGTGTTGGCGGGAAGGCCGTTGAGCACGTAGATCGGGTGTTCGGGCATCGCCTTGCGCAGCGCAATGCCTTCCTCGAGATGGGCGACGAAGAACTGCCGGCAGCCCTCGGCCGCGAGCCGTGGGCCAACCATCGTGGCGCCGCAGCCATAGGCGTCGGCCTTGAGAACAGCGGCACAGTCGACCGGCCGGCCGGCGGCGCGGCCGGCGTCGCGCAGCCCGCGCCAGTTGGCTGCGATGGCCCCGACATCGACGGTCAGGATCGCACCGGCGCGGCGCGTGGCGTCGTCGGAGAACATCGAGTTCATGAGCTTCCGGACCGCGAGCGTTTGGCCCGCTCATGGTCTATCAGCGCGCCGCATGCGCGCGGTCTGGAAGACCCTGGAACATGCCGGCAGCGACTCATTCGAACGCGGGCCCCAGCCCTTCGCCATCGGCCGGCAGATTGGCGAACTTGGTGAACTGGCCTTCGAAGGCCAGTCGCACGGTACCGGTGGGACCGTGGCGTTGCTTGGCCACGAGCACCTCGGCCTTGCCGTAGGTCTGCTCGCAGCGCAGGCGCCACGCGTCGTGGCGCTCGTTGAACTTCTGGTCGCTTTCTTCCGCGCGGCGCGTCGGCTCGGCGCGAGTGAGGTAGTACTCCTCGCGGTAGACGAACATGACGACGTCGGCGTCCTGCTCGATCGAACCCGATTCACGCAGGTCGGCGAGCTGTGGCCGCTTGTCCTCGCGCTGCTCCACGGCGCGGCTCAGCTGCGACAGGGCGACGACCGGGACGTCGAGCTCCTTGGCGAGCGTCTTGAGGCCGCGCGTTATCTCGGAGACCTCCTGCACACGGTTGTCCTGGCGGTTGCGGCCTGCCGGCGAGAGAAGCTGCAGATAATCCACCACCAGCAATCCCAACCCGTGCGTTCGCTTCAGGCGACGGGCGCGGGTGCGCAACGCGGCTATCGACAGCGCCGGCGTATCGTCAATGAAGAAGTTGAGATGCTCGAGCTCGTGGCTGACCGCCAGGACCCGGTCGAAGTCGCTGTTGATCATCTCGCCTTTGCGGATCTTCTCGGATGCGACCTCGGCTTGCTCGGCGAGCATCCGGGTGGCGAGCTGTTCCGACGACATTTCGAGCGAGAAGAATCCCACGACCGCCCCGTCGACCACCTTGGGGCGGCCGTCGACGATGTCCTCCCGGTAGGCGCGGGCAGCATTGAAGGCGATATTGGTGGCGAGCGCGGTTTTCCCCATGGAGGGGCGGCCGGCCAGGATGATCAGGTCCGACCTGTGCAGGCCGCCCAACAGCTGGTCGAGCTGGAACAGGCCGGAGGCGACGCCGGTAAGCTTGCCGACTCGACGGAAGGCCGCTTCGGCGGCGACCGTCGCTTCGGTGAGCGCAACACGGAACGCCTTGAAGCCGCCCTCGGTCTGGCCCGTGCTGGCAAGGTCGTAGAGTTTCTTCTCGGCAACCTCGATCTGACTCAGCGCCGTCTCCTCGACGTCGCCGCTGCCGAAGGCGCCGTTGACCACGGTCTCGCCGATGTCGATGAGCTGGCGGCGCAGGTAGAGGTCATGCACCACCTGGCCGAAGGCGGTGGCGTCGATGACGTGGACGGAGGCGGCCGCCAGCCGCGCCAGGTAGGGGGCACCACCGGCCGCCTTCATGTCCTCGTCCTGCTCGACGTAGGTCTTGAGCGTGACGGCGCTCACGACCTGGCCGCGCTCGATCAGCTTCGAAAGGGAATCGTAGAGCTTGCCGTGCAGGGGGTCGGCGAAATGTTCCGGCCGCAGGAACTCGGCGACCCGCTGGTAGGCGGCGTTGTTGATCAGGATGGCGCCCAGCAGCGCCTGTTCCGCCTCGAAATTGTGCGGCGGCTCGCGCAGACGGATGTCTTCGGCGCCGGGCAGGCGCGTGACGTTCGAGGGGTCTTTCAGTGGCTCCATGGCAGAGCTTCTTAAGGAGACGAGGGGGGCGTCCACCACCGGAAATCCGATGGCTCCTGCCGGATTTCCGACAGGCCTGCGGAGAAATACCCTGAAAGCCGGGGACAAGTCTCCAGCTGGTTTGCGGATCGCCCGTTTGGTCACGTCGATAAGGAACATAGGTGTGCTGGCGGACTGTGGGTAACGGGGAAAAGCAAGATCCAATACCGGCCATGTTCTGCGAGGTCAATAACTATGATTATTTTCATTCACGACAGAAATAACTGACGTGTTGCCGACCCGCAGGCGCATTTTGCGTGCAGGGGAGCGCCATGCACCTCCCTCAGCCTGTCTACGGATCTGGTATTGCCGGTTGCACTTCGGTGTCGTTTGGGGATCCACAGCTGGAAACTCGGCTTGGTTACCTTCCACGTCGGCCATCTCCGGAGGTCCAAGATAACCTGATCAGCTTCTTACATATTGTTTCTACGCTCGCGGGCGTTGCCACCAGACGGCCACAGAGTTCCGTTGCTGCATTGTGTGAGCATGCCGAGTTTTGCAGCTGGCCGCGCTTCTTGCGATTGCAAGGGTTGGAGTCCAGCCTTGAGAACTTCGCAATTCAGCCAGCTGAGCCTTCGATTGTTTGCAGCAATTCGTCGCGCAAGCTGCAAGCTGGCACCGTATTCGCGATGAGTTCGCAAGCACCCGAGCGCGCGGATATGAAAGCGTGATTAATTCGTGGCGATATCCCGATTTGATGTCCGTCGCATTTGCACCCTTTCTATAGTCACCCCGCCTTAGATCGGCCTTGCACGAGCCAAAGGGGGCTTGCCATGACGATTGCTTCTCAATCTTGGACGTTGCGTGCGGTCGCGCCGCTTGCAACCGATGGCTTGCCACCGGAACGCGTTGCGAAGATCGTTGCTGTGGACGAAGATGAACAATTCCGGCGCTTGCTGTCGGACGAACTCACCGAACAGGGCTTCGACATTGCCGTGTACGGTAGTGGCGATGCGCTGCTGCAGGCAGCCGAGACCGTTGCCACCGCCGACCTGATCGTTCTGGATTGGAATCTTGCCGGCATGTCCGCTGTCGAACTGGTACCCCGGCTGCGCGCCGCCGGGGTCGATATTCCCGTGGTCTTCGTGACCGACCGGCCTTTGACGGCCAGCGAAAATCGCGCCTTCGCGCTCGGCGCCCTCGACTTTGTCGACAAGTCCCGCGGCTTTGGAATTCTTCTGCGGCGCCTGCGTCTCATCATCCGCGAGTGCACGCCCAAGCGGCGGTCCGGCGAGGTCATGCGGCACGGCCATCTCACCCTCATGTTGCAGGCCGGCCGCGCCCTCTGGAATGGTGAGGACGTCGACCTGACTCTGTGCGAATTCAAGATCGTGCATCACCTCGTGCAAGGCGGCGGTCGATACGCCGGCTACCGCGAAATCTACGACTGCATGCACTACCGTGGCTTCGTCGCCGGCGCCGGGGATGATGGCTACCGGGTCAACGTCCGATCGGCCATTCGGCGCTTGCGAAGCAAGTTCCGATCCTTCGACCCTGCCTTCGATGAAATCGAGAACGTCGCCTCCGCAGGCTATGCCTGGCGCAACGATTCGAAGTGGCCTTGACACCAGAGGCGCGAAGCCGGCGGCAATTCTGTGACGTCGGCCGATTTCAGCTGCAGGACAGATCCAGCCCGTTAGCGGGTGCCTTTGTCGCTATGGCGAACCGGGCGCAACCGGGCGCCAGCGAGTAGCTGAGCCGGGCAAGGCCATTGCCCATTGCCGCGGGAAGCAAGTGGCATCGGCCGATTGGTGCAGACGCGCGCGAATCGCATCGGCTCGACAATTGGACCGTACTGAAGTCGCAGTGGCGATATGGTCGACCCGTTCCGCTTGAACAGTGCGTCCCGCACAGGGTCTTGCCCGCGATGTCACAGTCTTGCATCGCCCTGAGTTGGCTTTCCCAATCTGGTCACAGCGCGATCAGGGAAGCGGTGTTACAGGTGGGTGCTGCAGGATGCACGCCGACATGAACAATAGCGGAGGAGCATCGTGGCCCCAAAGGTTTGTCCACGCCCGGCACCACCTGCGTCCGAACGCTATTGCGGCCGACGTTGACCCTCGGGATGACGGCGCCGAACCGCGAGTCCACATCCATCCGCCGCATCGGCGACGCGAGCGGGCCGCATGTCGTCGCCGTGGAGGACGACCCGTTGTTTCGCGAGCTGCTGGCGACCGAGCTCAGCATCCACGGATTCAACGTACTGGTCTTTCCGGATGCCGAATCCCTGCTCCAGTCGCTTCAGGTCGTCGCGTCGGCCGATGCGCTTCTGATCGACTGGAAGCTGCCTGGACTTTCGGGCTTCGAGCTCTTTTCCGAACTTCGCGCACGAGGCATCGACACTCCGGTCATCTTTTTGACCGGACATGCCCTCGTCGAGAACGAGCGGCGTGCCCTGCTTGCCGGCGCCCTCGACTTCATCGACAAGACCCGTGGTTTCGACATTCTCGTCAGGCGGCTCAATTTGGTCGCCAAGGCGCCACCCAGCGTCCGCGTCCAGCGGCGCCTGCAGCGCTACGGCAGGCTGATGCTCAATCCGGTCGAGGACCGCGCCGCATGGGATGATACCGACCTTGGCTTGACGCTGAGCGAGTATCGAGTTGTCGAACTATTGGCTAGCAAGTCGCCAGGTCATGCGGCCTATCATGAAATCCACGACCGTATCCGGCCACCCGGCCCGGCTCGGACGCATGCGACGGCAATGGAGCAGCGTCGCAATGTGCGTTCCGCCATCCGGCGCATTCGCCTGAAGTTTCGATCCTGCGATCCGACTTTCTCGCAGATCTGCAACTTCGAGGCGTTGGGCTATGTCTGGCTGCAGGAGGCGACGCCCAGCGCTGCCCAATGACCAGCCGGAATGGCTGCATCCTGGCCGAATGCAGTCGCCCGCTCACCGCATCAAGGCACTTGCGGCGTCCGGGCGGCGGCCGCGCCCCCAGACGTAGCCGAACGCGGCGAAGTTCTCGATTTCCGCAAACGACGGGTCACATAGCCGGAACTTGTGCCGGATGCGCTTGATCGCCGAGCGGACGTTGGTCCTGTATCCATCCGTGCCGTTTCCTCCCACGAAGCCGCGATAGCGCACGGTGTCGTAGATTTCGCGGTAGCCGACGTGCCGCCCGACGTTCTTGGCGAGCAGATGGACGATGCGAAACTCACTGACCGTGAGATCGACATCGATCTCGTTCCAATATGCGCGACTGACGTGAGGCTTGAGCTTGAGCCGCCCGCACTCGTAACAGTTTTCGCTGAGGGTCTCCGATCTCTTGGCCCGGGCCACCGCGCGCAGCCTGTGGACCAGGATCGAAGTGCCTCGCGACTTGTCGATGAAATCGAGCGCACCGCGGTCGAAGGCCACGGCTTCGTTGATCGTCAGGGGTTGTCTCGTCAGGAACACCACCGGCACGGTGATGCCGAGCTTGCGCAGGCGAGGCAGCAGATCGATACCCGCGACATGCGGCAAGCCCCACTCGAGCAGGATGATGTCGGCATCGTCAGCCAACTGCGGTGAAGCGAGCAGTGCTCTGCCGTCGGGAAATGCGATGACCGAGAAGCCCTGCTCATCGAGCTCGGCCGCGAGCGTGTTGCGGAAGATGTCGTCATCGTCAATGACGAGAATGCGCAATCTCGGAGCCGAACAGCCGCCCGTGGCCGCGTCGGCGTCTTGCATTCCCACTTCGTTCATGCCCACACCACGTTCGGCGCGCGATGGGTCCCACACCCCGCGGCCGCTCCACACCTTATGTCTCGCGAACACGGCCCGCATGGGATCACATATCTCTTTGCCGGACACCGTTCCTGGTGACGGCGTCACACTTTGATCACACTTCTCCATTGAGGGCTGAAAGTGCAATGCGTTGCGGATTGCCGCTACTCGGCCGCCATCGATCGTTTCACCGTGACGCCCTTCTCGGCGTCGAGCATGTAGTCGCGTGTATGGGGCACGGCGTCCTGCCTGCGTGCGAGCTGGAGTTGGAAAACCATCTGATTCATGTAGCGGAAGGAGATCTCGCACGCGGCGAGATAGAATTCCCACATGCGGCAGAAACGGTCGTCATATTCTGCGACCTGCTTGATGCGCTCGCGGTTGGCGAGGAAACGCTGGCGCCAATGGCGCAGTGTCTCGGCGTAGTGCAGGCGCAGGATCTCCATGTCGGTAACCCACAGGCCGACCTTCTCGATGGCCGTCAGTACCTCGGACAGGGCGGGGGTGTAGCCACCCGGAAAGATATACTTGCGCAGCCAGGTGTTGGTGCCGCCCGGCGGCTCCATGCGGCCGATCGAATGCAGCAGCATGACCCCGTCGTCGGCCAGGAGCTCTTTCACCTTGGCAAAGAACTCGACATAGTGCGCCGAGCCCACATGCTCGAACATGCCGACGGAAACGATGCGGTCGTAGCGGCCGGGCTCCTTGCGATAGTCGAGCAGCTTGAAGCGCACGCGGTCGGCCACGCCGCCCTCGAGCGCGCGCCGGCTCGAGACCGCGTGCTGTTCCTTTGAGAGCGTGACACCCGTCACATCGACACCGAACTGCTGGCTGAGGAACAGCCCCATGCCGCCCCAGCCCGAGCCGATGTCCAGTACCTTCAGGCCGGGCTGCAGCAGCATCTTGGCGGCGATGTGTTGCTTCTTGTCGAGCTGGGCCTGCTCGAGCGGCTCATCGCCAGTCTTGAAGTAGGCGCAGGAATACTGCCGGTCGCGATCGAGGAAGAAGTCGTACAGCTGGTCCTTGAGGTCGTAGTGATGCGCCACGTTGCGCTCGGCACGGCCGATCGGATTGTACTGCTGAAGAAAGCGCAGCCAGCGTTGCAGCCGGTACGACCACTTCACCATCGGCGTCGCTTCGAGCGCAGCCATGTTGCGCCCGATCAGGTCGAGCAGGTCGTAGATGTCGCCACCTTCGACCGTGAGGTTGCCGTCCATGTAGGCTTCGCCCAAAGCCAGGCGGGGCCGCAGCGCCAGCCTGACCCCGGTCCACTGGGTATGGATGCGAATTGTGACGTCCGGGCCTGGCCGCACGCCCACGATTCGATGCTGCTTGCCGGCTGCATCGATGATCGTGAGCTGGCCTTCGACCACTACACGGGAAAGAACCCGAGCTAACAGCATTGCCGTACCTTCGGGGCGTTCGTTGTACTCAGTCGAAATGTTAATCCAGATGGCAATTTCAAGGCAAAGCCCAGCTATTTAGCTTGATGATACTGTGAAAATTGGCTTCAAAGGCGATTGCGTCGCATCTGCACGGGTGTTAACAGCACAGAGACTGAAACTCACTTGCAGTTAGCTCGAAGACAGAAGGGAGAGCCCCGTGAAGCGTCGCGCAGCCCTCAAGACCGGCCTCGCCTTCGGTGCAGGCGTCGTCATCCTCCGCCGTGCAGAGGCGCAGGGTGCCACGCTGAACCTCTATTCGGCGCGTCACTACAACACGGACGAAGCGCTCTACGGAAATTTCTCGGATCTAAGCGGTGTGAAGATCAACCGGGTCGATGCCGAGCCGGATCCGCTTGTCGAGCGGTTGAAGGCCGAGGGCGACAAGAGCCCGTGCGACGTGCTCATAACCACCGACGCCGGCCGCATCGAGCGCGCGCGCCAGATGGGACTGCTGCAGCCGGTCGCGTCTGAGGTGCTGACCAAGTCGGTGCCGGCGCATCTGCGCGATCCCGACAACAACTGGTTCGGCTTTTCCAAGCGTGCGCGTGTGATCTTCTACAACAAGGAGAAGGTCCAGGCGTCGGACGCGCCGAAGAACTACGAGGACCTTTCCGATCCGAAGTGGAAGGGCAAGCTGCTGATCCGCGCCTCGGGCCACATCTATAACCAGTCGCTGGTAGGCTCGCTGCTGGCGGCCAACGGGCCGGAGAAGACCGAGGCCTGGGCCAAGGGCGTCGCGGCCAATCTGGCGCGCCCGCCGCGCGGCGGCGACACCGACCAGATCAAGGGCGTAGCGGCCGGCGAGGCGGAGATCTGCGTCTCCAATACCTATTACTACGTGAACCTCTTGCGCTCGAAGAAGCCGGAGGACCGCGAGGTTGCGGCCAAGGTGGGCGTGGTGTTCCCCAACCAGGCCAACCGCGGCACGCACGTCAATATCAGCGGCGGCGCCGTGGCGCGCCATGCTCCCAACAAGGCGGTAGCGGTGAAGTTCCTCGAATACCTTGTGTCGCCGCAGGCCCAGAAGTACTTCGCCGAGGGCAACTCGGAGTATCCGGTGGTGGCTGGCGTGGCGCTCTCGGCCGAACTCCAGTCGCTCGGCAGCTTCAAGGAAGACCAGCTCAACGCCCGCGTCTTCGCGCAGAACAACGCCGAGGCGCTGAAGATCATGGATCGCGCAGGCTGGAAGTAGTCTTGGGAGCGCAGGGTTCCGACCCGCTCATTGTCACGATGCGGGCCGGAGGCCCGCGTCCTTGTGAACTTAGCGCCTTTTCGCTCCAATCGCTTGACTGAGCACGATCACCGGCGCCAGGGACACCGCAAGGATCACGATCGAGCCCACCGCGGCCTGGGCCAGGCGCTCGTCGGAGGCAAAGCGGTAGACGCCGATCGCCAGCGTATCGAGGTTGAACGGCCGTATCAGCAGGGTGGCCGGCAGCTCCTTCATCACCTCGACGAAGGCGACGACAGCTGCCGTCAGCATCGGCCCGCGCAGCAACGGAAGATGGATGCGCCGCAGCACGTCCCGCGGCCCGGCACCCAGCATGCGCGCGCTGGCATCCATTGCAGGATCGACGGCCGCTAGACCGGGCGCAATGTTGGCGAGGCCGACGGCCAGAAAGCGCACGGTATAGGCGAGCAGCAGTGCGAAGGCCGTGCCGCTCAGCAGCAGTCCGCTCGGCAATCCAAGAACGGAACGGCTCATCCGGTCGATGCCGTGATCCGCCAATGCCAGCGGCAGCAGGATGCCGACGGCAATGACGGCGCCCGGGATGGCGTAGCCCAGAGCGGAGAATTCGATCAGCCGGTTGAGCGCGCGGCGTCGTACCAGGCGGCCGGCGTAACTCAGGAACAGGGCGAGCGCCACGATAATGACGGCTGCCGAGGCGGCAAGGGTCAGACTGTTCAGGGCATCGCTCAGGAAGCGTGAATCGCCGACGACGGCGCCCGATCTCCAGGCGAGCTGAGCAAGATGAAGGGTCGGCACGACGAAGCCAAGAACGATGGGCAAGGCGCAGGCGAGCAGGGCGGCCGCCGCCATCCACGACCTGAGTTCGGCAGGATCACCTTGGTGGCGCAGATTCGATGCGATGCTATAGCGCGCGCGCCCACGCGAATGGCGCTCGATCAGGAACAGAAGTCCCGCGATGGCAATCAGCACCAGCGCGATCTGCGCCGCGCCCTCGCGATTGCCGAGTCCGTACCACGTCCGATAGATCGCCGTCGTCAGCGTCTGCACGCCGTAATACTGGACCGTGCCGAAGTCGGCGAGCGCCTCGAGGAGCGCCAGCACGACACCGGCGGCAATGGCGGGCCGCGCCAGAGGCAGGCCGACGCCGAAGAAGGTGCGCCAAGGGCCGTGGCCCAGGATGCGGCTCGCCTCGATCAGCGCGTGCGACTGCGTAAGGAAGGCGGTGCGCGCGGCAAGGTAGACGTAGGGGTAGAGAACCAGCGTGAAGAGCAGTGCGACGCCGCCGGATGAGCCGAGATCGGGGAACCAGTAGTCGCCGCGGCTCCAGCCGGTCACCTGGCGCAGCGCCCCTTGCAGGGGACCGGCGAAGGTCAAAAGGTCGGCGTAGGCGTAGCCGATGATGTAGGTCGGCAAGACCAGCGGCAGCAGCAGCGCCCATTGCAGCAGGCGGCTACCGGGGAAGCTGCACATCGTCACCAGCCACGCCGTGCCCGCGCCGATGATGGTGGTGCCGAGGCCGACGATCAGCAGAAGCACCAGTGTGTTGAAGAAAATATCGACGAGCTGAGTATCGGCAAGATGCCGCCACAACTCGGCCTGCGGCGTGAACAGGCTCGACAAGACTCCGAGCAACGGCAGCGCGACGACGCTCGCAATGAGGACCGCGCCAAGGCGCCAAATCATTGCGAGCGCGGGCCCCTGGCCCGGATCACGATCACGCGCGGACAGGCCGCCCGCGTTCCCAAAGAAAAACGCATGCCACCGGTCTCCGGTGGCATGCGCCAGGACGAGTGCACGAAGCGCTCGTTACTGCTTTTCGGCCGGTGCTTCCTCGGCCTCGGCCGGCGTCTCGGCAGCGGCCTCACCTTCGGCGGGCTTGGCTTCGAACAGCGCTGCAGCCTGCTCGGCAGCGCGCTGTGCGGCTTCCGCGGCTTCGAGGGCCGCACGCTCGGTCTCGGCGACCAACGTGCCGCCCTTGGCGAGGAACTCCGCCTCGTCAGGCGAACGGGCGACGAGCACGCTGATCTCGACCGCGACCTCCGGATGGAGGTGGACCTTGATCTTGTGCGTACCCAGCGCCTTGATCGGCTTGTCGAGTTCGACCTGGCCGCGCTCGATCTTGACGCCCTGAGTGGCGGCTCCGTCGGCGATATCGCGCGAGGTGACCGAGCCGTAGAGCTGCAGCGCCTCGGAGGCCTGACGGATCAGCGTGACCTTGAGGTCGCTCATCTTGGCGGCCACCGCTTCGGCGTCCTTACGGCGCTCGAGGTTCTGCGCCTCGAGAGTCTTACGCTGCGACTCGAAGTAGGTGATGTTGTCCTTGGTGGCGCGCAACGCCTTCTTCTGCGGCAGCAGGTAGTTGCGGGCGAAGCCGGGCTTCACCTTCACCACATCCCCCATCTGGCCGAGCTTGGGCACGCGCTCCAGCAGGATGACGTTCATCGGCATGATCGTTCTCCGCTAGGCGATGACGTAGGGCAGCAGAGCCAGGAAGCGGGCGCGCTTGATCGCCTGGGCGAGCTCGCGCTGCTTCTTGGACGACACGGCCGAGATGCGGCTCGGCACGATCTTGCCGCGCTCCGAGACGAAGCGCTGCAGCAGGCGCACGTCCTTATAGTCGATCTTCGGGGCATTGGCGCCGGAGAACGGGCAGCTCTTGCGACGGCGGGTAAAGGGACGACGTTGTGCGCTCATTCTTCTTCTCCACCGGCAGCCGGAGCCATGCCCTCCTCGCCGAAGCGCGGACGCTCTCGGCGTGGCGGACGATCACCCCAGCGATCACCGCGGTCACCGCGATCGCCGCCCGGCCGGTCCGATTTCTCGGCGCTGCGAATCATGATCGCCGACGGGGCTTCCTCAAGCTCGTCGACGCGGACGGTCAGGAAGCGGATGATATCCTCGTTGATCGACATCGTGCGCTCCAGCTCCTTGATGGCGGCTGGCGGGGCGTCGATGTTGAGCAGGGTGTAGTGACCCTTGCGGTTCTTCTTGATGCGATAGGTGAGGGAACGGAGGCCCCAGTACTCCTTCTTGGAGACGGTGCCGCCCAGCCCGGTGACCAGTTCGGAGAACTGGGTTGTCAGGGTCTCCACCTGCGTCGTCGGGACGTCCTGACGCGCAATGAAGACATTCTCGTAGAGTGCCATGAAACGAACGGCTCCTTATGGCTGTTAGCGACCCGGCGTTCGTCGTGCCCATATATAAGGTCGACCGGCAACCGCCCGGATCTAGCCGTCCGTCGCTTTGGTACATTGGGCGCACCATCGCTTGGGTCGGCAAGGAGATCGGGG
>CADECW010000022.1 GCA_902825855.1 uncultured Rhodospirillales bacterium | reverse complement strand
TACTTCATCAAGAATCCCCTGACATATACAGTGAACGGTTCGCTCAACAACTGATCTGTTGAACTCGTAATGTCATGAGCACCAACTCCCGGGCGCTGCACAATGATAACCTGCCCAAGCCCTTTCCTGACGCCGCAACCGGCCCGCCCAAGGACGTTTAGTCGAAGACCGAGGCCGCCCAACATGAACGCCGCTGCGCACTTTGCCAACCATGCCGTCTCGACACGCTTCGCCGACCTGCCGGCTGCTGCCATCAACAGCGTCAAAGTCTATGTGCTGGACAGCCTCGGGGTTGGGATTGCCGGGTCATCGGTCGAGGGCGGCGCGGAATTGCTGCGGATTGCCGCCGGCTGGGGCGAGCCAACCGTCGCCGTTTGGGGTCGCATGGCGAGCCTATCGGCGTCGGCCGCCGCATTCCTCAATGCCTGGCAGATGCACAACCAGGAATACGACTGCCTGCACGAGGGTGCGGTCGTGCATGCCATGGCCACGGTCTTGCCAGCAGCGCTGGCGGCCGCCGAGTTGCGAGGCGGCATCAGTGGCACGGAACTGATCACGGCGATCGCTGTGGGCGTTGATATCGCGGCCGGGCTGGGCCTCGCGGCACAGTCCGGGTTTCGCTTCTTTCGCCCTGCCACGGCCGGCGGATTTGGCGCCGTCGCGGCGGCGGGGCGCCTGCTTGGCCTTGACAGGGCGGCGCTGGAAGCGGCCTTCGCCTGGCAGCTGGCGCAGGTCAGCGGCACTATGCAGGCGCACAGCGAGGGCAGCCCGATCCTGCCGGTCCAGGTCGCGTTCAACGCCCGCGCCGCGCTTCAATCGTGCGAACTGGCGACATTGAGCTTCGCACCTGCACGCTCGGTGTTTGAGGGACCATATGGATACCTTGCTTTGTTCGAGGGCGCCTTCGTGCTGGAGCCGGTGCTCGACAGTCTCGGCCGCATCTGGCGCATCACGGAGTTCAGCCACAAGCCGTTTCCCGCTGGCCGCGCCACTCATGGAGGCATCGAAGGCGTCATGGCGCTGCAAGCGGAACACGGCTTCTCCGCCGCGGATGTCGACCGCATCGAGATCCTTGCGCCGCCACTGATCGAGCGCCTGGTGGGCCGTCCTCCGCTGGCTGAGGCCGGGGCAACCTATGCCCGCCTGTGCATGGCGTACGCGGTTGCGAAGGTGCTGCAGAACGGTTCGCTCGATCTGGCGGATTTTCGGGGGCAAGCGCTGGCCGATCCGGTGACGCATGCGCTGGCAGCGCGCGTGATGACCCGCAGCGACGGGAGCTCGGCTCCCAACGCGCTGGCACCGCAAAGCCTCACAGTTCATCTCAGGAGTGGCACGACCCTATCGTGGCGCTGCGAGACGATGCTTGCTAACCCGGCGCGTCCCCTGACGCGCGACCAGCATCTGGCCAAGTTCAACCGTTGTCTGGATTTTGCCGCGGATTCGCTCAACCCCGACACCGGGCAGCGACTGGTTGATTCTGTCAACCGCCTGGACGAGCTTGAGGACGTCCGCGTCCTTGGCACCCTGGCGGCCGCTCGCGTTTGATCTTCCCTCTCTTGTCTCCCGAGACGACGCGCGGCTCAGACGAGGATGAGCCTTCGGTTGGCGGTGCGCCACACAGCATTAGGTCCACCCAAAACCCTTTCGCTGCTGGCTTATGCTGGGCTGGTTGCGATCGGCGTCGTAGCCCTCACCTTGTTGTCATGGAGCACGACGCGAAGCTGGCGCCTCGGCCGATGACCGATCGGCCGAGTGGCTCCGCGGCGTTGCTCGAAGCTGCGCCGAGATCCCAGCCTTTGGCCGCAGCCGCCTTCGCCGACAGTCCGGTCGAACTGCCTCGGCAAAGCCGGCGACTGCAGATCGGGCCCGCTCGAGCAAGGCTTCAGTCGTTCAACACATAGTCCACCCGCGAGCCATCCGATGCTGTAAAGGCAGTCTTCACCCACCGACCAAGGTCGTCGAACCATTGGTCCATTTCGACGTCGCCTTGATATTTATAGCGCGACGCCTGGACGACACCGGACGACGTCCTCACCTGCTCACGCCCGATCAACCTGATCCGAACGCGCGCCTCTCGGCCGGTCTGGGTGTTGAGCAAAGCTGACTGACTGACCTGCGCAAAACTCCAATGCGAGGATGGAAGTAGTTCGCCGGACAGCGTCTCGACACGATCGTTGGCTCGCACGGTGAGCCCTGCCGATGTGCGCTCGGCTCTGACATCATACAACTTCCCGTTGTCATCTGTGCGCGCGGACAGCGCTAGAAGCCTGTCGTTTTCCCAAACTTCTCGGGCGCTATGATTATACCTATAGGCGGTAAAACCCATGAACTTCACATCAAGCTTGATCTTCGTCGCTACAGTCAGACGCCCGCCGTCGCGCAAAAAGGTAAGTTCGTGATGCCCAATGGCCTCCCCATTGCGATAGGCGGTGAAGAAAAGCGAGGGGCCGTAGGCGATAGCCCTGTCGGCCGACGCCGCGGTATGAACACGTAGGATAAGACAGAGAGAAAGCAGCAGAAGTCGCATGAGTCGACCTCGAGTCGTTGGATTGGTCAGAACCCGGAAGGACCGCATGGCCCGTTTGCATGGCATCGCATGCCATCACGACCTGTTTAGGTGCGCGCTTGCTGCCCCGCTCGCCAGTCGGCCTTTGTTACTCACGTGCTCGGCCGTCCGACCGCATATCCGACAGCAGAGGAGAAAGAGACCAGAATGGTGCCCCAAGCCATGTCGACAATGGTCAGCCGAAGAGACCAGCGTTGAAGGGTAGCAAGGTTGGTCAGGTCATAGGTGCCGTAAGCGCACAAGCCAAACACGGCTCCGAGAAACACCGCCTTTGTCCAGTCATTCGCGGCGAGGGCGGGCTGCACCGCAAGGATCGTGATGCCGGCGGCGCACAAGATGTAAAAGAGTACAGCAACTTCGAGCCGCGGCTTTTCGAGTATGAGCGCGCCGATCTCGCTCTTGTAGAAGTCTGGCGCGACCAGGCCGAGCCATAGCAGATCAATGGCCGTAAAGACGACCAGCACAGTCAGATAGGTGATGGCGATGCTGCGCAAGTCCAAGCTCCAGCACCTTCGTACGACGAAATACGGACAACGGATCACAATTCGCAAATTGGCAGTCATCACGTGCTGGCGGGCGAATCGCGGCTGCCGCAACCGGTCGGCACCAGGGATTGCCAGGAGCGCCGTGATACCGACGTTCCAGGTGGGGCGTTTCGAGACGCTCCCTTCCAGGATCCGCTGGTTTGTGGGGCTGGGGTGAATGAGCGCCAGTCTGATGGCGGTTACCAGGGAGAATCACCTCGACTGGAGTGCCTGATCGCCGCGAACACCTTTCTTGGGCGCAACGGGGCCCATCTGCTGGCGTTCCCGCTCGGCGTGTTCTTCCCCGTACGCTCGGCGCGTGTCAGGTAGCGAGCAGCCATCCAACCGATTGCGATCGCGCGACGCGCCCTATTTCGGGCAGGCGACGCGCCGCCAGGTGAATCGCTGCCAGCAGCCGACCGGCGTGGTGGCGCCAGGCGGCGCCGGCGTCGGGCGGGGCGGCGCCGTGCTGCCACTCGCCGCCATCATGTTGAAGTCGCCGTAGTAGCCGGAAAACTCGCGGGTAGCCGGGTTGCTGGAACGGCGCGGCCGGATGGTTGAGCGCGGTCTGGTCATCGCGCATGCCGGCCACGACCTGGAAGGCGAGCGTGTTCAGCGGAGTGCGGCCTCGCACGCACGAGGGGTGCCCTACAATCCCGACATTCCCGACGAGGTACCGCCGTCCACATTGTGCTGCTATGGAATCGAAGTGAACTGACGTGCTGCCCGGAGTGGCGAGCGAAGCCGCCTGCCGCCGTGGCTCGAAAGACGGTATGGCATCGAGCAGCTTGTATCTCTCTCCGTCAACCGGGGTTTGCCAGGTTCTCGCGCAAGGTTCGGCCGGCGTACTCGCGGCGCAGCAGGCCGCGACGCTGCAGCTCAGGCGTCACCATGCGGGCGAATTCCTCGTAGGTCATGGGGAACACCGTCGGCGGCAACACGAAGCCGTCGCACGCGCCGTTAGTGAACCAGTCTTCCATCAAGTCGGCGATCATCTCGGGCGTGCCGGCGAGGAGTGCGCGCGGCTTTCGCACAGCCTGAGCGAAGCTTATGCCCTCCGCTTTGGCGACCTGGCTCATGCGGTCGCGTGAGCCCGCGATGCCCTGGTTGCCGGCCTCGCGCTCAGCCTGTTCGGCGCTGTCGACGCGGCTAAGGTCGACGCCCAGGAGCTGCGAGGATGAGGCCAGCACCAGCTCGGGATCGATCAGGCTGTCGAGGAACTCTGCCTTCTCCTTGGCGATCGACTCAGTCTCGCCGATCACCACCGACAGCGTCGGCATGACGGCGCATTCGCTGGGCGAGCGGCCGATCACTTCCAGCCGCTTGTGCATGTCAATGCGGAACTCGATCGCGGCTTCCTTGGTCCCTGGCGTGCAGAAGATCATGTCGGCCCAGCGTGCCGCGCACTCGCGGCCGCGCGGCGATGAACCGGCCTGCAAGATCAGCGGCCGGCCCTGCGGACTGCGCGGAATGGTCATGGGTCCGCGCGTGCGGACGTAGGGGCCGACATGGTCGGCGTAGCGGATCTTGTTCGGGTCGGCGAAGACACCGCTCTCGCGATCGAGCACCAGCGCGTCCTCGTCCCAGCAATCCCACAGCTTGCAGCAGGCCTCGAGCACATCATCGGCGCGGTCGTAGCGCTCGTCCTTGGGCGGCACGCCATCGAGGCCGCAATTGCGCGCCTCGAAGTCGGTGGCCGAGGTAACGACGTTCCACGCAGCGCGGCCACGGCTCAAGAGGTCAAGCGAGCCTAAGCTGCGCGCGATCTGATAGGGCTGATGGAAGGTGGTGGAGATCGTGTTGCCGAGGCCGAGATGCTTGGTGACCCGCGCCATCAAGGGCAGCACGATCATCGGATCGATCAGGCTGAGCTGGCCGCCACGGCCGACGTAGTCGTCGTACCTGTTCTTGTAGATGTCGGGCAGCCCCAACCCGTCGGCGAAGAAGCCGGCATCGAAGCGCGCATCCTCCAGCGTGCGGGCGAGATGTTCGTAGCGTTCCGCATCCCAGATGTCGTGCAGCGGCGCCGACGGATGGCGCCAGGCGCTGGCATAGCTCGCGGTCGGCCCGGTCTTGAGATAGGCGGCGAGATGCATCTTGCGCTTCATGGACGCTGAGCTTGGCAGCAAAATCCGTGCCCGGCACGCGGTGAAATTCAGCTACCCTCCCGCAGCAGAGGTGGAGCGACCATGACTTTTTCGATTGCGGGCAGATGCACCAGGACAGGCATGCTGGGGTGCGTCGTCACGACGTCTTCGATGGCGGTCGGCAGCCGCTGCATATGGGCAGAGCCGAGTGTCGGCGCGGTGCTGACACAGCATCGCACCGATCCGCGTCTCGGGCCCAAGATCCTGGCGCGCCTCAAACAGGGTGTGGCGCCACAGGCAATCGTCGACGACCTTCACAAGAACGAGCCCAATCTCGGCTGGCGCCAGCTCGCGGTCATAGCGGCGGACGGCAAGGCCGCCCACTACAACGGCGCCAAGATCCTGTCGGTAAAGAACCAGATCGTCGGCAAGGATTGCGTCGCCGTCGGCAACATCCTGCGCACGCCCAAGGTGATCGACGTCATGGTCGAGACCTTCGAGGCCAATGCCGACCAGCAACTGGCCGAGCGGCTAGTGCGCGCCATCGAGGCAGGCGAGGCAGCGGGCGGCGAACTGAAGCAGCTGAAGTCGGCCGGCCTTTTGGTCGTGCACAAGGAAAGCTTCCCTTACGTCGACCTGCGCGTCGATCTCGATCGACAGCCGCTGGTCGAGCTGCGCTATCTGTGGGAGCTCTATCAACCCACCGCCGACAACTACGTAGTGCGCGCTGTCGATCCCGATTCGGCGCCCGGCACCGGCTGAGGCAGTTGATGGTGGCGGTGGCCGAGCTGCGGTGGCTCGGCTTCAAAACAGGGCTTTTCACATAAGATTGCGCATGGACTGGATCGTCGTCAGGCTTGGCGCGACGATTGCTTGAGTTTGAGCATGTCTGGCGTTTGACAGCACAGGAAGCAGCTGCCTACCGTCGGCAAGGGTCCGGTAAGGCCGTCGCTGTTGAATTGAACGATGAGGGCGTCTCGGATGGGGCAGTGGCAAGCTGGCGTCGATGTCGGCGGGACATTCACCGACTTGCTGTTCGTCGACGAAGCCGAACGGCGCTTCCGCGTTACGAAAGTCCCTTCAACGCCCGACGACCAGTCACGCGGAATGATGGCCGGCATTCAACAAAGCGGGCTGGTTGTCGAGACGCTAGGTTCAATTGTGCATGGTACCACCGTCGGCACCAACGCGATCCTCGAGCGGAAAGGCGTTGTCTGCGGGCTGATCACCACCGCCGGGTTCCGAGACGTCCTAGAACTGGGGCGCCGCACCCGCCCTTTCGGCTACGGCATGATTGGTAGTTTTGAAGCCCTCATCCCTCGCCAACTGCGCGTCGAAGTGCCGGAGCGTCTCGATGCTCGCGGCAACGTCTTGACGCCGCTCGATGAAGAGGCGGTGCAGCGCGCCATCCGCTTTCTAATCGCCGGCGGCGCGGAAGCACTGGTCATCAGCTTTCTGCACTCTTACGTCAATCCGACACACGAGAAGCGCGCTGCCGAGATCGCCCGCACATTATGGCCGAACCCCTTCATCTCGGTTGGCTCCGATATCCTCCGCGAGGTCCGTGAGTTCGAGCGCAGCACCACGGCGGCGGTCAACGGCTATATCCAGCCGATTATGGCGCGCTACCTAGGCCGCCTGCAGAAAGAGTTGAAGCTCGCCCGCTTTCCCTCCGAGCTGCTGATCATGCAGGGCAACGGCGGCACGATCAGCGGCAAGGCCGCCGCCGATTATGCCGTGCAGACCGTCATGTCCGGACCGGCGGCAGGCGCTCTGGCTGCCGCCCGCATCGGCCAGCAATCAGGTCATCCCAATCTTATCGGCTGCGACATGGGCGGTACCAGCTTCGATGTGACGCTGATCCGCGCCGGCGAGCCCGCTTTGTCGGCAGAAAAGGACATCGCCTACGGCGTGCCAATCCGTGTGCCGATGATCGACATCCATACGATTGGTGCTGGCGGTGGCTCGATCGCGCGCATCACCAAGGCTGGGATCCTGCAGGTCGGCCCCGACAGTGCCGGCGCCAATCCAGGCCCAATCTGCTACGGCCGCGGTGGCACCGAGCCCACCGTCACCGACGCCAACCTCGTGCTGGGCAAGCTCGATCCCGCAGCCTTGCCGGGAGTCGCGGGCGGCGTGTCGATTGAGACGGTGAGAGCTGCGATCGTCGACAAAATCGGCCGCCCTTTGGGACTCGACGCCATCCAAGCGGCGGCCGCGATCATTACGGTTGCTAGCGATCATCTGGCGAGCGCCATCCGCTTGGTTTCGATCGAGAAGGGATACGACCCGCGCGACTTCGCGCTCTTCCCATTTGGCGGCGCGGGACCGCTCCATGCCGTGGCTTTGGCGCGCGAGCTCGGCGTGCCAACGGTGCTGGTTCCGCGCTTTCCCGGCCTTACATCGGCGTTGGGTTGCATCTTGGCCGACCTCCGTCATGACTTCGTGCGCACGCTTAACCTGCCGTTGAAGTCGGTTGATCCGGCCGAAGTTGATCGCCTGTACGGTGAATACGAAGCTGAGGGCCGCGCATTGATTGAGGCCGAGGGCGTGCCGATCACCCGTATCGAGACGATCTATGAGGCCGACCTTCTCTACCGCGGGCAAAGCCACGTGATGCGCGTTCCGGTCGAGCGCCCATTCAAGCCGCAAGAAGTACTCAAGAGCCTTGAGGCGCGCTATCGCGAACGCTTCGACATCGAACTTACCGAAATGACTGCTGTCCTCGCCAACCTGCGTACAGCAAGCTTTGGCCGCCGTACTCGCCTCGATTTCTCCATTTTCGCGCCGCCGCCCGGCGGGCAACTCGCAGATGCAAAACAGAACCAGCGTTCCGTTCATTTTGCCGGAAGCTGGCTCGAAACGCCGGTCTACGCCCGCGACCGCCTACCAGTCGGCGCCAAGATTGTCGGCCCGGCGATTGTCGCCCAGCTCGATACCACCATCCTGATCGATCCGGGAGCCACCGCCGCCGTCGACAGGCTGGGCAATCTCGTCATCACCGTCGGCGCTGCGCCGGCTAACGGGAGATCCGCTTAACATGGCCCTCGACCCCGTCACTCTCGCAGTCATCCAGAACGGACTGCGCCAAATCGCGAGCGAAATGGACCTGGTGCACGAGAAGACCTCGTTCTCGCCAGTCATCTCCGAGGCCTTCGACCGCTCCAACGGCATCTATCATCGTGACACCGGCGAGGTCATCGCCCAGGGTGAGATGGGCCTGCCGATCTTCGTCGGGGTCATGCAATTCACCACCCAAGCGGTGATCGAGCGGCGCCACGACCTTGAGCCTGGCGACGTTATCATCGTCAACGATCCCTATCTCGGCGGCACCCATCTGATGGATGTGAAAATGGTGAAGCCGTTCTACTACCGGGATCGGCTGTGGTGCTACCTCTCCAACACCGGCCACTGGCCAGATACCGGTGGCATGGTGCCAGGTGGCTTTGCCACCAAGGCGACAGAAATTCAGCAGGAAGGCCTGCGCATTCCACCCGTGAAGCTCGTGCGCCGCGGCGAGATGGTGTCCGATATCGTCGACATGATCCTGACCAACATCCGAGTGCCAGAGGAACGGATCGGCGACATCAAGGCCCAGGTCGGGGCGCTGACCGTCGGCGAGCGCCGCCTCACCACCCTGCTCGACCGATACGGGGCTGATACCGTTGAAGCTGCGATCGGGGAATTGAAAGCGCGCTCGGAGCAACAGATGCGCGCTTACATTGAAAGCGTGCCCGACGGGACCTATAGCTTTTCAAGCTTCATCGACAGCGACGGCATCGTGAACCAGCCGCTCGAGATCGCACTCGACATGACGGTGCGCGGCTCTGACATCGATTTTGACTTCTCTCGCTCGAGCCCGCCCTGCAAGGGACCCCTCAACGGCGTGTGGGGCGCCACCCAGTCCGCAGTCTATGTTGCGATCAAGCACATTTTCCCTGACGTTCCGATCAACTCCGGTTGCTTCGCCCCGCTGCATATCGCCAAACCCGTCGGCACCTTCCTGGTCGGTGAGTACCCGCGACCCGTCGCCGGCTGTGCGTCGGAAGTGGCGCAGCGAATCATGGAAGCGGTGTTCGGCGCCATGGGCGAAGCCATACCCGATCGCATGTTCGCTTCGCCCGCCGGCACCAGCGGCAATTTCAGCATGGGAGGCCACGACCCAGGCGAGAACCGCGAATACATTATGTATTTCTTCTCTGGTGGCGGTTACGGCGGCTGGTGGGAGACTGACGGATTGACCAATGGCTGCTCGACCGTCGGCATTTCGAAGACGCAACCTGTAGAGATCCTGGAACAGCACTATCCGCTGGTATTCGAGGAGTACGCCTTGCGCGCGGGCTCCTCGGGTGCCGGGCGCCATCGGGGCGGCTACGGTGTCAGCTATCGCGTGCGCTTGTTGCGCGGCACCGCCACCGCTTCGTTCTTGATGGATCATGGCCGCGACGGCCCCCCTGGTCTTAAGGGTGGCCTGCCCGGCGCGACCAACGAACTAGTTGTCTGTCAGGCCGGCAAGACAACGGTGCCAGAGCACATCTCTAAGGGTGAAGGCTACGAACTCGCGCCCGGTGACTGGGTGCAGGTGCGCACGCCGGGCGGCGGCGGCTACGGCGACGCGCGCCTGCGCGATACCGCCCTCGTCCGCCGCGACGTCGAACGCGGCTATATCACCGCCGCGGAAGCCGAGCATCTGTATCCGTTGGCGAGTGCGGCCGACTAAAAGGAAGGGAGCCACTTATGGGAAACAAGCGTCTATTCGGCCGCCGCAAAGTCTTGGCCGGTGCCGCAGCCTCCACTGCGGGATTGACCATCTGGTCGCAGCGGCTCTCGGCCCAGTCGGGCGAGATCGCGCTCGGTGCGATGGTGCCGATCACCGGCCCGTTCAATGTCTCGGGCCAACAATATCATTTCTCGCTACAGATGGCGCAGGACGAGATCAATTCTAAAGGCGGCGTAGCCGGCAAGAAACTCAAGATCGTCTTCGAGGATGTCAAGGATTCCAACAGCGTCGCGGTCAACGCCTACCTTAAGGTCGTACGCGACATCAACCCTCCGATGGTCTTCCTGTCGAGCTACACCACACAGAACCTCGCTACCGAGCCCGAGGTCACCAAGGCGCAGATCCCGGGGATGTATGCCGGCGGTGGCGACGCCATGCACCTGAAGAAGAACCCGTGGCTCTTCCGCATTCGCCCGGCCGACGGGCTGCAGGCGCTAGCATTGGCCAAGCACGCGACCGAAGGCCTGGGCAAGAAAAAGATCGGCATCATCTACGTGCAGAACGATTTCGGTCAACCTGGCGCCGTGGCGGCCGAGAAGATCGTCAAGGCGGCTGGCGCCGAGGTCGTCGGCTTGGAGGCGTATGCCTTTACCGACAACGACATGTCGGCCCAGCTCCAGAAGCTGAAGAACGCCGGCGCTGACTGCCTGATCTGCATCAGCTACGGCAAGGACGGCGCGCTGGTCTTGAAGCTCCTGAAGGAAATGAACATCGACATTCCTGTGGTAATCTCGTCCGGCGTCATGGTTCCCGCGGCGCGCATGTTGATCGCGCCCGACGAGCTGACGAGGGTCAACGGCGTGATGGACGCCTACCTGGCGCCTGAACGTGGACCCGACGTCGCCTCTTACATCAAGAGCTTCAAGGACCGCTTCAAAATCGACCCGGATCCGTTCGGCTCCTGCTACTATGACGGCGCCTGGATAATGAAGCAGGTGATGGACAAGGTCGGCACCGATCGCACCAAGATCCGCGACGAGCTGAAACTGGTAAAGGACTACAAAGGCATCACCAACATTTTTGCGGCCGACGAGCTCGGCAACATGGTCCATTCGCTCGCGGTTTTCTCGATCAAGCCCGGCACGCGCGACCCGGTGTTTATTCGCACCATCAACGCTTCATGAGCGCGACTTGGCACTTGAACGCGCGAGCAAGGTCCAACACCGTCGCACAAGCAGGATGGGTGCTATCGGAGGCGAGGTTGTTCGCTTTGCTCAGGACGACATGAACTCGCCTCTCGCTCTCGCCGGATAGTCCTTTGTCCCAACAGCTCATCCAGCTCGTCGTAAGTGGGCTGGCCGTAGGCTCGGTCTACGCGCTAGTCGGGCTTGCCTTCATCATGGTGAACGAAGCCACTGGAGTCGTAAATTTTGCCACCGGCCAGATGGTGGCGATCGGTTGTTTTCTCGGCGTTACCACCAGCCTACAGATCGGCTTGCCACTGGCGCCGGCCTACGTCCTGGCATTGGCTGGCATGGCCTTTTTCGGCGTGATCTTCTACGCCGTCGTCTTTCGTCCGTTGCAAGATCGGCCGGTGGTGACCGTCATCATCGGCACGGTAATGATCGGCATCGTCATCCAGAACTCCGCCCTGATGACCTGGGGCTCGGTACCTTTCCGCCCGCGCTCTCCCTTCGGCCGGCAGGTTATCGACGTGTTCGGTGCTGCCCTCTCGGCGCACGCGCTGTTCGTGATCGTCGTTGCCTTCCTGATGATCGCACTGCTCTATCTCTTCATTTATCGAACGGCAATAGGCGCGCGCATGCGGGCGGTGGCGCAGGATCGGGACGCGGCGCGCCTTATGGGCATCGGCGTCGATCGCATGTTCGTGTTGACCTGGATCATCGCCGGCCTGCTGACCGGCGCCGCCGGCATCCTGATCGGTCCGATGTGGTTCGCCGACGTCAACATGGGCGACCCGATCGCCCTGAAAGCCTTCGCTGCCATAATTATCGGCGGATTCTCCAGTGTCCCTGGCGCTATCGTCGGTGGCATCCTTGTCGGCTTGGCCGAGATGCTGGGAGCCGCCTACATCTCGTCGACCTATAAGGATGGCCTCGTCTTCCTGGTCATGATCCTGTTCCTGCTGGTGCGCCCACAGGGCATCTTCGGCGAGCGCATTGGGCAACGCGCATGAGCACCCGTACATGATTCACCGACGCACCGCTCTGCTCGCTTCCTGCGCCGTCTTCCTGCTGGCGCTGCTGCTGCCTGCTTTTATCAGCGGCTACGGCATCCGCATCCTCAATCTCGCACTGATCGCGGCCATTGCCGTCATCGGTCTCAATTTCGCCTTCGGCTACGCCGGCCTTATTACACTGGCACAGGCCGGGTTCGTCGGCTGCGGCGCCTATATCACGGCCATCTTGTCGACGACCCTCGGTCTATCGCCTTTTCTCTCCATTCCCACCGCGGTTGTCGGGACCGGTCTCATCGCCATCGTCGTCGGCCTGCCGATGCTGCGCCTGAAGGGTCACTACCTCGCATTGGCGACGCTGGGCTTCAACGTCTCCTTCGTCATCGTCGCCACCAACTGGAAGTCGGTCATGGGCGGGACCGACGGCATCTCTGGCATTCCCTCGATCGCACTGCCCGGCTGGCCGATCGCCAACGACCATCGCTACTATTATGTGCTGTGGGTGGCGCTGGCCGTGGCAACTTGGTGCGCTTGGCGCATCCGCAATTCCCATATCGGCCTCGCCATGATCGCGGTGCGCGACGACGAGATTGCCACCGGCGCGGCGTCCGTGGGCGTCACCCGCATCAAGCTGCAGGCCTTCGCCCTTTCCGCCCTATATGCCGGCGTGGCCGGCGCGCTGTTCGCGCACATGACCAACTTCGTGGCGCCGGACGATTTCGGTCTCGCCCATTCGGTCATCTATCTCGCCATGCTGATCATCGGTGGGGAAGGCTCGATCCTGGGCAGCATTGCGGGAGCAGTCATCGTCACTTTCATGCCCGAGTTGATGCGCGACTTGGGCACTGCCTACATGATCGTGTTCGGCAGCCTGATGCTGCTGATCCTGGTGTTCCTGCCCAAGGGACTACTCAGCCTTACCGGCATCGTCCGTCGCCGGCTGAAAGTCTTCGATCGATGACCCCGACAATCCTCGCCATCGACGGCCTGTCGAAGAACTTCGGCGGAGTGCACGCCGTCCAATCGGTGTCGCTGGAAATCCCCGCCGGCCGCATCTTCTCGGTCATCGGGCCAAACGGAGCGGGCAAGACGACGTTGATCAATCTGCTGACCGGTATCCTGGCGAGCTCGGGCGGCAAGGTCATGTTCGACGGCAGGGACATAACGGACTCCCCTGCCCACCTCGTGGCCGCTGCCGGCATGGTTCGCACCTTTCAGAATGGCCGCCTCTTTCAGCGTCTGACGGTGATGGAAAACGTCTTGGTAGGAGCCCATCACCTGCTGCCGCAGTCGGTCTGGTCGGCGATCTTGGGTGGCGCGGCGAAACGCAGGACTCACGAGATTCGCGCCCGCGCGCTTGAACTGCTGGCCACACTTGGCCTCACCGACGACGCCGAACGGCTGGTCGGGGCCCTGCCCTACGGTCGCCAACGCATGGTCGAGATTGCCCGCGCGCTTGTCTCGCAGCCGACGCTGCTGCTGCTCGACGAGCCCGCGGCCGGTCTCAATACGGGCGAGGTCGAACGCCTGCGCGGCATCCTCGAAGGTCTGCGCGCTCAGGGGCTCACACTGGTACTGGTCGAGCACAATATGGGCTTGGTCATGCGCGTCGCCGACCGCATC
The DNA here is from genome assembly GCA_902825855.1 of uncultured Rhodospirillales bacterium. Taxonomy (GTDB): domain Bacteria; phylum Pseudomonadota; class Alphaproteobacteria; order Reyranellales; family Reyranellaceae; genus Reyranella. The sequence goes on along the minus strand of CADECW010000022.1, from coordinate 51,586 downwards.
GCCGTGATCAACTTCGGCAGGAAGATCGCCGAAGGCAACCCCGCCGAGGTTCGCGCCGATCCCAGTGTCCTGGAGGCTTATCTCGGTCATGGATACCGGCATGCTGACCATTGACCGGATCGCCGTCGCCTACGGAGCGATCGACGCACTTCACGGCATCTCGCTGCAGGTCGACAAGGGCGAGGTCGTGGCATTGCTGGGCGCCAACGGCGCCGGAAAAACCACCCTGCTGCGCACCATTTCCGGGCTACATCGCGCCAAATCCGGCGAGATCCACTTTGATGGCGAGCTGCTGGCCAACAGCTCGGCGGAGAGCCGCGTCGCGCGTGGCCTGGCTCATGTGCCCGAGGGGCGGCGCATCTTTCCCGGCCTGACGGTGCTCGAGAATCTCGACGTCGCTACCACGGTGTGGCGACGTCGCGGTATGAGCGTGGCAAGCGATCTCGACAACGTCTTCGCGCTTTTTCCTCGACTGAAGGAAAGATCCAGCCAACTCGGCTGGTCACTGTCGGGCGGCGAGCAGCAGATGCTGGCGATCGGCCGCGCACTGATGGCACGACCCAAAATGCTGCTGCTCGACGAGCCATCGCTCGGCCTGGCGCCGCGCCTCTCGGCCGAGGTCTACCAGCGCATTGCCGACATCAACGCAAAGGGGGTGACGGTGCTGCTTGTCGAGCAGAACACGGTACTGGCGCTCGAGGTCGCACAGAGGGCCTACGTTATCGAGAACGGCCACATCGTGCTAGACGGACCGGCGCGCGATCTGGCACGCCATCCTCGAGTGCGCGAGGCGTATTTGGGAGCGTAGGTGATGATTTCGATTTGCGATCTTGATGAAATCAATGCGATCGGCGGCAATCATCCGCTAGCGATGAAGCTCGACAGCCGTAGAGAGCGCTGTTTGCCACGCTCGAAAGAACTAGCGGCGACTTGTGCGGGCTGCCTTGACCTCACGCCGCAGGTTTGGCGCGAAAGGCCATGAACGACAAGCGCACGCCCGAAAGATCGCAAGCCAGAAGGCGCGACGCGATGTCGAGCGCCATGGTGGATGCCCTCACCGGTCGACTCGCCGGGCGTGGTCATATCTCGATGCCGAATGAATCTATTGCGACCGCCTGGCCGGCTTTGTTCATAGCCCCCGACAGCACGCCGGCCTGATAGCGATAGCGTAGCTCTTGTCCCAGTCCGGAAGGCGGCGTCAGGACGAGGCTCACGCTGTCGTCCGGCGAGGGGCGCCGGCAACAGTTGTTGTGCCTGGGCGTCGCCGAGCGTCCCCAAGAATCATCACCCACATAAGCGGGTGTCATCTTCGGGAAATCCCAGCGTGGAATGCGGACGTAGTCGATCTCGGTGAAGTACTTTCCGAAATTCAGGCCAGCGGCGTCGCCATCCGGATCGGGTGTCACGATTGCCCGAAGCTTTTTCACGGCGGCCGCCCAGCCTTTGAGGGCGGCATCGTCGCCGCTACCTTCCCTATCGACGGCGGCCGGGTGGGCAACCCTGAAAACAGGAACGGCGCTGACGGCAGGGCTCGCTTGCTTCCAGAAATCGAAGGCCCGGTGCGCCACCTCGCCAAAGGCGACAATAGCCTGCACTGCACCGCCCGCGAGTAAGCTATCATAGAGTGCGTGCCTGGCTGTCATTATGGCCTGATTCGTCTGCAGGACCTTGAGACCTTTTGACTTGGCGCTTGGACGCATGGCGACCGAAAAGGCATTGACCAGAACATAGCTGCGCGTGAGGCCAAGCTTTGCCAGGAAGCCCTGCGTCTTCTGGCCAGAATCGCCGATGAGCGTTCGCCGCGCGAACGGCAGGCACTCCGCCGGGCCCGGATCTGAGGCGATGCCGAGGACACGGGCCGTCCCATCCAACCTCCCGCGATAGAAGACATTGCCGAAATGGTCCCAGAAGATCGATGGATCGCCGGTGGCGGCAAGATAGTCGGGCGTCGCCGCGAAGATGGTCTGGATGCCCGCCGGCGGGCCCGAGTCGAACTTCGCCATCTCGGCCGCCGGTATCGGGCGACTCACCAGCCGCATCAGTTCCAGCTTGTCCGCGCCCACGTTCCCGCTGAGCAGACTGCGGTTCTTGATCTTGAGATTGAAGGTTTGTCCGCCAAGTTTGCCCTTGAGTGTCTTTGCCGTTACGTCGCCAATCAGCGTCATGGCCTGGCCGCCAAGCTCGAGCGTCCCCCTGGTCGCCGTGCGCATGCGAACAATACCCTCACCAAGGTCGGCGCCAGCCCGCGAGACGCTGAAATAACCTGCCGCATTCACGGTCGCAGGAGCTGCCATGTCGCCTCCTATTGGCCGATCCGCCGTTTCTGGCGGACCGTGTCTTGCGAAAATCCGACGATCTCGACCGTCTCATGCTTGCCGACGCGAAGCTTGAGCAGGTGCTTGCCATCGCGCGCGACGGGGGTGGACGGGCAGGCAGGATGGCCGGAGACATAGACATCGATCCGGTCAAGGCCGACGGTCTCGACTTCAATTCCAGATGCCAAGCGCTTCACGTTCATACGTGTCCATGGCTGTGTCGCCAGGATCCTGGCGCAGTGCTCGATGAGGTCTCTGTTGCCGTTCACGACGTCGTTTCCGGTCATGTCGTAGCGCTGGCCGGCAACACCGCCATCCTCGATGAGGGCGCCATCGGCCGCACCACTGCGCACCGCCCGTCTGACCGACATCTGGAAATCGACGCCCTTGGGAAACCGCGGCAGCGGAAGTTTGGTCGGCCGCAATGCGTCCACGAGATCTCGTGCGGACCAGACGTTGGCGCCGCCAGCTCCCGTGGCATCACCGACGCAGACCAGCGGCCCAATGCCGTTGTCGACGACGCCCGCGGCGAAAAGATCGCCAGAGGAATAAGTATTGGCATCGCAGATGACCACGACCGGGCCGCCGTAACGCTGACCGATGTTGCTACATTGCTCCATGGACGTGATCGGGATGTGCGCCGAATAAGGTTCGCCCGTGCTCTCGGCGGTCGTCAGAGAGTTCGACCAGACGCCGAGCTCTTCGCGATTGAACACGGCTCTCGCCATCTCCGCGGTCGTGCTGGTGGTGCGCAAGGCAAACTTCGTCGGCTGCACCGGATTGGGCGTGAAGATCTGCAACAGCCGTTCGGCCGCCCAGATCAGGCCGCCGGGATTATTGCGGATGTCGATGATGAGGCCGCGGTCGGGTAAATCCTTCACCAGCATCGAGGCGGCCTCGATGAAGGCCTCATCATCGTCGACGTCGAAGCTCCAGATCCGCAGATAGCCGTAGTCGCCGCAGGCGGTCCGCTCGACGCGCGCAGTCAGGAAGTCGGCGAATTTCGACGCCAGCTTCTGCTTCTTGCTGCCGGTGCGGACGGACTTGGTTTCTGCCTTCCACAGATCGCGATTGAACCGGTACTTCTTGGCCCGCCTGACGGCTTCCGCTCCCAGGTGGATACTGCGCCGGAAGCGTGTGGCGAGCCCCCTCTGCCCGGAACTGGGTGCAAATTCCGGCTCGATGTTCTTCCAGGACAGGCGGATCGTCCGTTTCGTCCGCCGATTGTCGAGGAAGTCGATGATCACCCATTCTTCATTTGGCGGCGGTGCGTATTCGAGAGAGCGGAACGTGAGCGATTCGAGTGCCCTGGCGAGCCGAGAATCCGGCCTGCCGCCAGTCTCGACCTCGGCATGAAGATCGAGCGCACGATCAAAAGGAATGCCGTTCCAGTGGGTGATCTGCACCCCTTCCGTGAAATACCTGTCCTTGACCTCGTTGTGATCGATCTTGGAGACGAGGTACGTCGTATCCTCCCGCGGGCCGAAGCCTTCGACGAGGAACGGAAGGCTCGCTACCACGCCCTCGCGCCGCCCCTCATACGGTCCCTGATATTGCGTATGCGCGTCGCGCAGGCGGTTGATGAGCGTGGTCAGCTCGCGATGGAACTGGACATCGTTGATCGACGTCGATTGCAGCCGGAGGCTGGCCAGGGCACGGAGGATGTCGAAGCCGTAGAGAGACCGCTTCAGGGGCAGATGCACGTAGATCTGGTCGAGCAGCAGGGAGAGGCTGTCCAGGATATCCAACCGGTCGGCCCACGAGAGCTTGGCCACCTGGGGCGCGACGTCCGTCCTGCTCAGGACGGGAGCACGCGAAGCCCGGCGTCTCGGTGCGCGCGTCATCGGTAGAACCCCTCGAGGCCATCCAGCAAACCGCCGTGGAACCCCCTGCCCTCGATGTCGGCAAAGAACTTCGCGTCATGAACGAGAGAGCTCAGCGGCGGGACGACCACCTTGTCGATATGGTCCCTGATGTTGCCGGCAAATCCGCTGCCCCCGGTCGGCATGTCAAGCGACAGCAGCAGCGGCGCGTCGGCAGAATTCATTGGCCCGGCATAGGCCCTCATCCTGGCGTCCGCCCGGCTCAGCGCGGCCTTCGGATCTGCGATCACGTCCTTCAACAGACGGGTGATCTCGCTCCATTGCCAGGCCTTTGCCGGCTTGTCGGGATTGGCGATGGCAAACCGCCTGTCCTTGCCGGCAAGCCTGAACTTTGCCGTCGGCCTGCCGGTCACCCCCATCAGGGCCGCATCTCCATACCGCGGCACGCCGCCCACGACGACGAGCGCGATGTCGGCTTCGGTGGCCTCGACGATCTGCGTCCAAACCGGTTTCGGTCCCGAGGCTCGGACAACGGTGACGTCGGCGAAGGCCCCTTTTGACAGGCGGCCAATCTGCTTGTTCCAGCAGCGGGCCAACACATCGCCCGGATTGCTGGTGACCATCGCGACCAGTTCACGATCGGACAGGCCGAGACCGTCCCTCTGGCTCACGAGCTTTGCGACCTTGATCTCGCCCTGGACGTTCTTGGTTCCGGAAGGCCCCCAGTCGGATCCGATGCAAACAGACACACCCTGCCGTTGCGCCGCCTTGACGTCCGTTGTCGAGCCATAGAGCCAGAGGTTGGAGAATGGCGACCAGACAACCGCACCGGCGTCTGCCTCCTGCCATCTGACCCAGTCCTGGGACGTCAACGAGTTGCAGTGAATGCCGATGAAAGTCTTTCCCAGGCAGCCGGCGTTGGCGCAATGGATGAATTCACGCTGGACGAGCGAGCCCACCGTGCCCTCGCCGCAGTGGTAGATGAAGCCTGCGCCGTTCCTTTGCGCTTGCGCTTTCTTTGCAAGGTCGAGCGGCTGCAAGGTGAGCGTCGACGTATAGATCAGCTCTTGGCTGGTGCCGCCCGCAGTCTCATCGTCGATATTGCGCAACACCTGGACGTGTTGGCGGTTGGCGGTAGGCCACCCCTGTATGGCGGTGGTGCCGCCGGCCAACGCTCGCAACTGGACATAGGCGAGGAGCGCTTCCGGCTCGGTCGCCGCCAGGGCCTTGGAGGGCCAGCTTATCGAGGACTGATAACTGGGCGCGCCCGGCCAGCTGTCATGATGAGCGTAGGGCGTTTTCCTTGTCGGCTCGGCCCATAGTGGCAGCGTGTTGTAGCCGATGTGATTATGGAGATCGATCAGACCAGGGACGACGAAATTGTCTCCGACATCGATGACTGGCGCTGCGGCGAAGCCAGCTGGTGTCGGCGCATTGCCCTTGCCGACATGTTCAACATTGCCGCCATCGTCGATGAACACCCGCCCCGCAAAGACCGCATCCGGATCGTTCTTGTCACAAGGCGCAATGCGACCGGCAATCACCAGCATCACGAGCAACCCCGGAAGTTATTAATTTTCCTTTGTAATTCAAGTATAAATTGAGAAAACCAATAGTCAAGCAACCCAAGGCCATTCCCGCGCGCCGCACCGACTTCGGTTGGGCATGCGCGACCTGCGGTCTCGATCTACGGCGCACCTGGCCCGCCGATCACCGGCATCGTCGAGCGTATCGCCCGGCGTTACCCGGGACGCTTTTTGCTAAGGTCGCGGTGTCAGCCCGGGGGCCTCCATGCGTAGCGTCTTCTTCGTTCTTGCCATCCTCTGCGCGACGGCGGCGGCGCGCGCGCAGTCGGCGGCCTCCTTCGCCTTCGTCCTGTGGGCCGAGGGCTCCGACGGCCAGCCCGTCGCCATGGCCCGCGCCGTCGTCGAGCGCGCGACACGCTGTCCGGTCCTCCAGCGCGCCTCGGGCGCCTGGCAGGAGATGACGCCGCGCCAGCGGCCGCCGGGCGGTCATTTCCGCGAGGTGCTGGTGTGCGAGACCCTCCATCCGTTCGGCGAGGCGACTGCCGTACTGGTCGATGGCCGCCGCCTCGACCTGCCGGTCGTCACGCCCGGCACGCCCCGCCGCGTGCTGCTGATGGGCGACAGCGGCTGCCGCGGCGATCTCCCGCTCAAGCCGCAGCCCTGCACCGGCGACGGCTTCAGCAGGGTCTGGCCGTTCGGAATCATCGCCGAGGATGAGAAGCGCTCGGCCGCGGACCTGATCGTCCATGTCGGGGACTACAACTACCGCAACACGCCGCGCAGCATGGTCCTGTCGCCGCGCGCCACGGGCTATCCGCGGCCGATCACGGTCAAGGTCTACGACACCGGCGACCTCGACGACGAGGACGACGTGCCGGAGGAGCCGATCGGTCCGGCCTACTGGAGCCAGAACATGCAGGGCAGCCCGATCCCCGATGTCTGGTCGGCTTGGCGTGACGATTTCTTCGTGCCGGCGACTCGCCTGATGAAGACGGCGCCGTGGCTGTTCGTGCGCGGCAACCACGAGCTTTGCAGCCGCGCCGGGCCGGGCTGGTTCTATCTGCTCGATCCGGGATCGGCGTTGCTGGGTGGAGTACGCAACCAGGAGCATTGTCCGTCACAGACGCCGGCCGGCTGGCGGCCCGGCGCCTGGCCCGTTGCCCAGCCGTTCGACGGGCAGCCGTTTCCAGACCGCATCACGCCGCCGATGCGGTTGAGGCTCGGCGATCTCGACCTGATCTCGATAGATTCCGCCAACGCGGGCGACGTCTATGTCTACAACCTCGACGCCTACGTCGATCAGTTCCGCCGCGTCGCCGCAATCCTGGGCGAGCGCCGGCCGACCTGGCTGGTCACCCACCGGCCGTTCTGGGGCGTGGTGAAGAAAATCCATGGCGGCCCCGCCGGCCACGGCGAGCCCTACGGCTTCATCAACCTCACGGAGCAGAAGGCCCTGAACGCCGAATTCCCGAGCGGCCTGCCGGCCAACGTGATGGCGGTGATGTCGGGCCACATGCACCGCTTCCAGGCGATCGGCTTCGGCGACCGCCGCCCGCCGCAGCTCATCGTCGGCACGGCCGGCATCGTGCTGTCGCACACCCATCCCGTGCCCCCGTCGCCCGACGACAAGCAAGCGATCGAGGTGCCGAAGCTCGACGGCGTCGACGCCGCGGTCGTCGGCCTCATGGACCATGGCGCCATGCTGATCGAGCCGGGCAAGGACGGCGTCTGGACCGGCGCCATGGTGTCGGAGACGGGTCAGGTCCTCGCGACCTGCGACTCACGTTGGCCGCGCCAGAACCGACGGCAGTCTGTATGCCGATTGCAGTGAGGCGCCGCTGACGATCGGCCGACAGTCCCGTCGATCGGATTTGCCCGCCCTGGTTGGCGTTGTCCCGATCAAGCCCGCTAGTTTTATCGCCGCTTCCGGTTTCGTTTGCTTAAGATGCCTTAATCCGCCATGGCACTCATCCGATAGAGAGCATGACGACAGCCTTCCAGGACGCGCGCACCACGCTGCGAACCGGCCAGCACGTGCGCCTGGCAATCCTGTGGTTCGCGATGTTTGCCCAATGGCTGACCGTCCTGCCGGTCATCCTTCCCGATCAGGTCAGTCATATCCTCGGGCCGGCGTCGGTCGACAAGGAAGGCTGGATCGGCACTATTGCGGCAGTTGGCGCGGTGGTCGCACTGGTGGTGGCGCCGCTGGCCGGTGCCCTCTCGGACAGACTGCGAAGTGCAAGTGGGCGGCGACGGCCGTTCCTTGTCGTGGGTGTATCGGGCAGCTGCCTTTCGCTTTTGCTGCTGATTCCTTTTGACGACGGCGGCAGCATCCAGGCCTACATCATAGCCATCATCAACCTGCAATTCTGGTGGAACGTCGTCTCGGGTGCTTACGCCGGCCTCGTCCCCGATGTCGTACCCGACGCGGATCAGGCGACCGCGAGCGGCTGGTTGAACGTGATGACGATCGCAGGAACGATCGCCGGCAATATCCTGGTCGCGGCGACCTATCGCTCAGGCCATGCGACCACAGCGATGGTTTGCTTCGTCGCCATCAGCCTGGGCTGCCTGTCGCTCACCTTGACCATCCCCGAGCCGCCGTCTCGCGGCGCCATCGACGCATTCCGTCTCGGGCCGTTCTTGCGCTCCTTTCTCATCGATCCGCGGGCACACCGCAATTTCTATTGGGTGCTGGTGACGCGCCTGCTGAGCAACATGGGTGTGTGGTCTGTGCTGACCTTCCTGCTGTCGTACCTGCAGGATGTGATCGGCGTCGATCGGCCCGAGCAGGTATTGCCGTTGCTGCTGGGCGCCGGCGCCATCTTCGCGATTCCGGCAAGCCTGTGGGGCGTCCGACTTGCCGACCGCCACGGCATCATTGCGGTCGTCCGAACGACGAGCTGGATCATGGCGGCCACGGTCATCGGCTACGTGCTGGTGGCGCTGCGGCCCAGCCTTCTGCTCGTGGCGCCGCTGGTCGTCATCTATGCTGCCGCTTACGGAGCGTACCAGGCCGTCGATTGGGCGTTGGCTCTGCGGGTGTTGCCATCGCGAGACGCCGCCGGCAAGGACATGGGTGTCTGGCACGTTTCCATGGTCTTGCCGCAGATCATCGGGCCCGCCGGAACAGGATGGCTGATCTCCTGGGCGAAGAGCACCGTCTCGCCATCCTTCGCCTACGTCCTGGCCTTCGTGCTGGCATCACTCTGGCTTGTCCTCGCGGCCGCGCTGGTGAGCCGGATCAGGCTTTCGGATACCGCTGTGACCTAAAGCATGATCGGCCAGCTGGAATCAGCTGGACTTGCAACACGCATCTTCGGTGCGCATTCCGCTCTAGCCGGACTGGCTATCCGACCTGGAAAAGGCAGAGCCGCCCCTGCGCGCAGCCGCAACGGATGCCGAAATCTCCTCGACCGACAGGCGCCCTGCGGGAGCCTGCTCGGGATGATCGCCAAAGAAAACGTTCATGACGGCGACCATGGTCTGCCTGACGCCCCGCGGGAAATCAGCGACGGATGTGCCCACCGCCAGGCTGCCGATGAAATGCTTCACCGTCGCGTAGCGTAGCCGAGGCTCATGGATGAAGTTCCACACCGTCCAGCGATTCACCGCCACCTGGAAAGGAAACAGGCGGCTGTTCTTCACGATCTCCGCCGACTCGTGACTGCGTGCCTCGCGCGCCAGGCTTTCGTCCGCGCCTTCGGCGGCCAGCGCTGCCAGCAGGTCGGAAGGGCTGCGTACCTGAAGCGCGGCGAAGACCTTCAGGGCGCAGGAGCGCCACAGCGGTCCGAGAAAGCGGCTTCGATCGCGCAGCATCAGTGCCACCACCTGCCGCCCGAGCAGAACGTCGCTGCAATGGCAGACTTTGTAGAGGTGATCGCCGAACGCCGTGCAGGCTTCTCCGCTGGAGAGCGACTCGAAATGGCGAAAGAAGACCTGCAGCACGCCTTCGAAAGTCGGCCACAGCCCTTGCACATCCATGCTTGCGACGCAGAAGGACATCGACCCATCGAACGACACGCCATCCGCCAGCAGGTCCGGCAGGATCCGATCGCGCCACAGCGCCAGGCATCGTTCCGCCAAGGCAGGCTGTGCGAAAGCCATGTTGGAGAGAAGGAGCTGGCCGTGGAAAACGGCCGACGGTGTGCGCCGCCCTACCAGCTCCATGACCAGCTGCTCGGCCACCGACCAGTCATGTTGCATCAGGATACCCGGCAGCACGAGGGCGGCGTTGTAGCCGATGATGCTCGCCGGACGGAAATCCAGCATGCTCAGGCAAAGCGCCCTCAAGGGCTTGCCGTCGGCGAGCGACAGGCCGTCGGCCTCGCCATTGTGGAAGTCCACGACGTACGGCAGGAATTGCGCCAGCAGGTCATGCTGCACGACGCCGTCGTTGGCGACGAAGAACTTGTCGTTGCCGCTGGGCTCCATCTCGGCGATGAACTTGTTCCATTGCGCCACGCCGAAGCTGTCGAAGAGCTTGAACAGGACATGCCGTACGGTGCGGCGTGCGATACGCCCGACCATCGAGCTGCCGTCGCCCTCGTCTACCAGGTCGAGCACGGAGCGGTATTTCGAGCGCACGAAGCCGCGCACGGCCTGTAGCGCTTGTGGCCGATCGAAGCAGGAGAAGACCGAGAAGATCGTGAACTGGAGCGCGAAGCGCGCCTGCCGGCGCAGTCTCTGGGGTTCCGCGACGCTCATCAAGGAAAGCGGGCTGACTGCCTGATCGAGATAAGCGAGGACCGCTTCGGGTTCCGACGCGACATGCAGCGAAAAGACGTCGCCCAGCCGGTCGATTACCTCGAGGTCATGGCGTGGATCGCAGCAGTCGATGAAACTGCGCAAGGCGTCCGGCGGGAGCTGCGGCCAGAAGGCCACGAAGGAATCGACGAGGGCCAGCCGCAGCGCCGGCGTGCCCGACCGGAAGACCGCACGGTAGATGTCGCGAGCGGGAAACGAACCGCGCACGACCAGGTTGGTGACGAGGGCAACGGCCTGGTACCGCAAGGCCGGCGAGCCCTGCCGTGCCATGCCGCTCAGCAGCGGCATTACCGGCTCCGCGCGGTTGTCGTGGAAGTTCTCGATATTCTTCTTGAGCCAGTGATCGAGGGCGCCCGCGAGCACCGGCGCGGCAGCAGAGCGCCGCACGATGCTGTCCATGGTGACCATCAACCCGGCCAGGCCAGCGGCGTCGGCGAGACGTTCCGAGTCGAGCCAGCCCAGGATCTTGCGTTGATAGGCAGCGGCCAGCCAGAATTGGGTATATTGGTCGTGGAAGAACTTGAAGGCCGAACTCGCCATGACCTTGCCGTCGCGATTGCGCTGCGGGATGACGATCCGTTCGAGAAGGCCGATCTGCAGCACAGCTTCGAGGACGGAGATCGCGTACCTGTTTTGCACGAACGGCTCCAGTTCCGGACGCTTGCTCACGCTGTCGACCGGCAGGGCGTCGCGACCGGAGGTGAGGCGCGGATCGTCGCTGGTCAGACGTTCGAACATCATCTCGGCCAACAAGGCGCAGAAATCAGAGATGGCCTCCGGCATGTTCTCACGATCGGCCACGTTGGCCGGCTGAACGAGGATCTGCGCATCCTGAGCCTTGCGGTCCGTCAGGCGTGCGAAGATCGCGAAGTACTCGAGCTCCGACGGAATGACGCGCGGTTCCGCGTCGGCATTCAACGCGCGGTTTGAATAGGTCTCCGCGAGCATGCCCATCATGAACGGGCGCGCGATGAGGTCCTGCACCTGCGATGACAGGTCCATCAACGTCGTTGGCCGAAGCCCGTAATAGCTTTGGTAGGCGGCATACAACCGGCTGCAGAGTTCGCGGCCCTGGAACGGTTCTATGCGGACCGGATCCTTCCCGGCAAACACCGCATCGTCGAGCGGGTGGCCCTGCCCGACCTGGGCGCAATACTGGCTCCAGGTCTCGCTGCGGATCGTCGTCACCAGTTTCACGCGGCGCATGTTGTCGGCGGCCACGCAGGTGATGAGGCTCTCCAGCAAGGCGCGCGCCCCCAGCGGTCCGCTGTACTCGTTCACGGCATCGACGAAGACGACGAGGGTGTCGTCATTCTCTTCCAGGAAATTGTCCAGCGCGTCGAAGGACGTCCACGAATCGGTGATGCGCCCCACGACCTTCGACATCAGCCCGTCGGCAAAGGAGGCGGTCTCGAAGCGCCGGCCCGACATGAACACGGCCAGCTCGCCCGATCGCAGGCGGTCGAGATAGTGGTGCACCAGGACGTTCGACTTGCCGGCGCCGGAGTCGCCCACGAGCACGAGGCCACGCTTGCCGGAGGACAGGAAGGAAGCGATCTCGCCGCCCTCCCTGGGGGCGACAAAGAGTTCTTCGACATAGATCGCATTGGCGTCCGAGCGTACCTGCCGTTCGACCAGCGCACCCGATTCGTCGTAACGGTCGGGATCGGCGAGCGTCGCCAGGTGATCACGCGAAATGCGCCACAAGGCGGATCGTACCTGGGTGGTGCTCAATCTCTTCTGGTCCTGCAGAGAGACCTGTTCGACGAGACTGCGATAGCGGTGACGGAACTCGCCCATCTGACGCAGCAGCGAATCGGCTTCGGAGTCGCGCGGATCGGCCGGCCTCAACCGGTCCCCGGTCCCACCAAGATCCGAGAACAGCATCTGCCGCATGGGCTCGAGATACTGCTGAAGCACGAACAGCAGGTTCTGACGCACGGCGGTTGCCGGCTCGTCGCTCGCGGTTCGCAGCCGGTCAACGATCAGGAATGGCGTCAGATCCAGGTAATCGCCCGGCGTCATGATCTGGCCGGTGCCGCCGCCGACCCGCTTGGCGCGGTTCACGAGATAGATCCGGTAGGGCAGGAAGGCGTATTCCTCGAGCTGCCATTCCTTGTCGATCCGGTAACGCTCCTCGCTGGGCCCCGCGGCGCCCGAGAAGTCGAGTGTCTCGACCTCGGCATGATCCTGCCCGACCCGAGTCTGGGTGGCGAAGTTGAGGCCGAAAGTTCGACAGGAAATCGACAGGATGGCGACCAGGTCGAGGAAGACCCACTTGATCAGCGCCGCCACCGGCGCGATCGCGTCGGCCGGCAGCCGGTCGACCAGGCCGCCATGCGTCAGCCTGTTGCGCACTTCCTGGAGGAACAGCATCCCGGCGTCGAATCGCTCGGGGAAGACGTCGCTCAGGTTGGGATGTTCGGTCGACAGAAGCCGGTCGAAGACGAAGTCCGATCCCACGGCCTTGCGTTGTGACAGCTGACGGAACAGCTTCAGCAGGGAAACGAGCAGGTGATACTGCACGGCCTCCTTCTGCCGCTCGAGGCTGTGCTGGACGTAGAAAGCGTTGTAGTTGCGCAGCGCCCGCGCCAGTTCCTTTGCCGCATCGCCGCGCAGGGCCGCATCGTCGATCCGGCGGAGCGCCGCGATGAAGATGAATGGCAGGAAGTGCACGATCTGCTTCCAGCAGGTCTCGATCTGCAGGGTTGCTGCCCGAAAGCGCAGGCGCAGCCTCTGTCCCGCCTCGAACTGCGCCGTGGCGTCGCCGGCCTGCGCGGCATGGGTCGCCAGCGCATCTCGCAGTTCCGGCTCCAGTTGGTCGGCCCAGCCCGAGAAATGCCGGGCAAAGGGCGTGGGAAACCACCGACGCACCTCGGCCACGATTTCGGCATCGCGGGCGGCCGACGCGGCCGCCGGCTGGAACTTGGGCCGACGAAACACGGGATCCATGATGCGGACCAGACGAATGACCTGCTGGTCGCCGGTCTCCACCAGCGACGTCCGCATCGCTTCGTAGTCCGGAATGTTCATCGCGCCGGCGCCGCTACGTGGAACGCCAGGTCGGAGGTGATGACGGGCTTGCCATTCAGGCCGATCGTGTCGATCGTCGTCAGCGTAAAGCGTTTCGTGTCGTTGGTGATGACGATGGTCGCGTCAAGATGGTCGTTCACCGGCTTCGGCCAGCGGACGTTCAGCGTCAGGGTGTCGTCCTTGCGGCGCCCCGATAGGAGAGCCGGCGGGCCACCATCGACCACGTAGGTTCCTGAATAGCTGTCCGACGCCGGGTCGTAGCGCAGCTTCGCCTCGATGTCGTTGGACAGGAAGAAGATCAACTTCAGCCGGCAGTTGCCGGCCAGGGTCACGGCGTTCTCGCCGCTGGTCGGATTGAGATGGCAGCTCACGCGCCACGGCGAGCCCTCGAGGCTGAGCTTGACTATTCCGCCACCGCTCCAAGGCACCAGAAAGCGGCGGATATATTCATCGTCGGCCGCATGGGCAAATGCGGGAAGGACGATCCCCGCCAGAACCATTGCGATGAGACGCGCCATGTACCCGCCCTTCTGCCGACGCAGCGCTACTTGCTCGACATACGTTCCTCGATCATATGCTCGAGCATGAGGTGCATGGTCTTGTGGTCGGCATGACCGGCCTTGGGTCCGCGCAGATGGGCGATGATCCATCCGAAGATTGCTATGAGGACTCCCAGGACAAGCCCGGCAACCTTCGGAACCTCCGACTGCGCGCAGCCGCAAATCGCCATGATGTGCCGGACGACCATACTGGGCGGTTTGTCATGGATGACGATTTCGAGGATTTCCTTGGTGATCGAGAACATTGTCAGCCCCGCCAGCGCGCCGGCTCCGATCACCGTGACCCAGTAGTAGCGACGATGCTTCTCCTCCTCCTTGCGGTTTTCCTCCGACTTCCGAAGTGCCCGCAGATACGCTTCGAAGGTGTCGACATCCGTGTTCAGCTCCTCGGTCATCCGGTCGAGATGGAGGACCTGCCTGAAGGCGTTGTTGAGGCTGTTGTGCATCGTGACCGCGCTCAACTCTGAGAAGCGGTAGCACAGGCGGAACATCAGGCAGGCTTCGCGCAGTTCCTGCAGCCGCTGCGCCGTCTGGTGCGAATCGCGCATTTCGGCCTGGGTCAGGACGGCAGCGGAGGTCCGGCGCACGAGGAACACGTGCTCGTGGCGTGCCAGCAGGGCCACGGGCACGTAGTGCCGGTGAAAGGTACCCGTGCGGAAGTTGCGCAGGAATTCCGGCTGATGGGACGCGTCCAGTTCGGCTCCGACCACCGTTGCCGCGCCCTCCAAGGCCACGGCATGTCGGACCGTCTCGAAGTCGCGCACGAAGGCGACGCCTTCGATCTCCATCGCCGTCCGGTAGTCGCTGGAATAGTGCCGTGCCAGGTGGAGCGCAAAGAGATCGCGTGCCGGAGTCGGCAGCGGCTCGGCGAACTGGGCATAGGTGAAGGTCGTCACCCGTTCGGGAAGCGCCTCGGCCTTCTCGCCGAGGACGAACCGCTGGACGAGTTCGGCAAGCCTGAAGGGTTGGGACTTTGCAGACGCGTTGTTCTCTACATCGGTCCAGACCATCGTGCCGAACCGACTGATCGATATCTGGCCTTCGAGCAGTTCGATCGCCGTAACCTTCCCGCGGTCCGGGCGCGACAATTCCAGTGTCGTGGCGGCGAAGCCATGTCCGGTCTTGAAGAGCGTCAGCGTCATGTCCTTGCAGGAGACGACCAGTCCAGGGCTGGCGATCGCATAGGTCGCCAGCCGCTTGCGTGCCGCCTCGTTGAAGGACAGGAACATCTGCTTTTCGACGCGTGCGGTGCGAGCGATATCCTCTTCATAGAGCGCTGCCGAACCGACAAGCCGGCGGGCCGCGTCTTCCAGGCTCCAGCGCGTTGCCAAATCCTCGCGCTTGCCGCCCACGACGTCGCGGATATGCGGGTGGAAATCCTGGCCGACTCCGCTGGATGCTGCGCGCTTCCAGATCGGCGTCTTGCCGTACCGTCCCGCCAACGCCGCGGCCTGATCTTCCGGAATGCCGGGTCCGGGCGCCGCCCCAGCCAGACTGATACCTGGTCCTGACACGATATTGACGCCGTCGATGCGATAGAAAATCTGTATCTCGTGGTCCGAAATGATCTTGGCGGCAAACGATTCGAACAAGGACATCAGACCGGGCTCCCCGGGCGGAGTGGGACGGCGCGCAGGCGCCTCGGAAAGATCACCGTATCACACTGGAAGCCGTAGTGGACTGGGGCCGTCGACGTGGTGACGGCGCAATTCCAGTCTGCGCCTGCCTGCGGGCGCTACCGGCCGAGCGCCTTACGGGTTTGGTACGAGTTGGTCCTGCCGCACAATGACCCGATCGATGGGACCGTCGCACTGATACGTGATGTTGTCTCGCGACAGTTGCGGAGCCTGGGCGTTGGAGTAGGAGCCCGTCAACGCCATCTCTTTCACGGCAAGACGATAGCGAACCTTGTTGTCCCTGTTGTATTCCAAGACGCCGTCCTTGAAGACCCAACGTTTGGTTGCAGCGCTCGTCCAGCGGATTCCGTTGGAGTCGAAGCCCTCGATACTGGCCGCGCCGGTCGTCTGGTTCAGGCGATGAATGACAAGATGCGCGTCTCCGGTGCTGGTCCAGTACCCCCTTGCGACGCAGGTTACCGGCGGGCCGATGCCCGAATCCTTATCTTGGGCGCTTGCTGTCGTCGCCAGGACAAGAGCCAGCGCAATGGCGAAGAAAGCTTGAATGTGTGCTCTCTCCTTGGGCTGCTCCGCTTACGGCCCTCCACCCCGACTGCAAGGTTAAGTCTCCGCAATTACATGCGCCTTACTGGATCGTCGGATGTCCTCGATCAGCGGAAACCCAGGCGGCTATCGAAGCGCCACCAGCTCAACCACAGTCGACGAAAACGAAATGGCAAGGCCGATGCCGACCAGCACGGCGGCACCGACCGCGATGGTGGTCACGACGTCGATGAGCTGACGCATCGTTCCTCCATTTCATTTGCGGCGGGCAAGAGTAGGCAGACACCGAAGCTCGGCGCTAGTGTGCGAGTCGCACTACCGCATCCTGTCCTTGCGCGCCTGAAAGCCGACAGCCGACACTGTCGTAGGACGAGTCCGGCTAGCCTTGCCCGAGGACGCGGCCGGGCACAGGACGCACCTTGCGCGGGGCTGCGATCCAGATCGCGATCGCCGATACGATGCAGCACGCGATGGCGAGGACAAAGGCGAGCCGGTAGCTGCCGGTCATGTCGTGGATTGCGCCGGTGAGCCAGGGGCCGGCTGCGCCGCCGCCGATCAGCGCGACGGTGAGCATTCCGAAGATCGAGCCGTAGTGCGGCCCTTCGAAGATTTCGGCGACGATCGGACCCATCACCGAGGTGAGGGCGTAGCCGAGCGCGCCCTGCGAGACCACCATCAGCCATAGCAACAGCGGGGACGGCGAGTGTTCGAGGGCGATCAGGGCAGCGTAACAGACGGCGAAGCCCGCGCAGCCCGCCGTCCATATCCATTCGCGGCCGATGCGGTCGGACAGCGCGCCGAGCCCGATCTGGCCGGGGATGCCGACGACGCTCACGATGCCCAGCGCCCAGGCGGCCACGATCGGCGAAAAGCCAACCTCGATCAGGTACTTGGTCTGGTGCACCTGGATGGCGTACCAGGCGAACAGCGCGCAGGCGAAGCCAAGCGCGATCCACCAGAAGCGCGCCGTCCTGAGCGCGCGTGCCAGGGTCCATTCGATGGAGGTCCACTCCCGGTCGACGATGCTCGCTCGCGCACGCAGAGTCGTCGCGGCAGCCTGGGACTGGCCGTCGGGCAACAGGCCGATGTCCTGCGGCCGTCTCCAGACGAAGAGGTTCAGCGGTCCCAGGATGAACAGCACGAGCAGGCCCATTGCCCAGCAGGCCTGCCGCCAACCCTCGCGCTCGATCATCGACTGCAGCCAGGGCAGCAGCACGATGGCGCCGACTCCGACGCCGGAAAAGGCGATGCTGATGGCGAGCGCCCGGCGGCGCACGAACCAGTGCGGCAGGAACTGGGAATGGGCGGTGAAGGTCATGAGGTTGGCGCCCGCGCCCACCAGCACCCCGAGAGTTGCATAGAACTGCCAGGGATTGGCAATGACGGTCGCGAGCAGGAGGCCGCTGGTCACCATGGCCACGCCGCATTCGATCACGATGCGCGGCCCCTTGCGGTCCATGATGCGCCCGACGATCGGGCCCAGAACCGCGGAGACGAGAAAGCCGAAGGAGAAGGCGCCCGCGGCGAGCCCGCGATCCCAGCCGAATTCGCCGATCAGCGGCGGCAACAGCAGCGAGAAGGACGTGCGCGCGGTGACCGCGACTGCCATGGTCACGAAGGCGATGCCGATGATCAGCCAGCCGTAATAGAACGGCAGGCGCTGCTGCCAGCTCCTCACCGCGGCTCGATCTCGTTCAGCGGCCTCTCGCCGCGCGCCGTGCGCTCGATGTTGGCGGCGATCAGCTTCGCTCGCGCCTCGAGCATGCCTTCGGTCCAGCCCGAGACGTGCGGCGTCAGGATCACGTTGGCGAGCTCGTGGAAGGGCTGGTTGGCGGGCAAGGTCGGTCCGGGCGCCGTGGGGTAGCGGTACCAGACATCGAGGGCAGCGCCGGCGAGCTTGCCGCGGCTCAGCGCGCGGTAGAGCGCGTTCTCATCGACGATCTCGGCGCGTGCGACGTTGATCAGATGGGCGGTGGGTTTCATCAGCGCCAGACGGCGATCGTCCAGCAGGTTGCGTGTCTCGGGCGAGAGCGAGAGCGTGATGGCGAGGTAGTCGGCGGCGCCCAGCACCTCCTCGAGGCGATCGGGACCGCCGATGAACGACACGCCTGCCGGCATGTCCTTCTGCGCCTGCCGGCGAACGGCGCAGACCTTCATGTCGAAGGCCGCGGCGCGGCGGGCGAGCGCCTCGCCGATATGGCCGAACCCCAGGATGCCCAAGGTCTTGCCGGCAAGCTCGGGCGACGGCGGCGGCATCGGTGTGCCGACGGCCCACTGGCTGTCCCAACGGCCCTGACGCAGGCTGGCATCGAGGCTGCCGAACGAGCGCGTCAGCGCAAGCATCGCGCCCATGATGTATTCGGCGATGCCGGCCTCGTGACCGTAGGCATTGGCGAGCCGCAGGCCCGGCCGCATGACGCTGCGGTCGATGCGGTCGAGGCCCGCACCCGGCACCTGCACCAGGCCGAGGCGGGGCGCCGCATCCGCCATCGGCCGCGTGAAGCCCATGGATACCAGCACGTCGGCATCGACCAGGTCCGGCAGGATCGCCGTCTCGTCGCCCTCGACGGCCTCGCAAGGAATCGACAGGTTGCCACGCACCATCTCGGCGAGGCGAATGGCAAAGAATCCGGCAAAAGCGATCTTCATCAACACGTCCTTCGTGCGGCACTATCCCGGCCCCGGCTCAGCCGATCAACTACATCCCAGGTAGTCATGACAGCCTCGTCCGCCTTCCCGGCCCGACTTGCGTGGTGGCGCAAACGACGAGGCCTTTCGCAGTTCCGGCTCGCGACGGCGGCCGACTGTTCGCAACGCCATCTGAGCTTCCTCGAGCTCGGCCGGACCAGGCCAAGTCGCGACATGGTGCTGCGCCTGTCATCGGCGCTCGACATGCAGCTGCGCCAGGCCAACGAGCTGCTTCTGGCCGCAGGCTATGCGCCGGCCTGGAGTGAAGCCGATCTCGGCGCCGACACGCTGGCGCCGATCCGCGGCGCGCTCGACTACATGCTGGCCCAGCAGGAGCCCTTCCCCGCCGTCGTCGTCGATCGCCGCTGGAACCTCGTGCAGGCCAACAAGGGTGCCGTGGCGATGGTCGAGTTCCTGGTCGGCCCGCTGAAGCCCGGCGCCGCGATCAACCTCGCCGATGCGCTCGTCGGCCCCGACGTATTGAAGCCGCACCTGACGAACTGGGCGGAGGTCGTGTCCTACTTCGTGCGCAGCGTCGAGGCCGATGCAGCGGTCGACGGCACGAAGCAGACGGCGGCCCTGGCGCAGCGGCTCGCGAGATATCCCGGCGTGCGCGCCGCGATGGCTCAGGCGCCGGCGTCGGCCGGCGACAGTCCCGTGCTGCCGATGCTCTTCCAGAAGGGGGCGACGGCGCTCCGGCTTTTCACGACCATCGCCACGCTCGGCACGCCGCGCGACGTCACCCTGCAGGAGCTGCGCGTCGAAAGCTTCTTTCCCATGGACGACGAGACCCGCGATGCCTTCCGTCGCTGGGCCGGCAACGTCACTTCCGGCGGGCGCGGTCGATCGCCTCGGCGATGAGGCGGTGGGCCTCCGCGACATCGCCCCAGCCCAGGAGCTTCACCCACTTGCCGGGCTCGAGGTCCTTGTAGTGGACGAAGAAGTGTTCGATCTGGTGACGCGTGATGTCCGGCAGGTCGGTATGCGTCTTCACGTTGACGTAGCGCTGGGTGATGCGCGACGAGGGAACGGCAATGATCTTCTCGTCGCCGCCGCCATCATCCTCCATGCGCAGCACGCCGATCGGCCGCACGTTCATCACCGCCCCGGGGATGATGGGGCGCGTGTTGGCGACCAGCACGTCGATCGGATCGCCGTCGTCGGACAGCGTATGGGGCACGAAGCCGTAGTTCCCCGGATAGCGCATCGGCGTGTAGAGGAAGCGGTCGACCACCAGCGTGCCCGCGGCCTTGTCCATCTCGTATTTCACGGGCTCGCCGCCGATCGCCACTTCGATGATGGTGTTCACGTCCTCGGGCGGATTGTGGCCGATGGCGATGGCGTCGAGATTCATGGCGGATCCTGGAAAACTGCAAGGCCGAAGGTCCCCCGCCACGCATGCGATGGCAATGCGCCAAATTGAAACCGGCGGCCTCACGGCCGCCGGCTCGTTCTCGGATCGTGCGTCGACCTATCTCGTGATGTTCGCGTCCTTGGTCTCGCGCAGGAACAGTGTCCCGATGATCAGCGACATGATGGCGATGCCGATCGGGTACCACAGGCCGTAGTAGATGTCGCCCGACCAGGCGACCAGCGCGGTCGCCAGCAAGGGCAGCATGCCGCCGAACCAGCCGTTGCCGATATGATAGGGCAGCGACATCGATGTGTACCTGATGTTGGTCGGGAACATCTCGACCAGGAAGGCCGCGATCGGCCCGTACACCATGGTCACATAGACCAGCATGACCACCAGGACCAGCTCGGCCATGAACCAGTTGACCTTCTTGAGGTCGGCGCCGGCGACGAAGCCTGCTTCCTTCAGTGCCGCGTTCAGCTTGGGCAAGCCTTCCTTGGCGTCGAAGCCCTCGAGCTTCTTGTCGTTGATGGCGATCACGACCGGCGAGCCCGCCGCGCCGTTCACCGATGTGAAAGAGAGACCGGCCTTGGTCAGCGCATCCTTGGCCCGGTCGCATTCCGTGAACTTCGACCACGGACCGACGAAGATGTGGAAGTTGCACTGCGCCGGATCGGCCGTGACCGAGATCTTGGTCTTGTTCTGGAACGCCTCGAGATCAGGGTTCACGTAGTGCGTGAGCGCCCCGAACAGCGGGAAGTAGGTGAGGGCCGCGACCAGGCAGCCGGCCATGATGATCTTCAGCCGTCCGATGCGGTCGCTCAGCCAGCCGAAGAAGATGAACATCGGCGTGCCGATCAGCAGCGACACCGCGACCAGCGAGTAGGCCGCCACGTAGTCGAGCTTGAGCGTGATCAGCAGGAAGAACAGGGCATAGAACTGGCCGGTGTACCAGACCACGCCCTGGCCGGCCGTCGCGCCCAGCAGCGCAAGCAGCACATAGCGGTTGTTGGGATAGCGGAAGAAGCTGTCGGTCAGAGGCGACTTCGAGCCCTTGCCCTCGGCTTTCATCTGCTGGAACAGCGGCGACTCGTTCAGCCTGAGCCGGATATAGACCGAGAATATCAGCAGGATCAGCGACACCAGGAACGGGATGCGCCAGCCCCAGTCGGCGAAGACCTTGGGATCCATGTAAATGCGGCAGGCGCCGATCACCGCGAGCGACATGAAGAAGCCGAGCGTCGCCGTGGTCTGGATCCAGCTCGTCGCGTAGCCACGGCGGCCGTTCGGCGCGTGCTCGGCGACGTAGGTCGCGGCACCGCCGTACTCGCCGCCCAGCGCCAGGCCCTGGATGAGGCGCAGCGTCACCATCAGCACCGGCGCCAGCCAGCCGACCGCCGAGAAGGTCGGCAGCAGGCCGACCGCGAAGGTCGAGGCGCCCATGAACAGGATGGTGACGAGGAAGGTGTATTTACGGCCGACCAGATCACCCAGCCGACCGAATACCAGGGCACCGAACGGGCGCACCAGGAAGCCCGCCGCGTAGGCGGCGAAGGCCGACAACAGCGCCGCCGTCTCGTTGCCCGGCGGAAAGAACAACGCCGCGAAGAACGGCGCGAGAGTGGCGTAGAGATAGAAGTCGTACCACTCGAAGACCGTGCCGAGGGACGAAGCGAAGATGACTCGACGCTCCTCCTCCCGCGTGACGACTGGGCCGCTGCCGGCCGTTGCTGCCATTGCCATATGCGTTTGCTCCCCAAGTTGGCGACACACTTTGTCTGTCTACTTGAGTCGCGTGTAGGCCAGCATTCAGGACATGCGCAATTGGACCAAGGTCGGTTCGACGAAAGTCCTAAAGCCCTCCATTCGGATTTGCAGACTAAGTGAACTACTAGAGCGCCGGAGATGCTCGTTGCAGGAGGCACGATGGGTCCAGCTGATTCCAGCTGGACCCATCATGCATCTAGCGGATCAGCCAGACCACGAGCGCCGCGAGACTCAGTCCCAGTGCTATCGCGGCGCTGTACTCGGCGTAACGCGCGTAGGTCTTGCGCAGCACTTCAAGCAGAAGCTCTGGCGGATAGTCTGGCGGCAGGTCCTCGCCTTTGTTCAAGAGCACCCATAGCTCGGTCGAGCGGTGGTTCCAGCGCGGCGCGTTATAAGCGAATACGCCAAGCACCGAGCCGTGCAACGCTTCCAGGATCGCGCCCGACTTGAGACACAGGACCAGATCGTAGGACAGGCCGAGCATCACCGTGCCGATCGCCAGCAGCGCGAAGGCGCAGCCTCGCTTGACGACGAAATCGGCAAGGAATTCCACCCTGTCCATGCCGCAAGCCTATTGCGCCACACCCGATATGAGCAAGAGCCTCACCACCGCCGGGAATGTCAGGATCAGCGCGATTGCTGCCCAAATCAGGTTGGGTCCCGGCGCCTCGCGCGACGCCGGCACCAACTGCTCGAGCAGCGCCGACGCGATGCCCGACGCCAGCAAGGTCGTGGTCGCGAGAATCAAGCTTGAGAAATAGAAGGTGACGCTGGGATCGGTCGACAACCAGGGCGGCGCCCAGACGAAGCTATAGGCGGCGACGAGGTGGACGAGCGGCGAGAAGATGCCGTTGAAGGCCGAGATGCCGAGCACCAGGGCGAAGAGCTGGAGACGCATGTCAGACTGCACCCGTGAGCCGCGGGGTCCAGCCGGCGGACGCCATCAGGAAATAGAAGCCGGTGCGCAGCCAGAATAGCCAGAAGGCCGCGATCAGCGGCATCCAGCGCGGACCGATCGACGAGGGCGTGAGGAAGCGTGCCGCCGCCACCATCCACTCCGTCAACCACACGAAGGATCGCCAGATGTAATTCTGTGGCTGCATCGACGGCATGAAGAACGACAGCAGCCAGCGGCCGATGCACGCCCAGGCCACGAGCGACAACCCGTAGTTCACGATCCAGAAGGGCAGGTAGCCCCAGAAGAAGTCAGGCTGGGTCATACGTCCGGAGGGATGGGCGCAAATGAAGAGGGCGGGACCTGGGCCCCGCCCCCTTAGATCAGCGCTGCCGTGCGATCAGTGCGCGGCCTCGACGTTGCGCACCGAGCCGCTGGGAATGCGGATCGAATCGATGAATTCCTGCATCGCCTGCGAGGCAGGCCGGCCCACCAGGCCGGCAACGATCATGGCGATGAACGCCGCCGGGATGCCGAAGATGCCGACCGAGATGTTGTTGATGCCCCAGATATAGGCGACATCGCGGCCGCGGATCTTGACGATGCTGATGTCGCCCAGCCAGGCCATGTTCGCCTTGACCCACGGACCGTAGAACTCGGTCGTGACGAGGAAGAACATGCACAGGCCGAAGCCGACGACGATGCCCCACACGCCCGCGGCATTGCCGGCCCGCTTCCACCAGATGCCGAGCACCAGGCCTGCAAACAGGCCGGCGGCGGCGATGGAGAAGGCCCATGACACCAGGAACAGGATGTCCGCACCCAGCGTGCCGGCAACATAGGCCGCGACCAGAGCCACCAGGCCGAGCAGCACGCGGCTGATGACGAGGCGCCGCTTGGTGTCGGCTTCGGGGTCGATCATCTTGTAGTAGATGTCGTGGCTGAGCGCGTTGGCGATCGCGAGCAGCAGGCCGTCCGCGGTCGAGAGCGCGGCTGCAAGGCCGCCGGCCGCGACCAGGCCGGAGATGACGTACGGCAGGCCGGCGATCTCGGGTGTCGCCAGCACGACGGCGTCGGTGTGCAGCCGGAATTCGCTGAGCTGCAGGATGCCATCGCCGTTGCCGGTGACCCCCCTGCAGAGCGCGAAGTTGGCCGCTGCGTTGGCGGCGTCGCAAGCGCCGACCAGGCCGATGCTGCCCCACGAGGCGACCCACGCGGGCAGCTTGGCGATCGGCTGGCCGATCACGTTCTGGTAGACCTCCAGCTTGGCGAACGCCGCATAGGCGGGCGCCGTGAAGTAGAGCAGGAAGATGAAGAACAGCGACCACGCCACCGAATCGCGCGCCTGCTTGACCGACGGCGTGGTGAAGTAGCGCATCAGGATGTGCGGCAGCGACGCCGTGCCGACCATCAGGCAGAGGATCAGCGCGAAGAAGTTCCACATCGCCGTGGCGCTGTAGTTGCCGCGCGCGTCGGTAAAGGCCGACGTGTAGGGCTGGGCGACGCCGAAGGTCTTCTCGAAGGCCTCGATCTTCTCCAGCGCCTGGCCGTACATGACCTGCGGGAGCGGCACGCCGGTGACCTTGGCCGACAGCACGACGACCGGGATCAGGTAGGCGATGATCAGGATGATGTACTGGGCCACCTGGGTCCAGGTGACCGCCTTCATGCCGCCCAGCATCGAGCACAGCAGGATGCCGACAAGGCCGACGAAGCAGGCAACCTCGAAGCCGATGTTCAGGAAGCGCGCGGTGATGATGCCGACACCGACGATCTGCGCCACCACGTAAGTGAACGACGCGGTGATCAGGACGATCACGGCGAGCGCCCGCGCCGTGTTGCCGCCGTAGCGCGCGCCGAAGAAGTCGGGCACCGTGAACTGACCGAATTTGCGCAGGTACGGCGCCATCAGGATGGCCACCAGCACGTAGCCGCCGGTCCAGCCCAGCACGAAAGCGAGGCCGCCGTAACCGCCGAAATAGAGCGACCCCGCCATGCCGATGAAGGAGGCGGCACTCATCCAGTCGGCGCCGGTCGCCATGCCGTTATAGAAGGCGGGTACGACACGCCCGGCGACGTAGTATTCGTTGACCTCGGCAGTACGCGCCAGCCAGCCGATCAGCGCGTAGACGGCCAGCGTCAGGAAGATGAAGAGGTAGCCGAGGATACGGTTCGGCACGCCCGCCAGTTCGAGGAGGCCGATGAAGATCGTGAACCCGATGAAGGTTCCGGTGTAGATGGCGTAGACCCGTCCGAGGTTGGCGAGGAACCCGCCCTGCATTGCAGCCATGGTGATCTCCCCTTCCCCGTCACTCGTCCTGCACGCCGAATTCGCGGTCGATCTTGTCCTGTGACCTTGCATTCCAGATGCACATCAGGACGAAGGCGATCAGGGAGCCCTGCGCCGCCATGTAGTAGCCCAGCGGGAAGCCCAGGATGCGGATGCCGTTAAGCTGCGGGGCGAAGAAATGGATCACGAAGCTGAAGATGAACCACGCGATGAGAATCGTGATCATCAGGCTTCTTGTTCGATGCCAGTAGGCGGCTTGTTGCTCGCCCGTCAACTTCACTTCCGCCATGCGTCGGTCCTCCACGATCGTTACGGAGGCGCCATGCACGAGCCACGATGCGATGAGTCCGGTGGTACCCGGTTACGCGTTTACTCTCCCCCATCGCCCTCGAGCTCGGGCGCCCTATTCACTGCTGTTCATTGACTCACACAAGGTGAAGATTACAGAGTTGGTGAATCGGCGACAATATTCGCCACCCCCTACTTTAGTCGAATAGGCTGTTCATAGTTTGTGAACCAGGAAGGCGGCCATGCTCGGCAGACTTAGGGAGTACGTGTTTCCTCCTCGTCTGCGCACCCACGATCAGTTGCGCCGCTTCGTCAGCGGCGAGGCGTCGTATGTGGCGCAGCGCTCGACCTACGAGTTCACGCGCAACACCTTGGCCTGGTACGGCCAGGCCGCGTTCGGCGATGCGAAATTCAACGAAGTGTTCGCCATATGCCGCTGGGAGGCGTTCGCCAGCATCGCCGCCGACATGACCATGATCGTGCGTGCCGAGCTCGCCGGCGGCTCTTTGCTCGACCCGCATCTGCTGCGGCTTTACGCCGATATGCTGGGCGAATATCCCAACCCGCCCCACCGCGCCGAGGGCTGGATGGACCGTCACGCCATGTTGCTCACGCGCTTCGGCGCGCTGCCTGACGACCGCAAGCCCGACCTTACCGCGATGGGCCATCGCACAGGCGCCATGATCCATGAAATTGCGCCCGCTCATTCCAAGAATGTCGATGAAGAGCGTGCCGTGCTGGCGGCGGCAATCACCTTCGGCCTGATCTCGTTCCAGGATCGCCTGCCGCGCCGACTCGATGTTCCAGCATTGCGTCAGGCGCTGGGCGGCTCGCCTTGACCGTCGCAGCCAGCTGGCTCAACTCTAGGGACATGGCGCATACTGAGCAGTTCCTCGTCGCCGACGACCATCCCATGGTGCGCGACGCCTTGGCCTCGGCGCTCGGCCAGGCGTTTTCCGGTGCGCACGTTGGCATGGCCGCGACGCTGGCCGAGGTGCAGGTGGCGCTGGAGCGTCAGCCCGAAGTCGATGCCCTTCTGCTCGACCTCGACATGCCGGGCATGGACGGACTGACCGGGCTTGCCTTGCTGCGTTCCGAACACCCGGCCGTACCCATCATCATCGTCTCGGCCGCGCGCGAGCCGGCTGTCATGCGCCGGGCCTATGAGTTCGGCGCTTCGGCCTATATCGACAAGTCGGCCTCGCTTGAGGAGATCGCCCGCATCGTGAGAGCCGTGCTCGCCGGCGAGATCTTCGCACCGCCTGAGGCGGCACCTGCCGATTCCTTCGCTCAGCGCGCCGCGCAGCTCACGCCGCAGCAATGGCGCGTGCTTGCCCTCATGGTCCAGGGCGACCAGAACAAGCAGATCGCCCACAAGCTCGGCGTCGGCGAGGCCACCGTGAAAGCGCACGTCACCGTGATCCTGCGCAAGCTCGGCGTGCGCTCGCGCACCCAGGCCGTGATCGAGGCACGCAATCTCGCCCTGCCTCCAGCCGAACCGGTCAGGCCTTAGCCGGCCGTCAGTTCAAGCCGTCAGCCGTCCGGCGGCGGTCGCGGCGCGCAGCCGCAGCAGCGCGCGGAGCGCGGCAGGCTTCACCGGCTTGTGCAGCAGTTCGACCTGACGCGCACGCGCCCGCAATCGCAGCATCGGGTCGCGATCGGCCGTGATGAGCGCGGCCGGCACGACGCGATTCCAGGTACGCCGCAATGCGTCGACGACGTCGAGGCCGTCCGGCCCGTCATCGAGATGGAGATCGGCCAGCACCAGGTCCGGCAAGCGCGAGACGCGGGCGATCTCCTCCAGCGCCTCGGCCTGCGTGGCGGCCGTCGCCACACGGCACCCCCACCCGGCCAGCAAGGTTGCCATCGCCTCGCGCACGCGCGCCTCGTTGTCGATACAGAGCACGAAGCTCTCGGCCTCGACCGAAGGCGTCGGTTGCGGCGCCAGCGGCACGACCGGCACGGACACGACCGCGGCCACGCGCGGCACGGTCACGGAGAAGGTCGAGCCGCGACCCGGAGCCGAGGCGAGCTCCACCGCGAGGTCGAGCATGCGGGCAATACGATCGACGATGGCAAGGCCGAGGCCGAGACCGCGCTCCTCGCGCAAATCGTCATCCTCGGCCTGCAGGCGCACGAATTCGTCGAAGATGACGGACTGCTTGTCGGCGGCGATGCCCGGACCGTTGTCCTTGACCTCGATGCGCAGATCCTCGCCAACTCGGCGGCAGCCCAGAAGTACGCGGGCGGCCCGGCCCTCGGCCTTGCCATAGCGCAGCGCGTTGGACAGCAGGTTCTGCAGGATGCGACGCAGGAAGGCGGGATCGGTCGACACGAAGGCGCGAGTCGGCGCCACCACCAGCTCGACTCCGCGGCGCGCCGCCACGGGAGCAAATGCGGTGGCCAGCGATTCGAACAGCGGCTGAAGGGCGAACGGCCGCTTTTCGGGCTTGAAGGCGCCGGCATCGAGCTTGGAGATGTCGAGCAGCGCGTCGAGCAGCGATTCCACCGCCCCCAGGCTCGCGTCGATCTTGCCGCCGAGGTCGTTGCCGGGATCGCGGTCGATCATCGCCGCGGTGAACAGGCGCGCGGCATGCAGCGGCTGCAGCAGGTCGTGGCTGGCGGCGGCAATGAACCGCGTCTTGCCGAGATTGGCGGCCTCGGCCTCGGCGCGGCTCGCCTCCAGTTCGGCGGTGCGCTCGACCACGCGCTGCTCCAGCGTCTCGGCCGACTGGCGAAGCTGGCTATCGCTTTCGCGCAGTGCCTCGGCAGTGCGCACGCGCGCAGTGACGTCGTTGCAGGTCGCAACGAAGCCGCCGCCGGGCAGCGGGTCAAGCCTGAGTTCGATGACGCGATCGCGCAAGGTCGTGATCTCGTGCGTCTGCGGCGCCTCGGGCCGGAGCAGCAGGGCCGCAACGTCGGGCACGGCGCCGAACTCTCGCGGCGTGGCGCCGACTGCCACCGACGCGTCGTCGAGCGCCAGCAGCGCGGTGAAGCGATCGTTGAAGATTTCCAGCCGGCCGTCGCGGTCGAAGGCGGCGATGCCCATTCCGACATGGTCCAGCGTGTTGCGCAGGATCTCGTAGTTGTAGCGGATCGCCTCGGACGCCTCGTCGATCAGGGCGCGCGCGCTGCGCGGCAGCAGGCGGCCTCGGCGGCTGAACGCGGCGACGATGATGCGGGCCGAGGCTGCGCCCAGCGTGCCCGACAGCACGCGTTCGGCGCGGGTCAGCGCCACCTCGATGGATAGCCGCTCGCCGGCGAGCGCGCGCATCGCGCGCTCCGAACCGACGAAGCGCGCCAGAAGCTCGCGCAGCTCGTTGATCCGCGCGGCGTCGGCCGGCGCCTGGCGCTGCGGCGGCTGCGGCCGCTCGCCCGGCGCGTCGGGGCCGAGCACGAAAGCATCGGCCTGCTCGGCATCCGAACCGCGCGCACGCACCAGCAGCGACACGCCGACCAGCAGCAGGGCATTGACGAGGATGCCGACGACGAAGCCCTGGCCAACGGGATCGAGCTCGGTCAACGGCCCCGGCAGGTAGGGCTTCAGGGGCGCCACCTGGCCGCCGCCTGCGGTCTGTTCCAGGGTCGGCAGCAATAGAGCGTAGAGCCAGACGACGAAGCCGCCGACCAGCCCCGCCACCACGCCATGGCGATGCGCCTGCCGCCAGTAGAGGCCGAGCACCACGCCCGGCGCGAAATTGGCCACGGCGCAGAAGCTGATCATGCCGATCGACGCGAGCGGCAGGTAGCCCGAGATGATGCGCTCGTAGGCGTAGCCCGCCATCAGGATCAACACCACGGCGGCGCGGCGCACGAACACGACCAGCGGGCCCATGTTACGGGCGACGCCGGCGCGCCGGCGTAGCAGATAGGGCATGACCAGCTCGTTGCCGATCATTCCGGAGAGCGCCATGCAGGCCACGATCACCATCGACGTGGCGGCCGACAGGCCGCCGATGAAGACGAAGGCCGAGAGCCAGCTTTCGCCGTTGGCCAGCGGCAACTGGAGGACATAGAGATCGGGGCTGGTCTGCGAACCCAGCAACAGCAGGCCGCCTGCCGCGATCGGCACGACGAACAGGTTGATCAGCACCAGGTAGACCGGGAACAGCCAGCGCGCCGTCCTGAGGCTCGCCGGATGGTCATGCTCGACCACGGCGACGTGGAACTGTCGCGGCAGGCAGAGGAAAGCCATGCCCGACAACAGCGTGGTCACGATCCACGTAAGCGGCGAGCCTTCACGGAAGACGCGATCGGCGACCGCCGGCACGCTCTCGACCTGTTCCAGCAGATCGCCTGGACCGCTGAACAGCACGAACAGCACGAACGGCCCGACGGTGAGCAGCGCCAGCAGCTTCACCACCGATTCGAAAGCGATGGCCAGCATCATGCCGCGATGCTGCTCGGAGGCGTGCACGTTGCGCACGCCGAACAGGATGGTGAACACCGCCATCAGGGCGGCGACGATCAGCGAGGTGTCGGTGTGGACGACGCCTGGCATGCTGCCCGCCACCGGGGTGGGTGCGGCGATCGAGCGGAATGTCGAGGACACGGCCTGGAGCTGCAGGGCGATGTAGGGCAGCACGCCCACCGTGGCGAACAGCGTGGCGGTGACGCCGACGGCGCGGCTCTTGCCGTAGCGCGAGGCGAGGAAGTCGGCGATCGAGGTGACGTTGTGCTGCTTGGCGAGCCGCACCATCTTGCGCAGCATCGGATAGCCCGCCACCACGACCAGGGCGGGTCCCGTATAGATCAGGATGAAATCGATGCCCGAGGTCGCCGCGCGTCCGACGGCACCGTAGAACGTCCACGACGTGCAGTAGATGGCGAGCGACAGGCCATAGACCGCCGGCGCCACCGAGCTGGCCGACCAGTCGCGGGCATAGCGGTCGCCGAAATAGGCAATGGCGAACAGTAGGCCGAGATAGGCCAGCGAAAGGGCCAGGACGGTGGGTTCCGTCATCATGCGTGAGCGCTTCTCCCGACCGTCATTGAACCCGAGCGGCAGGGCCGCTACAAGCGCGCCAACCCCTGTCCACCCAGATCCGACCGGAGCCGCCGATGGCCGCGTATCAGTACATCTATGTCATGAAGGGCCTGAACAAGACCTACCCGGGCGGCAAGCAGGTCCTCAAGGACATCTGGCTGTCGTTCTTTCCGGGCGCCAAGATCGGCGTGCTGGGCCTCAACGGGTCGGGCAAGTCGACCCTGCTCCGCGTCATGTCGGGCCAGGACGACAGCTTCACCGGCGAGGCCTGGGCTGCCGAGGGCGCGAAGCTTGGCCTGCTCGAGCAGGAGCCCCAGCTCGACCCCAAGAAGGACGTGCTCGGCAACGTCATGGACGGCGCCGGCGACATGGCCCGTATGCTGACACGCTTCGAGGAGGTCTCGAACGCCTTCTCCGACCCGGACGCCGACATGGACAAGCTGATCGCCGAGCAGGCCGAGCTGCAGGAGAAGATCGACGCCGGCAATGGCTGGGACCTGCAGCGCACGGTCGAGATCGCCATGGACGCGCTGCGCTGCCCGCCCAGTGACGCCGACGTCGAGAAGCTGTCGGGTGGCGAACGGCGCCGCGTGGCGCTCTGCCGGTTGCTGCTCAGCAAGCCCGACCTGCTGCTGCTCGACGAGCCGACCAACCATCTCGATGCCGAATCGGTCGCCTGGCTGGAGCGCCATCTCGCCGAGTTCCCCGGTACCGTCGTCGCCGTGACCCACGATCGCTACTTCCTCGACAACGTCGCGGGCTGGATTCTCGAGCTCGACCGCGGCGCCGGCATCCCCTGGGAAGGCAACTATTCCTCCTGGCTGAAACAGAAGGAGCAGCGGCTGGCGCAGGAAGAGAAGGCGGCGGATACCAGGCGCCGCACGCTGCAGCGGGAACTGGAATGGATGGGCCAGAGCGCGCAGGCGCGCCGCTCCAAGAGCAAGGCCCGCATCGCCGCCTACAACCAGATGGTCGAGGAGGAACAGAAGGCCACGCTGGAGACGGCGCAGATCGTCATCCCGGCCGGACCGCGGCTCGGCGACCACGTCATCACGGCGGAAAAGATCTCGAAGGGCTTCGGCGACCGGCTGCTGATCGACGACCTCTCCTTCAACCTGCCGCCGGGCGGCATTGTCGGCGTGATCGGCCCCAACGGCGCCGGCAAGACCACCCTGTTCAAGATGATCACCGGCCAGGACAAGCCGGATTCGGGCACCTTCTCGGTCGGGCCGACCGTCAAGCTGGGCTATGTCGACCAGAGCCGCGAGACGCTCGATCCCAACAAGACCGTTTGGGAAGAGCTGTCCGGCGGGCTCGACATCATCAAGCTCGGCAACCGCGAGGTTTCCAGCCGGGCCTATTGCGGTTCATTCAACTTCAAGGGCGCCGACCAGCAGAAGAAGGTCGGCCAGCTCTCGGGCGGCGAGCGCAACCGCGTCAACCTCGCCAAGATGCTCAAGAGCGGCGCCAACGTACTGCTGCTCGACGAGCCGACCAACGATCTCGACGTCGACACGCTGCGTGCGCTGGAGGAGGCGCTGGTCGACTTCGCCGGCTGCGCCGTCATCATCAGCCACGATCGCTGGTTCCTCGATCGTATCGCCACCCACATGCTGGCCTTCGAGGGCGACAGCCACGTCGAATGGTTCGAGGGGAACTACCAGGACTACGAGGCCGACCGCCATCGCCGGCTTGGCACCGACGCCGACCAGCCGCATCGCATCAAATACAAGCCGCTGGTAAGAAACTAGGGAAGCCCCGCCCCATTTCGATGCGAGAGACCAGCGGTCAGATCCGCTGATCCATCTCCAGCGCCGGCTCCGGCACGTCGACGCAGCCGATGATGCGCGCCGGCACGCCAGCCGCCGTGCAGCCCGCGGGCACCGGCTCGAGCACGACGCTGCCGGCCGCGATCTTGGCGCAGGCGCCGATCTCGATATTGCCCAGCACCTTGGCGCCGGCACCCAGAAGCACGCCGCGCCGCACCTTGGGATGACGATCGCCGCGTTCCTTGCCGGTGCCGCCCAACGTCACGCCGTGCAGCATGGACACGCCGTCCTCGACGACGGCGGTCTCTCCGATCACCACGCCAGTGCCGTGGTCGATGAAGACGCCCTTGCCGATGCGCGCACCGGGATGGATGTCGAGCCCGAACAGGGCGCTGGCACGGCTCTGCAGGAAATGCGCGAGCGTCTGGCGGCCCTGCAGCCACAGCCAATGCGCGACTCGCGAGGTCTGCAGGGCGTGATAGCCCTTGAACCACAGCAGCGGGTCGAGATGCGAGGTGCAGGCAGGGTCGCGCTCGACCACCGCCATGATATCGGCGCGCGCCGACAGCCCGATGGCTGGATCGGCATTCAGCGCCTCATCGAAAATCTGGCGAATCAGGGCGGCAGGCACCTCGGTGGTGCCGGCAAGCCGTGCCAGGTGATAACTCAGCGCACCCTCGAAACGGCTCTGGCTCAGGATGGTGGCGTGCAGGGTGCCGGCCAGCACCGGTTCGCTCGCGGCAGCCGTGTGCGCGGCCTCGCGAATCTTGTTCCAGACCGGATCCACCGAGCGGGGTTCCGCTGCGTTCTTTGCGACGGCGCTGTCCATATGGCGTGCTCCTCCGGCCGGCCGTAGCTGTGTCACGGCGGGCCGATCGATACGCCTCCCACCGGCTAGTCTATGTCGGGCGTCTTTTGGGTGCAATTCACCGCGACGCCCGGGATTCGAGCTCGTCGATCAATGGCTGCACCTTGCCGCCGTTCTGCTGGATGTAGGAATTGAAATCCGAACGTCTAGTCATGACCATGCTGACGCCCTCGATCTTGACGTCGGTGATGCGCAGGCCCGCCGGCAGCTGACGGACCTCCCATTCGAGCTTGATGGGCTGGCCGCTGGCCTGGTTGAGCCGGCTCTCGACGATCCACACGTTGTTGGGCCGCGACGTCGTCTTGCCGACGGTGAGCGTCTGGCCGCTGTATTGGCCGAAGCGCTCGGCGTAAGCCTTGGCCTCGGCGGTCTCGGTCGCCTTCACGAAGCGGGCCTGCTGCTCGGGCGTGGCCTTGGCCCAATGGGTTCCGAGCGCAGTCTGCGCCATGAACGGCAGGTCGAACCGGGTCTGGAGGACCCGCTGAATCGCGGCCTGGCGCTGGGCGCCGCTCGTGCCCTTGACGATGTCGATGGCCTGGGTCGCGGTGCTGGAGACCAGTTCGGCCGCCGGATCGGCGGCAAGGACGGGCCCCGCAGCGAGCACAACGGCGGCACCGGTGGCGAGACGAAAAGCGAGGCGACGACAAGCGAGCAGCGGCAACGGTCGCTCCTTTGATTTGATCTGACGATTGTTACCGCAGGCTTCTTACCGCACCAGCGCGAGATTGTCGCGACGCTGCAATTCACTCTTGGTGTCGGTCTTGTCACGCTTCGCGCGAATAAGGTCGGCCCGGTTCTGGGTGTAGGCCGAGCGCAGCGCGGCGTAGTAGTCGACGCTGTTCTTCTCGATGTCGTCCAGCGCGAACATGGTGCGCGAGCGGTAGTCGATGGCGTTGAGGCCGTAGCGCGGTAGGCCGATGTACCACCAGTCCCAGTTGAAGGCGATCGGCAGGATCTGGAACGGGTCGATCGCGTAGTCGATCATCAGGCCCGTCGCATCGCGCGCATTGGACGGTCCGGCAAGCGGCAGCACGAGGTAGAAGCCGCCGTTCTCCGGCTCGACGCCCTTGCCCGCCCAGATGCCGATCGTCTGGCCGGCATCGGTCTTGGTGCGCTCGAGGCCCATCATGGAGGCGACATCGAACAGGCCGGCGAGGCCGATCGTCGAGTTGACCAGGAAGCGGGCCATCGTCGTGGCGGCGCGGCTCGGATCGCCCTGGAAGACCTCGTTGATGGCCGTCACCGGCTCACCGAGATTGTCCAGGAGATTGCGTACGCTCTTCTGAGCAGGCTCCGGCACCCAGTCGCGATAAAGCACCGCAACCGGCCGGATCGCCATGACGTCGACGGCGCGATTGATCGAGAAGATGAAGCGGTTGGGCGTCTCGATCGGGTCCCATACCTCGGAGGCGCCCGTGTCGTTGACCGCACAGCCACCGACAAGGGTTGCAGCAACGGCAGCCGCGGCGACCGAGGCACGGACGCGGGCGGCCACCTTGAACACGCTTGCGATCATCAAAGCCAACCCTGGGTCCATCCACACAAGCACCGGCGCGCCGGGCCAAAGACACGAAGTTCGAAATCGAGTGTTGCACACGGTCGATGGGGATTGAAGTGGATAGCCAACGCCGCTTCCACCCCCATGCTTCATGTCACAAACGCCCGATTTCCTCTCTTGCACACATAAAGATATGCTTATATTCTTCACTGATGGATCACCTCCTTACCCTCCTGCGGGCCGCGGCGGAAGACACGCGGCTGCGCATCGTGGCGCTGGCGGCGCGCGAGGATCTGACGGTCAGCGACTACGTGCATGTGCTGGGACAGAGCCAGCCGCGGGTCTCACGCCATCTGAAGCTGCTGGTCGAAGCCGGCCTGCTCGAGCGCTTCCGCGAAGCCCAGTTCACCCGCTTTCGCCTCGTGACCTCGAGCGACGATGCTGCGCTGGTAAGGGAATTCGTGCGCCGGATCGATCCCAAGCACGCCCGGATCGCCGCCGACCGGGCCCGCCTGGACGCCCTGCAGCAGCGCCGCCAGACGGCTGCTGTGCGTTTCTTCCGCGACAATGCCCAGCGCTGGGACGAACTGCGCGCCCTGCATGTGGCCGACCGTGAGATCGAGCGGGCGCTTGCCCATCACCTGCCTGTCGGAGCGCGCAGGCTGCTCGACATCGGCACCGGCACGGGCCGGCTGCTCGAGGTGCTGGCGCCCAAGGTCGAGCAGGCTGTCGGCATCGACCAGTCGCGCGAGATGCTGGCGCTGGCCCGGGCCAACCTCGCCAAGGCCGGCATCGACAATGCCGACGTCCGTCAGGGCGACATGTACGCTCTCGCCTTCGAAGCCGCTTCCTTCGACGTGGTCACCATCCACCACGTGCTGCACTACGCCGACGATCCGGCGGCGGCGCTGAGCGAAGCGGCGCGCGTGGTGCGACCGGGCGGCGTCGTGCTGGTGGTCGATTTCTCGCCGCACGATCTGGTCGAGCTGAAGCGCGAGCACGCCCATGTCCATCTCGGCTTCGCCGACAACCAGGTGCAGGGCTGGCTCCGCAGCGCCGGCTTGAACCCGCTCGAGCCGATCCACTTTCCCGGCCGCCGCCTGATGACCGGCATCTGGCGCGGCGAGCGTGAACTGCCGGCGCGCACCTCGGCGCGCCACGTCGCTCAACCCGCCCATGGAGTTTCCCGATGAGTCCCGATACCGGTCCCCTCGGCGGCCCGTACAGCGTTTCCGGCGCCGAATTCCCGGCGCGCGCGCCGCAACGGCTGAAAGTCTCGTTCGAGTTCTCCCCGCCCAAGACCGAGGCCGCCGAGCGCAGCCTGTGGGAGACGGTTACCCGTCTCACGCCGCTCAAGCCGACGTTCTTCTCCGTGACCTACGGCGCCGGCGGTTCGACGCGCCAGCGCACGCACGAGACCGTTGCCCGACTGAAGAAGGAGACCGGGGTCGACGCCGCGGCTCACCTCACCTGCGTCGGCGCCACCCAGGGCGAGATCGACGAGGTCGCGCGTGCCTACTGGGACGCCGGCATCCGCCATATCGTGGCGCTACGCGGCGACCCGCCGGGCGGAATGGGCGGCAAGTACAGCCCCCATCCCGGCGGCTATGCCAATGCGGCCGAACTGATCGGCGGGCTGAAGAAGATCGGTGCGTTCCAGATCAGCGCCGCCTGCTATCCCGAAAAGCACCCTGATTCGGCGGACGCCAAGGCCGACCTCGAGAATCTCAAGCGCAAGGTCGATGCCGGCGCCGACCGCTGCATCACGCAGTTCTTCTTCGAGGCCGACGACTTCCTGCGATTCCGCGACCACGCCGCGGCGGCGTGCATCAACGTGCCGATCGTGCCGGGCATCATGCCGGTCTCTAACTTCCAGGGCATCACCAAGATGGCCGGCCTGTGCGGTTCCAAGGTGCCGTCGTGGCTCGCCAACATGTTCGACGGGCTGGAAGATGACGTCGAGACCCGACGGATGATCGCCGCCACGGTGGCCGGCGACCTGTGCCGCCGCCTGCGCGACGAAGGCGTGGATCAGTTCCACTTCTATACGCTGAACCGCGCCGATCTCACGTTCGCGATCTGCCATCTCCTGGGAGTGCGACCGCAATGACGAATCAGGCACGCGCTGCAAAAGCCGAGCTGCTTCGCGAGATCGGCAGCGAGCGAATCCTGGTCAAGGACGGCCCATACGGCTCCATGATCCAGACCTACCGGCTGGACGAGGAAGGCTTCCGCGCCGGGCGGTCCTTCAGCCATGACCAGAAGGGCAACAACGACCTTCTGAACCTGACGCGGCCCGATGTCGTGAGCGAGATCTGCAACGCCTATATCGATGCCGGCGCCGACATCCTTGCCACCAACACCTTCAATGCCAATGCCATCAGCCTGAGCGACTACGGCATCGCCGGCATGGCGCGCGAAGTGAACCTGGCAGCAGCCAGGCTCACCCGCGCCTGCGCCGACGCCGCGACCGCCAGGACCCCCGACAAGCCGCGCTTCGTCGT
This sequence comes from uncultured Rhodospirillales bacterium, assembly GCA_902825855.1. GTDB lineage: Bacteria > Pseudomonadota > Alphaproteobacteria > Reyranellales > Reyranellaceae > Reyranella. The sequence continues at coordinate 14,474 of CADECW010000022.1, read as the reverse complement.
CGGCGCGCTCGGTCCGACCAACAAGACGCTGTCGGTATCGCCCAACGTCAACGATCCGGGCTATCGCGCCGTCACCTTCGACGAGGTGAAGGGCATCTACCGCGAGCAGGTCGACGCGCTTCTCGACGGAGGCGTCGACTTCATCCTGATCGAAACGGTGTTCGACACGCTGAACGCCAAGGCTGCCCTGGTCGCCGCCGACGAGGCGGCCGAGTCGCGCGGCGAGGAACTGCCGGTCATGGTGTCTATGACCCTGACAGACCTCGCCGGCCGCAACCTCTCGGGCCAGACCGTCGAGGCGTTCTGGCACTCGGTGCGTCACGCCAGGCCATTGACCATGGGTCTGAATTGCAGCTTCGGCGCCACCGAGCTGCATCCTTACGTGAATGCCCTCAACCCGCAGGTCGAGGGCATGCTCTGCGTCTATCCCAACGCCGGCCTGCCCAACGAGCTCGGCGCCTATGACGAGCCGCCGGAGATGACGGCCAAGCTGGTCAAGGGCTGGGCCGAGAACGGCTGGCTGAACATGGTCGGTGGCTGCTGCGGCACGACGCCGGCGCACATCAAGGCGATCGCCGAAGCGGTTAAGGATGCGAAGCCGCGACAGTGGCATGCCCTGCCCCCGGCGCTTCGCCTCTCCGGCATGGAGGCAGCGAGTTTCTTCTGATGTCCGACGAGTCCAACAACAGCGTACCGCGCGCCACCTTCATCAACATCGGCGAGCGCACCAACGTCACGGGATCGGCCCGCTTCAAGAAGCTGATCCTGGAAGGCGACTACACGTCCGCGATCGAGGTCGCGCGCCAGCAGGTCGAGAGCGGCGCCCAGATCATCGACGTCAACATGGACGAGGGCCTCCTGGACGCCGAGAAGGCGATGGACACGTTCCTGAAGCTGATCGCCTCGGAACCCGACATCGCCCGCGTGCCGATCATGATCGACAGCTCCAAGTGGAGCGTGATCGAGGCCGGGCTGAAGTGCGTCGCCGGCAAGCCGATCGTGAACTCGATTTCCATGAAGGAGGGCATCGAGCCGTTCGTCGAGCATGCCCGCAAGGTGCGCCGCTACGGTGCTGCGGTCGTGGTCATGGCGTTCGACGAGAAGGGCCAGGCCGACACCAAGCAGCGCAAGGTCGAGATCTGCGCCCGCGCCTACGACATCCTGGTGAACCAGGTCGGGTTCCCGGCCGAGGACATCATCTTCGATCCCAACATCTTCGCGGTCGCCACCGGCATCGAGGAGCACGACAACTACGGTGTCGACTTCATCGCGGCGACGCGTGAGATCAAGCAGCGCTGCCCCAACGTCAAGATCTCGGGCGGCGTTTCGAACCTCTCCTTCGCGTTCCGCGGCAACGAGCCGGTGCGCAAGGCCATGCACTCGGTGTTTCTGTACCACGCCATCCAGGCGGGCATGGACATGGGCATCGTCAATGCCGGCCAGCTCGAAGTCTACGACCAGATCCCGCAGGAGCTGCGGGACGCCTGCGAGGACGTGATCCTCAACCGCCGGCCGGACTCGACCGAGCGACTGCTCGAGCTGGCGCCCAAGTACAAGGGCACCGGCGAAGTCGCCGAGACCCAGGACGCGGAATGGCGAAGCTGGCCGGTCGAAAAGCGCCTGGAGCACGCCCTGGTCAAGGGCATGGATCAGTTCGTCGTCGAGGACACCGAGGAGGCGCGCCGCCAGATCGCGCGGCCGATCGAGGTCATCGAAGGCCCGCTGATGGCCGGGATGAACGTCGTCGGCGATCTCTTCGGCTCGGGCAAGATGTTCCTGCCGCAGGTCGTCAAGAGCGCGCGCGTCATGAAGAAGGCGGTGGCGCACCTCTTGCCCTACATCGAGGCCGAGAAGACCACGACGTCGCGGTCGAAGGGCCGGATCGTCATGGCGACGGTCAAGGGCGACGTCCACGACATCGGCAAGAACATCGTCGGCGTGGTCCTGCAGTGCAACAACTTCGAGGTCATCGACCTCGGCGTCATGGTGCCGTTCCAGGAGATCCTGAAGTCCGCCAACGACAACCGGGCCGACATGATCGGCCTGTCCGGCCTGATCACTCCGTCGCTCGACGAGATGGTGACGGTGGCCGAGGAGATGACGCGCCAGGGCTTCAAGGTGCCGCTGCTGATCGGCGGCGCCACGACCTCCAAGGTCCATACCGCGCTCAGGATCGCGCCGCGCTACGACGGCACGACGGTGCACGTGCTCGACGCCTCGCGCGCGGTCGGCGTCTGCACGGCGCTGACCTCGGAATCGGGCAGCCAGGCGCGCGAGTTCGCAGCCAAGGTGGCAGCCGAGTACGAGGCGATCCGCATCGAGCGCGGCGACGGTAAGAAGGAAAAGCTGGTGCCGCTGGAATTGGCGCGCGCCAATGCCTATCCGATCGACTGGGCCGCCTACACGCCGCCCAGGCCCGCGGTCACCGGCACGCGCATCTTCGCGGAGTATCCGCTGCACGAGCTGATCGAGCGCATCGACTGGACGCCGTTCTTCCGCGCCTGGGAGCTGGCCGGCAACTACCCGGCCATCCTCGACGACAAGGTCGTGGGCGAGAGTGCGCGCAAGCTCTACGGCGACGCCCGCAAGATGCTGGAGCACATCGTGCGCGAGAAGTGGCTGACCGCGAAGGGCGTGGTGAGCTTCTGGCCGTGCCGGCGCGACGGCGACGACGTCGTGCTCTACGAGGACGAGAGCCGGACCAAGGAGACCTCGCGGCTCTACTTCCTGCGCCAGCAGGTCGAGAAGCGCTCGGGCCGCGCCAACATGTGCCTGGCCGACTTCATCTCGCCGGAAGCCGATTGGATCGGCGGCTTTGCCGTCACCGCGGGCCACGGCATCGAGGCCCATCTGGCGCGCTTCAAAGCCGACCACGACGACTATTCGGACATCCTGTTGAAGGCGCTGGCCGACCGCCTGGCCGAAGCCTTCGCCGAGCGCCTGCACGAGCGTGTGCGCAAGACGCTGTGGGGCTACGCGCCCGACGAGGCGCTTTCGAACGAAGAGCTGGTCCGCGAGAAGTATCGCGGCATCCGGCCGGCGCCGGGATATCCCGCGTGTCCCGACCATAGCCAGAAGCCCGAGCTGTTCCGGCTGCTCAACGCCGGCCAGAACGCCAGCATGACATTGACAGAGAGCTTCGCCATGCTGCCGACGGCGGCAGTGTCGGGCTACTACTTCGCCCATCCCGAGGCGGCGTATTTCGGCGTCGCACGCATCGGCTCCGATCAGGTCGAGGACTATGCCCGGCGACGCGGCGTTGCGATCGAGCAGGCCGAGAAGTGGCTGCGGCCGAACATCGGATACTGATGTCGTCGGGATGCTGAGCTATGCCCTCGTCCTCTCCGTCGGCTTCGTCGCCGGAACGGTGAGCGGCATCGTCGGCACGGGCGCCACCGTCATCCTGCTGCCCGTTCTGGTCATCGTCTTCGGTCCGCGCGAGGCCGTGCCGATCATGGCGATCGTCGCCCTGATGTCGAACTTCGCCAAGATCACCTCGTGGTGGCGCGAGATCGACTGGCGCGCTGTCGCCGCCTATGCGTTGGGCGGGATCCCCGCCGCGGCGCTGGGCGCGCGCACCCTGCTCGTGCTGCCCGAGAACACGGTCGAGGTGGCCCTCGGCCTCTTCTTCCTCGCCATGGTGCCGGGGCGCCGCTGGCTTGCCTCGCGCAACATGACGATCGGCTTCGGCGGACTGGTCGTCGCCGGCGGCGTGATCGGCTTCCTCACCGGCATCGTCGTCTCGACCGGGCCGCTCAGCGTGCCGACCTTCGCCGCCTACGGCCTGGTCAAAGGCGCCTTCATCGCCACAGAAGCGGCAGGCTCGCTTGCCCTCTACATCAGCAAGGCCCTTACATTCAGGCAGTTCGGCGCCCTACCGACGGAAATCGTCGTCAAGGGCCTGATCTCCGGCTCCTCGGTCATGGCCGGCACCTATCTTGCCCGTATGATCGTCGAGCGGCTGAGCGTGGCCGCCTTCCAGTACATGCTGGACATCGTGATGGTGGTCTCGGGCCTTGCACTCTTGTGGCAGGCCCTGCACTGACCGCCCACGCGCGACCATCAGCCTGGAGCGGCAACCTCGATCAATTCGTCGCCGCTTGCAGGCTGCAACCGGCGACGGTGACGCGGTGCATCAAACGGCGCTCGCCGCTGTAGTCGTTGGCGGCGTAGTGCCAGGTCGCGCGGTTGTCCCAGAAGGCGATCGAGCCTTCCCGCCAGCGGAAGCGGCAGGTGAATTCCGGCCGCGACGCATGGCGATAGAGATATTCCAGCAGCGGCTTGCTGTCCTCGACCGACCAGCCCTCGAAGTGCAAGGTGAAGGCCGGATTGACATAGAGCGACTTGCGGCCGCTCAGCGGGTGACGGATCACCACCGGGTGTACGACATCGTCGCCCACCAGCTCTTGATTGCCATAACGGCCGGCGGATTCGGGGTTTTTCGCGTTGACGCCCTTGGCGCCGAATATATGCGCCGAGCCGTGCACGGCCTTCATGCCCTCAAGCGTGTGTTGCAGGCCGGGCGACAGCGTCTCGAAGGCGCGGTACATGTTGGCGAACAGCGTGTCGCCGCCCTCCTCCGGCAGCTCGCGCGCCAGCAGGATCGAGCCCATGGCCGGCTCGGCATCGTAGCTGTGGTCGGTGTGCCAGCCGCCGCCGATGTTGGTCTTCTGCTCGGGCTCCTTGCGCACTTCGGCGATCTCGGGATAGCCCTCGACCGCCGTGAAGAAGCGGTTGACGTCGATCGGCGCCCAGCGGCGCGCGAACTCGAGGTGCTGATCGGGCGTGAGCTCCTGGTCGCGGAAGAAGATGACGCCATGCTCGGCGAAGGCCTGTTGCACCTCGTCCCACTGGCGATTGCTCATCGACTTGAGATCGATGCCCAGGACCTCGGCGCCGCAGCCGCCGGTGAGCTTACGCACCTGCACCGTTTCGTATGCCATGACCCTGCCTCCGCACTGGAGATGAACGGGGACCTGGATGTCCCCGCCCCGAATGAAGACGACCTTACGCCGCCATCGCAAGATTGCTGTAGCGCGTCAGGTGATGCTGCTGGTTGCCGAACATCAGGTCGATCATGGTCAGCCGCTTGAAGTAGTGGCTGACCGAGAGTTCGTCGGTGACGCCCATGCCGCCGTGCATCTGCACGGCGCTCTGGCCGCAGAACTTGCCCGACTTGCCGATCTGCACCTTGGCGCCCGAGGCGGCCTTGCGGCGGACGACGGGGTCCTTGTCGTCGATCTTGAGCGACGCCATCAAGGTCATCGAGCGCGCTTCCTGGGCGTTGGTGAAGCAGTCGACCATGCGATGCTGCAGCACCTGGAACTTGCCGATCGGCACGCCGAACTGCTTGCGCGTCTTGATGTATTCCAGGGTAGCAGCATTGATCGCGTCCATGCAGCCGGTCGCCTCGGCGCACAGCGCGACGATGGCATGATCCACCGCATCCTCGACCACGCCGAAGGCGTCATCGACCTTGCCCAGCACGGCATCGGCGCCGACCGAGACCTTGTCGAAGGTGAGTTCCGAGGCGCGCAGCGAATCCTGGGTCGGGTAGTCGCGGCGGGTGATGCCCTTGGCCTTGCCGTCGACCACGAACAGCGTCAGTCCCTTCTCCTCTCGCGCGCTGCCCGAGGTGCGGGCGAGCACGATGATGTCGTCGGCCGACGGCGCGTTGTAGACGACGCCCTTGTGGCCCGACAGCGACCAGCCATTGCCCTCCTTGGTCGCCTTGAGAGACACGTCGGCCAGATTGTAGCGCGACTGGCGCTCCAGCCAGGCGAAGGCGAACTGCTTCTTGCCCTCGATCATGGGCGGGAGCAGCGCTTCCTTCTGGGCCTTGCTGCCGGCCTTGGCGATCATCCCGCCGCCCAGCACGACGGTCGGCAGGAACGGCTCCAGCACCAGGCCTTTGCCGAACTGCTCCATGACGATCATGGTCTCGATCGGCCCGCCGCCGTAGCCGCCATCCTCCTCGGAGAACGCCATGCCGAGCCAGCCCAGCTCGGCCATCTGCGCCCAGTTCTCCGGCAGCCAGCCCTTCTCGCTCGCGGCGATCTTGCGCCGGGTGTCGAAGGCGTATTTGTCGCGAACGAAGCGCTCGGCAGCATCCTGCAGCTGCTTCTGTTCGTCGGAAAGGGACAGGTCCATTTCTATTCCTCCAGATCTCCAGGCGTTTATAGCCCGAGGACCATCTTCGAGACGATGTTCTTCTGAATTTCGTTGCTGCCGCCGTAGATGCTCGTCTTGCGGAAATTGAAATAACGCGGCGCGGCGGGTGGCGCATGGTCGGTGCCGACCGGCGTCTCGTTGGTATTCTGAAACAGCATGCCGGGCTGGTAGGGCGCGGCATATTCGCCGACCGCCTCCATCGTGAGCTCGGTGATGCGCTGCTGGATCTCCGACCCCCGAATCTTGAGCGTCGAGACCTCCGGCCCCGGCGCGCCGCCCAGCGCCATGGTCGAGAGCGCGCGCAGCTCGCTCATCTCCAGCGCCTGGACCTGCAGGTCGAGATCGGCGATCTGCGCCGTGAACGCCGGATCGTCGGCCAGCGTGGCGCCGTTCGCCGGCTCGGCGCGGGCGATGTCGCGCAACGAGCGCACGCCACGCTTGGAGGCGGGCACCTCGGCGATGCCGAGCCGCTCGTTGGCCAGCAGGAACTTGGCGCAGGTCCAGCCCTCGCCTTCCTTGCCGATGCGGTTGGCGACCGGGACCTTGACGTTGTCGAGGAACACGTCGTTCACGTGATGCGCGCCGTCCAGCATGATGATGGGCCGCACCGTGACGCCCGGCGACTTCATGTCGATCAGCAGGAAGGAGATGCCCTCCTGCGGCTTGGCGTCGGGATTGGTGCGCACCAGGCAGAAGATCCAGTCGCCCCAATGGGCGAACGAGGTCCAGGTCTTCTGGCCGTTGACGATGTAATGCTCGCCGGACTGGTCGGTCAGGCGCACCGCGCGGGTGCGCAGCGATGCGAGGTCGGAACCGGCGCCCGGTTCGGAGTAGCCCTGACACCACGACACTTCGGAGCTGCGGATGCCGGGCAGGAAGCGTTCCTTCTGCTCGTCCGTGCCGAAAGTGTAGATCACCGGCCCGACCATCTTGGGGCCGAACGGGATGATACGCGGCGCGCCCTCCTCGGCGAGGACGTTCTCGAACAGGAAGCGCTGCGTCACGTCCCAGCCCGGGCCGCCGTATTTCCTGGGCCAGGTGTAGGCGAGCCAGCCCTGGCGGCCGAGCGCCTGCTGCCAGTCTATGTGATCGTCCTTGTCGTAGTGCTTGCCCGAAAAGGTCTTGGCCTTCGTGGCGGCGGACAGATTGGCGCGCGCAAAGGCGCGGACTTCGTCGGCGAATGCCTTGTGTTCAGGTTTGAGCGCGAGGTCCATTTACAGTCCCAACACCATTTTGCTGATGATCCCTTTCTGGATCTCGTTGCTGCCGCCGTAGATCGTGGTCTTGCGTGTGTTGAAGTAGCGCGGCGCCGCGAGATGCGCATAGGCCGGCCCGACCGGCTCCTCATTGGAACCCTGCCATAGCAGGCCCGGCAGGTAAGGCGCAGCGTATTCGCCGACCGCTTCCATGGTGAGCTCGGCGATGCGCTGCTGGATCTCCGAGCCCCTGACCTTGAGGCCCGACACTTCCGGGCCAGGCTGTCCGCCATGCGCCATGGTCGAGAGCACGCGCAGCTCGGTGTACTCCAGCGCCGTAACCTGGATCTCGAGGTCGGCGATCTTCTCGGCGAAGCTCTGGTTCTCGATCAGCGGCCGGCCGTCGTCCTGCTCGGCGCGGGCGATATCCTTCAGCGCCTCGACGCCACGCTTGGACTGCGGCACGGCGGCAATGCCGAGCCGCTCGTTGGCCAGCAGGAACTTGGCGCAGGTCCAGCCCTCGTTCTCCTTGCCGATCAGGTTGGCGACCGGGACCTTGACGTTGTCGAAGAAGACCTCGTTCACCTCGTGGCCGCCGTCGGCCATGATGATCGGCTTCACGGTGATCCCCGGCGTCTTCATGTCGATCAGCAGGAAGGAGATGCCTTCCTGCGGCTTGGCCTTGGGATCGGTGCGCACCAGACAAAAGATCCAGTCGGCCCAATGGCCCATCGTGTTCCAGGTCTTCGAGCCGTTGACGATGTAGTGGTCGCCTTGCTTCTCCGCCTTGGTGCGCAGGCTCGCGAGATCGGAGCCCGAGCCCGGCTCGGAATAGCCCTGGCACCACCACACGGTGCTCTTGCGGATCGGCTCGAGGAACTTGGCCTTCTGCTCGTCATTGCCGAAGGTGTAGATTACCGGCCCGACCATCTTGGTGCCGAACGGGATGATGCCGGGCGCGTATTCCTCGGCGCAGATGTTCTCGAAGATGTACCGCTCGGCCGGCGTGAAGCCCGGACCGCCGTGCTTCCTGGGCCAAGTGTAGACCAGCCATCCCTGCTTCCCGAGCGCCTGCTGCCAGCGCATGTAGTCGTCGCGGATCAGGTGTTTGCCGTTCTTCACCTTGTCACGGATCTCGGCGGGCAGATTGGCGCGCACGAAGGCGCGCACTTCGTCTGCGAATTTCTGCTCCTCAGGTGTAAAAGCGAGGTCCATACAACCCTCCCGGAACGCCTTCGTTTGCGCCGGAGTTTAGCCACGAAGCCAATCGGGACAAGCGCGATGGAGCCGGATCGCGGCTTTATTCGCCGCGACGCGGAACAAGTTTACGTAGAACGCACCTTACGTCAGATCGGACTTCACGCCCGGCTCGAACCCGTAAGTCTCAGGCTCCAAAGCGAAAACGCGACCCTGCCAGTCGGGCTCACCACGCTCCAATCTGTCGCGGTTGGCGCGGGCGATGTCCCGGAACATCCGCAATGCAGCCCGGTCATCGAGGGACGCGGTCTCTACCCCGAGATGCATGGTGAACAGCGTATCGCGCAAGGTGCACGCGAAGTCGGCGTCCCAGACCGAGGCATTCATCTCGGTGTGCCCGTTTAGCGAGAACGGATGCAGGTTGCACGAGCCGACGGTGGCCCAGACGTCGTCGACCACCATCATCTTGGCGTGGACGTAAGTGGCGCTTCGTCTGCCATCGTGCATATCGGCAAGGCCCGCCAGCGTGAAGTTGGCGTGACGCCCCAGCGCCTCGATCCCCCAGAATCGCGACGCCTCGGCGGGATCGAGGCGCGCCTCGAAGACGTAGCCCTCGGGAACCGCCGGGACGAGCATCACGATCTCGACGCCGCGCTCGACGGCCGCAACCAGGTGGCGGGCGACCTCCGGAACGGGGATCGCCTGGTTCTGCAGGTAGATCGTGCGGCGCGCCGCGTCGATGGCGCGCTGGTATTGCTCCAGGATCGATCGCTCGACGCGGTGCGGCGGATAGCGGCGCGCATCGAGCATGCGCTGGATCTGTACGGTGCTCGTCCCGCACGGAGGCCGCGACTGGTCGGCATAGGGCAGTTCGTCACTGGCATCGCAGCACCAATTGCCGTCGGCTGCGTGGCGATCGCTCGACTCGTTCCAGCGCTCGACGAAATTGTGACGCACATCGGTTGCCGCAGGTCCGGTCACCTCGACATAGACGTCGTGCAGGCGCATGCCGACGCTGGTGAGGTTGAGTCCGCCGACGAACGACGTCTCCGATGGCTGGCCGGCATCGATCACCCAGCTCTTTTGATGCTGGCAGAACACCGTGGCCGCCTGGTCCCAGCGGATCTTGAGCTGCGAGCCGCGCCGCGCGAGCAAGGCGCGCTGCTCGGCGGAACCGCCGAACGTGCGAGGACCGTGCGGCCTTTCGCGATTGGGACGCCAGATCAGCAGGCGCACGTCGACGCCGCGCGCGACCGCGCGATCGAGCACGTCGAACAGCGGTTCCTGCCCTTCCGGCAACAGGAAGTCGCCGGAATAGAAGGCCACGGCCACCCAGATGCTGTGACGCGCATTGGCGACCGCCTCGCCGATCCGCCGCATGATCGACGGCCCGTCAATGAGAGCGCGCACGCGGTTGCCGGGACGCGTGGGGTAAGGCCCCGACGCCGTGCCCGGAATGTAGGCGCCGTCGATCGTCGTCACGTCAGAATTCACTGGGCCATTGCCGCCGGGACGATCAGGGCCTTGTCCGCCTTCAGCGTGGCGATCTCCGCGTCGCTTACGCCCGCCTCGCGCAGCACCTCCTCGCCGTCGCCGCCAATGCGCGGCGCGTGGCGGCGGAACTCGACCTTGGTCTTCTCGAAGTCGAGCGGACTTGCAAAGGTCGTGATCGGTCCCTCCGTCGGATGCTCACGCTCGGTGAAGAAGCCGGTCGCCTTGAGATGCGGATCGTCCAACAGGTCTTCGAGGGTCCGCACCGGCATTGCAGGGATATCGGCCTTGTCGAACATCTCCAGCCATTCCTCGGTCGGGCGATGCTCGAGCAGCGAAGCCAGGACCTGGTAGAGCTCGCTGAAATGCTTGGCGCGTTCGTTGCGGTCGATGAAGCGCTGCTCCTTGCTGAGGTCGGGGCGGCCGGCGAGCTCGAAGAAGGTGAGCCAGTGGGCGTCGGTGTAGGGCAACGCGCAGATATAGCCATCCCTGGTTTTGAAGGGATTGCGGAACTTGTTGATGATGCGGTCGTAGCCCATCGCCCCACGCTCGGGCGTCCAGGTGGCGCCGAACAGGTGCTCGGTCAGCCAGAACGAAGCCAGGGTCTCCAGCATCGGCACCTCGATCATCTGGCCCTCGCCGGTTCTCTGGCGATGATAGAGCGCGCCCAGCACGGCGATGCAGAGATGAAGCCCCGTCGTCTTGTCGGCGATCAGGCTCGGCATGAAGCGCGGCGGCAGACCATCGACCCGTGACTGCAGCGAAGCCGCGCCACTCACACCCTGCACCAGGTCGTCGAAGGCGGGCTTGTGGCCGTAGGGCCCCTTGCGCGCATAGCCGAGGGAATAGGCGTAGATGATCGACGGATTGACCTTCTTAAGGTCCTCGTAGCCCAGGCCCAGGCGCTCGATCGCCTGCGGCCGGCTGTTGTGGATGAAGAGATCGGCCTTCCTCACCAGCTCCTTCAGGACGGCGCAGGCGGCCGGCTTCTTGAGGTCGAGGCAGAGCGAGCGCTTGTTGCGGTTGGCCGCCATGTAGATCGGCCCCATGTTCTTGTCGCGCCCCATCGAGCCGCCCGACACGCGCAGGAGATCGCCTTCCGGTGGTTCGACCTTGATGACGTCGGCGCCCATGTCGGCCAGGTGCTGGGTGGCGAACGGTCCCAGCAGCACCGCCGTCAGATCGATCACACGCACGCCCGCAAGCGGTCCCGGCATCTGGTGCTCACCTCATTCTGTTCGTTTGCACAATGACGCGATCGAACGGCAAAGCAACAACGCCGGGGGACCAGCGCTTGCAGTTCAGAACTTCGCAGCTCGTGCGCTTGACTGGCGGGCCGACCGGCGTCAGACGACGAGCGGCACGTTGGCGACGACGGTGGCCAGGAGAATGGCGTTGAGCAGCATGCCCTTGAGATGCAAGGCCCGAAGCCGTGGCACGGCCGCCGCCTCTCCTGCCGCCCTGGCCTGCAGCTCGGCATCCATATGCTGCAGGAACCAGCGCCGCGCCATCACCGCCACGGTCGCAACGGCGAGCGCGCCAACTGCGAAGACCGGACGCCCCGCAACCACATAGGCCGTGGCCGAAACGACTCCGGCTACTCCCATGACGATGAAGTAGCCGTTGAACAGCCCGCGCAGCAGCTGAGTCACTTCCGGAATTTCCAACCCGACCAGCAGGAAGGTGGGCGACGACAGGAAGAAACAGGCCATCGGCAGGAGCAGGATGACGGTGGCGTAAAGGGCAAGGGCGTCGGGCGGCATCGGTTCCCTCGGGAGCGAGGCGGAGGGTAGGCCCCACGTCATTCCCTCTCCATTGGACTTTGGTCGGAAAGCTCATCTCACCGACTGTCGGCAAGGTTGGTCTTGATCGACACGACATGTTACTCGAAGCGGTGACGCGACTATCCATGGAAATGAGTTGACGATGTCTGGAGCGCTTGAAGGGCTGCTGGTGATCAGCGTCGAGCAGGCCGTGGCCGCACCCTATTGTGCCGCCCGCCTGGCGGATGCCGGTGCGCGCGTGATCAAGATCGAGCGGCCGGAGGGAGATTTCGCCCGCGCCTATGACGCCTACGTGCACGGCCAGTCGAGCTACTTCGTCTGGCTGAACCGCGGCAAGCAGTCGGTCACGCTCGATTTCAAGAACAAGAATGATCTCGCGTTGCTGCATCGCATGATCTCCCGAGCCGACGTGCTGATCCAGAATTTGGCGCCGGGCGCTGCGGAACGCGCGGGTTTCGGCTCGAAGGCGATGCGCGCAGCGAACCGGCGGCTGATCACCGTCGACATCTCGGGCTATGGCGAGCAAGGCCCTTACCGCAATCGCCGCGCCTACGATCTGCTGGTGCAGGCCGAGAGCGGTCTTGCCTCGATCACCGGAACGCCCGAGGGTCCCGGTCGCGTCGGCATCTCGGCTACCGACATCGGCACCGGCATGTATGCCCACGCCGCCGTGCTGGAGGCGCTGCTGGCCCGCCAGCGGACCGGCGAGGGCCGTGCCATCGCGGTCTCGCTGTTCTCCGCCATGGCCGAGTGGATGACAGTGCCGGTGCTGGCCAAGGACTACTCCAACTACGACTGGCCGCGGCTCGGCCTCACGCATCCCTTCATCGCGCCCTACGGCGTCTACCAGACCGCCGACAAGGTGCCCGTCCTGATCTCGATCCAGAACGACCGCGAGTTCGAGCGGCTGTGCCACGGCGTGCTCGACCGGCCGGGCCTGGAGAAGGAGCCCGACTACGCCACCAACAAGGCGCGCAATGCGCGGCGCGACGACACCAACGCCATCGTGCAGAAGAGCTTCGGCGGCCAGACGTTCGCCGATCTGGCGGCCCGCCTCGATGCGGCGCAGATCGCCTGGGCGCGCGTGAGCTCGGTCGACGATCTCTCGGGCCATCCGCAGCTCCGCCGTGTCGTCTTCGGCACGACCGCGGGCGACGTGTCCATGCCGGCGCTCGCCGCGTCGTGGAACGGCGAGCCGGAGCGGCTGGGCGACGTGCCGACGGTGGGTCAGCATTCCGAACAGGTGCGCCGCGAGTTCGCCGCTTAGGGCCAAGCTGCCGATGAAGGCCCCGTCATGACCGCGTTGATCACCGCGGTCAGGCTGTCCGGATACGGCGCGGCCTACTTCTTCGCTTCCGGCGCCTTCATGAGCTACTGGCCGGTATGGCTGCGCGATCGCGGCGTCGAGGATGCCGAGATCGGCACGCTCTTCATGAGCCGGCAGCTGGTGAGCGTAGCCGCGACGCTCGTCATCGGCTGGGTGGCGCATCGCATCGGCAATGTGCGCGGCGTCATCCTGGTGCTGGCGGCGACGGCAACGCTCCTGATGACCGGCTACCAGTTCTCCTACGGCTTCCTCGCCATCCTGGCGGTGACGATGGTGTGGGGCGGCGTGTGGGCGCCAACCATGGCCCTCTACGACGGTGTGCTGGTGAACGAGACCCGCGCGCGCGGCATCAACTACGGCAGCCTGCGCGTCTGGAGCTCGGTCGCCTTCATCCTGGGCGCGGTGACCTGCGGCGCCGCCGTCGACCGCAACGGCCCCTCGTGGGTACTCTATGTCGGCTTCGTCGGCATCGCCCTGCTCGTGCCGTTCGGCCTGCTGCTGCCGAAGGCCGAGGCGCATCATCGCGATGCGGCCCGGCATGCGCCGTTCGGCATCCTCGACCTGCTGCGCTCGAAGCCGTTCCTGCTGTTCATGGTCGCGGCCGGCCTGTGCCAGGCGAGCCACGCCGTGCTCTACAGCTTCGGCACCCTCACCTGGCGCGCCGCCGGTATCGACGACGTCACCATCAGCCTGCTGTGGGCCGAGAGCGTCGCCGTGGAAATCCTGCTGATGCTGGGCAGCGCGTGGCTTCTGGCGCGGCTCGGCGTCTGCGGCATGATTGCGCTGGCCCTGGGCTGCGGCATGGTGCGCTGGCTCGGCATGGCCTTCACCACCGAATTGTGGGCGCTCGTGCTGCTGCAGGCCTTGCATGCCGGGACCTTCGCCGCCTGCCATCTCGGCGCCATGGCGTTCATCCAGCGCGCGCTGCCGTCCTCGGGCATGGCGCTGGGACAGAGCGTCTACTACGCGATCGGTACCGGAGCGGCGCAGGCCGTGATCTTTCAGGTCGCCGGCGTGCTCTACGGCGCCTATGGCCAGCACGCGTTTCTGGGCATGTTCGTGGTCAGCGCCGTCGGCATGGCGGCACTCGTGGCCCTGGCGCGCCGGTGGAACGGCGGGCTGCTCGTCGGCAATGCGTAGGCCGATGCAGGCACTGCATTCAACGAGCGACCTTGTGGTCGAAGGAGGCTTCACCCCCCATGGGTTGGGCTCGGCACGGCATTAAGACAGTTACGCTAGTTGCGCTACCGGTTTGCTCGCTCCCACCGTCATCCCGACCGGAGCTGAGCGCAGCGAGGCGAAGCGGAG
>CADECW010000021.1 GCA_902825855.1 uncultured Rhodospirillales bacterium | reverse complement strand
TCTGGCGAATACGCTCGCGGGTCACCGAGAACTGCTGGCCGACTTCTTCCAGCGTATGGTCGGTATTCATGCCGATGCCGAAGCGCATGCGGAGCACGCGCTCCTCGCGCGGCGTCAGCGTCGCCAGCACCCGCGTCGTGCTTTCGCGCAGGTTGCCCTGGATCGCCGCCTCGAGCGGGATCACCGCGTTCTTGTCCTCGATGAAGTCTCCCAGATGCGAGTCCTCCTCGTCGCCGATCGGCGTCTCGAGGCTGATCGGCTCCTTGGCGATCTTCAGCACCTTGCGCACCTTCTCCAGCGGCATGTGCAGCTTTTCCGACAGCTCTTCCGGCGTCGGCTCGCGGCCGATCTCGTGCAGCATCTGGCGCGAGGTGCGCACCAGCTTGTTGATGGTCTCGATCATGTGCACCGGGATGCGGATGGTGCGCGCCTGATCGGCGATCGAGCGGGTGATCGCCTGCCGGATCCACCAGGTGGCGTAGGTCGAGAACTTGTAGCCGCGGCGGTACTCGAACTTGTCGACCGCCTTCATCAGGCCGATGTTGCCTTCCTGGATCAGGTCGAGGAACTGCAAGCCACGGTTGGTGTATTTCTTGGCGATGGAGATCACCAGCCGAAGGTTGGCCTCGATCATCTCCTTCTTGGCTCGCATCATCTCGCGCTCGCCGTCCTGCACGGTCTTGCACATGCGGCGGAACTCGAAGATCGGCGCGCCGGCGCCGTCGGAGATCATCTTGATTTCGGCGCGAAGCTTCTCGACGTCGACCGCCTTCTTCTTGGCGAAGTCCTTCCAGCCCTTGCCCGAGAGCTTGCCGACTTTCTCGAGCCAGTTCGGATCGATCTCGTGCGTCAGGTAGTTGTCGAGGAAGTCCTGGCGCGGGATGCGGAAGCCTTCGGCCAGCCGCAACAGCTTGCCTTCCAGCATCATCAGCTTGCGGTTCAGATCGTACAGCGAGAGCTTGAGCTGCTCGATACGGTTGGCGTTGATGTGCACCTGCCGGACCAGCTCGACGATCTTCTTGCGGTGCTTCTCGTAGCTCTTCTCGAACTCGGCGCTGGGCTTCTGGCCGCGGCTCAAGGTCGACAGGCGCCGGTTCTGCACCTTCGACATCTCGACATAGACCTTGGCGATGCGCGTCAGATTGCGCAGCACCTCGGGCTTGAGCTTCTCCTCGAGCGCCGACAGCGACAGCGCGTTCTCATCGTCTTCCTCGCCGCCTTCCGTCGCGCCCTCGGCGCTGCCCTCGCCATTGACCTGCGGCGGCGGTGCGGCGGGACGCACCAGGCGCGGCATCGCCGGACGCGGGATGGCCGGCGCCGGGGGAGGCGTCGCCATGACACCCTTGCCCTCGCCGGGCGCGCCGCCCTGCGTCGCCTCGAGGTCGATCACGTCACGCAGCAGGATGCGGCCCTCGTTGATCGCGTCGCGCCACATGAGCAGCGCGGTGATCGTCATCGGGCTCTCGCAGATGCCGCCGATCATCTTGTCCTGGCCGGCCTCGATGCGCTTGGCGATCTCGATCTCGCCTTCGCGGCTCAACAGCTCGACGCTGCCCATCTCGCGCAGGTACATGCGCACGGGATCGTCGGTGCGGCCGAGTTCCTCGTCCTCGCCGGTGGCTTCGGCTGCAACCACGGCGGTCTTTGCCGGTTCCGTCGGAGTGGCAGTGGGGCTCTCCTCCTGCTCCTCGGCCTCGACCACGTTGACGCCGGCTTCCGAGAGCATCGCCATGGTGTCCTCGATCTGCTCGGAGGACACCTCGTCGGGGGGCAGGGCGGCGTTCAGTTCATCGTAAGTGACGTAGCCGCGCTCCTTGCCCTTTTGGACGAGCTTCTTGAGCTCGGCGCCAAGGGTGTCGAGCAGGGGGGCATCGGGCCCCTCTTCGCGGGTGTCGGTAGCTTCTGGCTGGGCAACGGGCGCTGTCTTGGTCGCCATTCTTGATCCTTGGGTGCACAAACTAATAAAACGGCCGTCGGGCCGTGGGATTTTGATGCAAGAAGGGGAGCGGAGAGGGCGAGCCCCGCAAAACTACCCTTCTACTATATGGGGCTTAACTTCAAGCTGCGATAGAGGTTACTGCACTGATTTGGCGAGAGTCCCGCTATCCGGTCCCTGATTCGATACTTTCCCGCCGCATTCGCTCCAGGACTGCCTCCATACGGCGAAGATTCTCCTCGTTCAATTCCTTGGCCAGGGCTTCCTCGGCCTGTTTCAGCTCTTCTGGCGCGGATTCGAGCTGATGGAGGTGGCTGGCCATCCGACGCCACTGGCCTACCCAGCCGTCGTCGTCGGCTGGGTTGATCCGGAAGACCTCCCGAGCCCGGCTTCGGGCCGCGGCTGCGAACCGGCCAAGGCCCGACCGCTCCAGATGCTCCTCGATCAGCCTGGCTTCAAGGGGCATATCTGACACTTCCGCAAGGGCTTCTTCGGCGGCCGGGTCGATTCCTCCGGAAACGACGGAGAGAGCGTCCAAAAGTCCGGTCCGCAGCCGGTTCAGTTCGGGGCTGGCGATGTCCAAACGCCACACGTCCTCGGCCAGGACATGCAGCATGGCCGGCCGCTCCAGCAGGGCGCCAAGAAGGGCCCGGACTTGGCGCGAGCTGTCGAGGTCGAGTCCGGCCCGACGGGCGGCCGAACCTGCGGCAAAGGGCGCAGGCTCAAGCCCAGGCCCACGGAAAGGACGGCGCTGGCCAGGTTGCCAGGGCGCCCGTTCGGGCCAGCGCATAGGGCGGATGCGCTTGCGCATCTCGGTCCTGTAGTAGTCGCGGACGACCGGGTCGGCGATCTCGTCCACCCGCTTCTCGAGGGCGGCTTGCAGGCTGGCGCGCCGCTCGGGCGTGTCGGTGGGCTTGCCCTCGGTTGCCATGCTCCAGACCATGTCGGACAGCGGCCTCGCCAGGTCGAGGCTGCGCCGCATGGCGTCGGCGCCCCGGGTACGGATCAAGCTGTCAGGATCCTCGCCGGCGGGCAGGGAGAGGAAGCGCAGGCTCTTGCCGGCCCGCAGCATGGGCAGGGCGCGCTCAACGGCGCGACCGGCGGCACGTCTCCCGGCATTGTCGCCGTCGAAGCAGAGGTATGGCTCGTCGGCCAATTTCCAGAGCTCGGCGAGGTGGCCTTCGGTCAGCGCCGTGCCAAGTGCGGCTACCGCGCCGGTGAAACCCGCGCCGTGCAGCGCGATCACGTCCATGTAGCCCTCGGCAACGATGACCGGCTTGTCCTTCGTGGCTGCCTGGCGGGCCCGATCGAGGCAGTAGAGGTTTGCACCCTTGTGGAAAAGCGGCGTCTCGGGCGAATTGAGATACTTGGGCTCGCCCGCGCCCATGACGCGACCGCCGAAGGCGATGACGCGGCCGCGCCGGTCGTTGATGGGAAACATCACGCGGCCGCGGAAGCGATCGTAGGGCTCGCGGTTGCTGTCTTCCGGGTGGATGGCGAGGCCCGCCTCGACGATCTTGTCGAGCGGGATTTCCTCGCGCTTCAGATGGGCAACGAGGCCGTCGCGCGAATCGGGCGCGAAACCCAGGCGGAAATCGTCGATGGCGGCGTCTTCCAGCCCTCGGCCGCGCAAGTAGTCGAGGCCTTGCCGCCCGACCGGCAACCGGAGCTGCTTCTGGAACCAGCGCAATGCTTCTTCGACGACCTGCTGCAAGGTCGCTGCGCGCTCGGCACGCTCGCGCTCGACGGGCGTGGCGCGCGGCACCGGCAGGTTGACCTCGCGGGCAAGCTTCTCCACCGACTCGGGGAACGACAGGCCCTCGGTCTTCATGACGAAGCCCACCGCGTCGCCATGCGCGCCGCACCCGAAGCAGTGGAAAAAGCCCTTCTTGTCGTTGACCGTGAATGACGGGGTCTTCTCGTTGTGGAATGGGCAGAGGCCCGAGTATTCCGCGCCCGACTTGCGCTTCAGCGTGACCTTGCGTCCGACGAGGTCGGACAGGCTGAGGCGCGCGCGCAATTCATCGAGGAAGCCCGGGGAGAAGGCCATGGGACAGTGTAAAGGGCGCCTGACACTGAATGTAGACTCGGCTTGCCCCTCGCCTCGGGATAATGGGGATTGCTGTCACTGAAGCAGCCAGGCTGAAGCACCCTGGCTGCCGCGCAGGCTATAAGTTCTTGCACCAAGTATGCGATAACTAGCTCGTCAGCGCTTTCTTCACTGCCGCAGAGGCCTTGGCGAAGTCCATCTGTCCGGCGTACTTGCCCTTCAGGACGGCCATGACACCGCCCATGTCCTTGACCGACCTGGCGCCGGTCGAGGCCACGGCCTCGGCGACAGCCGCGGTCACGGCGGCCTCGTCCATCTGCCTGGGCAAAAAGCGCTCGATGACCGCGATTTCGGCCTTTTCCTTCTCGGCGAGCTCGGGGCGATTGCCCTTTTCGTAGAGCGCCACGGATTCGTTTCGCTGCTTGATCATGCCCTGGAGCATGGAAAGAATGCGGTCGTCGGCCACGCCCTCGCGGCTTGCCTCGGTCCGGGCCGCGATATCGACCTCCTTGAGCTTGGCCAGGATCAGGCGGACGGCGCCTACGGTGGTCATGTCGCGGGCGCGCATGGCCTCCTTCAGCGCCTCGTTCAGATTGTCGCGCAGCATGGTTGTGCCCCGATCGATTGAAGGGCGGAAACTAAACACCTGCGGCGCTGTTGGCAAAGCAAATAAGTAATTGAAAACACTTGCCAATTAGCAGTCTGCAGCACCTTGACCCTGTGCGACCACTTGGTTACAAACCGCGCGGCTCCGAGGTCGCCTCCCCGGGCGAGGTCGGTTGGGCCAAAAGAGCGGAAATTCATCATGGCAAACCTCAAGACCGCCGGCGCGACAGACGCCGCGCCGCGTTGGGCCACGGCCGCGCTGGTGCTGGCTGATGGCGCTGTGTTTTGGGGCAAGGGGGTCGGTGCTGCCCGCCACGCGGTGGGTGAGGTCTGCTTCAATACCTCGATGACCGGCTATCAGGAGATCATCACCGATCCTTCCTATGCCGGGCAGATCATCTCCTTCACCTTTCCCCATGTCGGCAATGTCGGGACCAATGTCGAGGACGTCGAGAGCATCAATCCGGCCGCGCGCGGCGTGGTGTTGCGCGGCGACATCACCGAGCCCGCCAACTGGCGTGCCGCCAAGCCACTCGACGACTGGCTGAAGAGCCACAACCTGCCTGGCGTGTGCGGCGTCGATACGCGCGCCATCACGCGGCGCATCCGCGACGGCGGCGCTCCCAACGGCGTGGTGGTCAACTCGCCGGATGGCGAGTTCGACATCCCCAAGCTGCGCCAGCTCGCCGAGGAATGGCCCGGGCTCGACGGCATGGATCTCGCGATCGAGGTGACGACCAAGCAGACCTACAGCTGGAACGAGACGAAGTGGGCGCTGGGCAAGGGCTACGGCAAGCTCGACAAGCCGAAGTATCACGTCGTCGCCGTCGACTACGGCGCCAAGCGCAATATTCTGCGCTGCCTCGCCAACACCGGCTGCAAGGTCACGGTCGTGCCGGCGACGGCCTCCGCCGAGGACATCCTGCGCCACAAGCCCGACGGCGTGTTCCTGTCGAACGGCCCGGGGGATCCGGCGGCGACGGCGCACTACAGCGTGCCGGCGGTGCAAGGCGTGCTCGACAGGAAGGTGCCGCTGTTCGGCATCTGCCTGGGCCATCAGATCCTGGCGCTGACGCTGGGAGGCAAGACGCGCAAGATGGAGCGTGGCCATCGCGGCGCCAACCAGCCGGTCAAGGACCTGACGACGGGCAAGGTCGAGATCACCTCGCAGAACCACGGCTTCTGCGTCGTTCCCGAATCGCTGCCTGAGACGGCCGAGGTCACCCACGTCTCGCTGTTCGACGGCACCAACGAGGGCCTGCGCTGCACCGACAAGCCGGCCTTCTCCGTCCAGTATCATCCCGAAGCCTCGCCCGGTCCGACCGACAGCCACTATCTGTTCGATCGCTTCGTCGACATGATCGACAAGAGCAAGGGCAAGTAAGACATCAAATGCCCAAGCGCACAGACATCAAGAGCATCCTCGTGATCGGCGCGGGGCCGATCGTCATCGGCCAGGCCTGCGAGTTCGACTATTCGGGCGTGCAGGCCTGCAAAGCGCTGAAGGACGAGGGCTATCGCGTCATCCTGGTGAACTCGAATCCGGCCACGATCATGACCGATCCCGGCCTGGCCGACGCGACCTATGTCGAACCGATCACGCCCGACATGGTGGCGCGCATCATCGAGAAGGAGAAGCCCGACGCCATCCTGCCGACGATGGGGGGGCAGACCGCGCTCAATACGGCGATGGCGCTGCATCGCGACGGCCGGCTGAAGAAGCACAAGGTCGAACTGATCGGCGCCAACGCCGAGGCGATCGACAAGGCCGAGGACCGGCTGCTGTTCCGCGAGGCCATGGTCAAGATCGGTCTGGAATGCCCCAAGAGCGAGGTCGTGCACAATCGTGAGGAGGCGATCAACGCCCTCGACCATGTCGGCCTGCCGGCGATCATCCGTCCGTCCTTCACCTTGGGCGGCACCGGCGGCGGCATCGCCTACAATCGCGACGAATATTTCGAGATCGTGCAGGGCGGCATCGACGCCTCGCCGGTAGGCGAGGTGCTGGTCGAGGAATCGGTGCTGGGCTGGAAAGAGTACGAGATGGAGGTGGTGCGCGACAGACGCGACAATTGCATCATCATCTGCTCGATCGAGAACGTCGATCCGATGGGCATTCACACCGGCGATTCGGTCACCGTCGCGCCGGCTTTGACGCTCACCGACAAGGAATACCAGATCATGCGCGACGCCTCGATCGCGTGCCTGCGCGAGATCGGCGTCGATACCGGCGGGTCGAACGTGCAGTTCGCCGTCGATCCGGCGAGCGGCCGCATGGTCGTGATCGAGATGAACCCGCGTGTCTCGCGATCGTCGGCGCTCGCGTCGAAGGCCACCGGCTTTCCGATCGCCAAGGTCGCGGCGCGTCTCGCCGTCGGCTATACGCTCGACGAGCTCTTGAACGACATCACCGGCACGACGCCGGCCTCGTTCGAGCCGACGATCGACTACGTCGTCACCAAGATGCCGCGCTTTGCCTTCGAGAAGTTCCCCGGAGCGGAGGCGATCCTCACGACCTCGATGAAGAGCGTGGGCGAGGCGATGTCGATCGGCCGGACCTTCCAGGAGTCGCTGCAGAAGGCGCTGCGCTCGATGGAAACCGGACTGACCGGCCTCAACGAAATCGAGATCGCGGGCGCACCCGACAAGGGAGCGATCGTCGGCGCGCTGGCCAAGCCCACGCCCGACCGCGTGCTGGTCATCGCCCAGGCGTTCCGCTTCGGTCTGTCGGTCGAGGAGGTCGCTCACGCGTCCAAGTACGAGCCCTGGTTCCTGCGTCAGATCGAGCAGCTAGTGAAGATCGAGGCCGAACTGCGCGCCAAGGGCCTGCCGAACGACGGCAAGGAATTCATCGACCTCAAGAAGAAGGGCTTTTCCGACGAGCGTTTGGGCGAGCTCACTGGCCAGTCGGGCGCCGACGTGGCGAAGAAGCGCCGCGCCATGCGCATCCGTCCGGTGTTCAAGCGCATCGATACCTGCGCCGCCGAGTTCGCCTCGCGCACGCCCTATCTCTATTCATGCTACGAGGGCGACGGTCTTCGGCCTGCCGAGTGCGAGGCCGAGCCGACCGACCGGCGCAAGGTCATCATCCTGGGTGGTGGTCCCAACCGCATCGGTCAGGGCATCGAGTTCGACTATTGCTGCGTCCATGCCGTCTACGCCCTGCGCGAGGCCGGCTACGAGACCATCATGGTCAACTGCAATCCCGAGACGGTCTCGACCGACTACGACACCGCCGACCGCCTCTACTTCGAGCCCCTGACCGCCGAGGACGTGATCGAGCTGGTCGAGGTCGAGCGCGGCAAGGGCGAGCTATTGGGCCTGATCGTGCAGTTCGGCGGCCAGACGCCGCTCAAGCTCGCCAAGCCGCTCGAGGCTGCCGGCATTCCCATTCTCGGCACCTCGCCCGATGCCATCGACCTTGCTGAGGACCGTGAGCGCTTCCAGCAACTGATCCACAAGCTCAAGCTGCGCCAGCCCGACAACGGCACGGCGACGTCGCAGGAACAGGCGATCGCCATCGCCGAGAAGATCGGCTACCCCGTGGTCATCCGCCCGTCCTACGTGCTGGGCGGACGCGCCATGCAGATCGTCTACGATCGCGAAGGCACCGAGCGCTACATGCGCGACGCCGTGAAGGTGTCGGGCGCCAATCCGGTGCTGGTCGACTCCTATCTGCGCGACGCCATCGAGGTCGATGTCGATGCGCTCGCCGACAAGGGCCACAACGTGTACGTCGCCGGCATCATGGAGCACATCGAGGAAGCCGGAATCCACTCCGGCGATTCGGCCTGCTCGTTGCCGCCCTACTCGCTGCCGGCCAAGATCATCGCCGAAATCGAGCGCCAGACCGAGGCGATGGCCAAGGCGCTGCAGGTCGTCGGCCTGATGAACGTGCAGTACGCGGTGAAGGATGGCGAGGTCTACGTGCTGGAGGTCAATCCGCGCGCCAGCCGCACCGTGCCGTTCGTCGCCAAGGCGACCGGCCAGCCGATCGCCAAGTTCGCCGCGCGCCTGATGGCCGGCGAATCGCTGAAGTCGCTGCATATCCGGAAGGCCAGGGGCAAGCACATCGCGGTCAAGGAAGCCGTGTTCCCCTTCGCGCGCTTTCCCGGCGTCGACGTCATCCTCGGACCCGAAATGCGGTCGACCGGCGAGGTCATGGGCCTCGATGCCGATTTCGGCCGAGCCTTCGCGAAGTCGCAGCTCGGCGCCGGCAGCAAGGTGCCCGTCGACGGCGCAGTCTTCGTGTCGGTCAAGGATCCCGACAAGGCGGCGATGGTGAAGCCGGTGAAGCGGCTGGTCGAGCTCGGCTTCAAGGTGGTGGCGACCGGCGGCACCGCCGACTATCTGCGCCGCCACGGCATCGAGGCGCAGCGCGTCAACAAGGTGCTCGAGGGCCGGCCGCACATCGTCGATCTGATGAAGGACGGCAAGGTGCAGCTCGTCTTCAACACCGTCGACGGCTCGGCGGCGCTGACCGACAGCTTCACGCTTCGGCGGACCGCGTTGATGCACAAGATCGCCTATTACACGACGGTCGCCGGGGCCAAGGCCTCGGTCGAAGGCATCGCGGCCTTGAGCGAAGGGGCGTTGGACGTGGCGCCTCTGCAATCATACTTCAAGACGACTTTCTAGCCTCCGGAACCCCAGGTCGGCGCACCGCAAGCGGCCTGATGGGCCGGGATGGGCGTTGACGCCGCGCGAATCATTAAGGACGATCAGGCAATGGAACGGGTTCCGATGACGGCTGAGGGGCTGAAGGGCCTCGAGGACGAACTGAAGCAGCTGAAGAGCGTGGAGCGCCCTGCGATCATCAAGGCGATCGCGGCGGCGCGCGAGCATGGCGACCTTTCCGAGAACGCCGAATACACGTCGGCACGCGAGCGCCAGGGATTCATCGAGGGCCGCATCGCCGAGATCGAGAATATCATCTCTCGTGCCGAGGTGATCGACTTCAGCAAGCTTTCCGGCAAAGTCGTGAAGTTCGGCGCCACCGTGCGCCTCGCCGACGAGGACACCGACGAGAAGGTGAAATACCAGATCGTCGGCCCCTACGAGGCCGACCTCGCCAAGGGCCGGATTTCGGTGACTTCGCCGATCGGCCGCGCCCTGATCGGCAAGACGGTGGGCGACACCGTCGAGGTCCAGACGCCACGCGGCGCGCGCTCTTACGAAGTCGTCGGCGTCCAGTTCAAGTAGAGGCCGGGACCGAAGCCGCGGCGGCGGCCCGCCGGCCGCGCCGCACGCCGATGGCGCGCATGATCACGTACTGGATCAGGAACAGCGCGACCTTGCTGGCGATGCCCCAGATCGACATGGACGCCGACCAGGTGACCGGATCGAGCGTCAGCGCGAGCACGATGTTGAGCGCGGCCGAGCCGAACATCAGGCCGGCCCATACGAAGCCGAAAATCCAGGCGATGTCGGGCACCATCTGCACGGCGATCGGCGGCATGTAGCGATTCATCCAGCCCGGCCGCAGCATGTAGGCGCCGACGATGCAGTAGATGACCGACGGCTTCAGCATCACGAAGCGCGCATCGCTGGTCAGCATGGTGGCGATGCCGGAGGCCACTACCAGGCCGATGCTGAGCCACTGCATCGTGTCGATCTTCTGGCGGCGCAGCTTCATCCAGCCGATCTGAATGACGCCAAGCCCGACGCCCAGCCCCACCGCCAGCATCAGGTCCTTGGTAGTCAGCAGGACGACCAGAAACAGGATCGTCGAGGCGAGGTCCGAGACGAGCAACCGGGCCGAATGCATCAGGTTGGCCATGTGAGCCTCCGTGAAGCGGTAACGCCGTGTATTTTTCGCACGCTATAGATACACACCGTTTCCCGCAAGAGGAATCTCGGATTATCCCGGGGGAGGTTGGACCGGTATTCAGGGCACGGGGAACACCAGCCTATTCCACCGAGATCGGCACTCCCGGGAGCTGCTTGGCAGTGCGGAACACCATCATGGATTTCACGTGGCTGACGTTGGGCGCCGATGTGAGGCGCGTCGTCAGGAATTTCTGGTACTCGTCCCAGGTCTCCGCGACGATCTTCAGCAGGAAGTCGGCCTCGCCGGCCAGCATGTGGCATTCGCGCACCTCATCCCACTTTGCGATGAGTTCTTCGAATGCCTTGAGGTCGATTTCAGCCTGGCTGTTCAGGCCGACCAGCGCGAATACCGAAACGCTGTAGCCCAGGGTCTCGGGGCTCAGTTCCGCATGGTAACCTTTGATGATGCCTGCCCGCTCGAGCGCCCGCACACGCCTCAGGCAGGGCGGGGCAGAAATGCCGGCGCGTTCGGCCAGCTCCACGTTGGTCATGCGCCCATTCGCCTGCAGGTCGCTGAGAATGCGCCGATCAATCCGATCGAGCTTTGCACGGGCCATCAATTTCCTCCGTTGGCCGCGCTCTATGCCAGAACCATGCCTGCCGCGCAATAAAGTTGCGGGTTTGCGTCAGCTCTCTGTGAACAATTGCGCCGAGGTCTCAGATCACCCGTGCATACCGCGCGAGGTTTGCATATATGTCCAAGATATGCGGTTTGCGGGATGCGGGTAGGTCATGGCGGCAACTCATCGCGGTAAGGTGCTCATACTGGGGTCGGGACCGGCCGGTTACACGGCTGCCATCTATGCGGCTCGAGCCAGCCTGAAGCCGATGCTGGTCCAGGGCATCCAGCCTGGAGGCCAACTCACCATTACCACTGACGTCGAGAATTACCCGGGCTTCGCCGACGTTATTCAGGGCCCCTGGCTGATGGAGCAGATGCAGAAGCAGTCGGAGCATGTCGGTACGCAGTTGTTCTTCGACACTATCGTCGACGTCGACCTGTCGCGCCGGCCGTTCGTCTGCCTCGGCGATTCAGGCGACCGCTATGAAGCAGATGCATTGATCATCTCGACCGGTGCCACGGCCAAGTGGCTAGGCATTCCGACCGAGGAAACCTTTCGCGGCGGCGGCGTGTCGGCATGCGCGACCTGCGACGGTTTCTTCTTTCGCGGCAAGGAAGTGGTCGTGGTCGGCGGCGGCAACACTGCGGTCGAGGAGGCGCTCTATCTCACGCACCACGCTTCGAAGGTGACGATCATCCATCGTCGCGATGCCTTCCGTGCCGAGAAGATCCTGCAGGATCGTCTGTTCAAGAACCCCAAGATAACGGTGCTGTGGGATCACGCACTCCAGGAGATTCTGGGCGAGGCCAAGCCCGCGCCGCTGGTCAAGGGCGTGCGCGTGAAGAACGTCAAGACCGGGGTGGAGACGGAACTCGCCACCGACGGCGTGTTCATCGCCATCGGCCATTCGCCCAATACCGAGCTGTTCAAAGGCAAGCTCGCCATGGACAGCGAGGGCTATCTCATCACCAAGCCCGATTCGACGGCGACCGACGTCGAAGGCGTATATGCGGCGGGCGACGTGCAGGACAAGATCTTCCGTCAGGCCGTAACGGCGGCCGGCACCGGCTGCATGGCAGCGCTCGAGGCGGAGAAATGGTTGGCGGGTCGGGAAGCCCGCCTCGCGCAAGCCGCGGAGTAACAGGGCAATGCGCGAAGAGGGCCTTCGGCGCGACCGCCAGAGGCCTAGGGAGGCGACATCATGGACTGGGACAAGCTGCGGATCTTTCAGGCCGTAGCTGACGCGGGAAGTTTTACTCACGCCGGCGAATCACTGAAGCTCAGCCAGTCTGCGATCTCGCGCCAGATCGGTGCGCTCGAGGAGCAGCTCGGGGTCATGCTGTTCCATCGCCATGCGCGCGGCCTGATTCTGACCGAGCAGGGCGAACTGCTGTACCGCACCGCCCGCGACATGGCCGCCAAGGTCAACACCGCCGAGGCGCTGCTGCGCGCCAACCAGGACAAGCCGGCAGGCCGGCTGAAGGTCACGACCACCATCGGCTTCGGCTCGACCTGGCTCACCGCCCAGATGCATGAGTTCATTGCGACCTACCCCGAGATCGACGTCAGCCTGGTGCTGTCGGACAACGAGCTCGATCTCGGCATGCGTGAGGCGGATGTCGCAATCCGCATGGTCATGCCGCGTCAGCCCGGTCTCGTGCAGCGCCACCTGCTCACCGTGCGCAGCCACGTCTACGCCTCGCACGGCTACATCCAGCGCTACGGCAAGCCGAAGACGGTCGATGAACTCGACCAGCATCGCCTGATCATTTTCGGCGAGGACGCGCGCGCACCTGTGCAGGACGTCAACTGGCTGCTGCGCGAGGGCAACATCGAGCAGGCCGCCCGCGTCGTCGTGCTGCGAGTGAACAACACTTACGGCATCTTCCGCGCCGTCGAATCGGGCCTGGGAATCGCCTCGCTGCCCGACTATCTGGCGCGCGAATCGACGAAGATCGAGATGGTCCTGCCGGATCTGAATGTCCGTACGACCGATGTCTACTTCACCTATCCCGAAGAATTGAGGCACTCGAAACGCATCGCCGTGTTCCGCGATTTCCTCCTGCGGAAGGTGGCAGAGACACGTTTCTGAAAGGCAGAGTTGCAGGATTGCATAGCCGATGAAAGGCATGCATCCATCGCATGCCAGTTGCCGGAAATACCCCCCTACCCATGTGCAATGCGAAGACTATTTTCGAGTCAGGTTTTCGACACGAACAGTTCGCTTTTCGCGTTCGAAACTCGGGATCCTCATGATCCCACGTCTCCCAGACGTGAAGCCTCCCTGTTTGACTAGGCCCCGGAATCCTTGGATTTCCGGGGCTTTTTTTATGTGGTGGTCCTGCCGCTGCGTGGGGATGCATTGGGGACGAACTGTGCCGCTGCATCGATCAACGAGGCTGGCTTCGATAGTGCTTTGGTGGAGATTACCCTTGCTCACGCCGACCGGAACGGCCTCGCGTGCGAGCTACGACCATGCGGATCTGCTCCTCCGGCGGAGGGCGATGCTGCAGGCGTGCGTGCAGACTTGATCGACCAGGCGACCGCGTAACGTGAACGTCTCCCGCCGCTGACTCTAAATTTTTCCTGGGCCGGCGGCTAAGCCGCCTACGCTGCGCAAAGTCGGTGAGGAAGTCCATCCAGCAACGTTTTGCCCTCCGGTGCCGAACTGCCTCGGCAACGGACTCCTTCCTCGCTACTTGCCACTGTCAATCGCCGAACCCGTGATGTAGCCCGCAGCGCCACCGATCAGGCCGGCGCCGATCACCACTGGAAAGCTGGCTCCGGCGACCGCGCCAATGCCAGTGCCGAGCGCCGCGCCCGTTACGGCGCCCTTCTGGCCTGTCGTCATGTTCTCGCAGCCGCCGAGGAAGGTTGCCGCCACCAACACGATGAGGATCGAAGATTTCTCGCTGAGGATTGAAGATTTCATCATGTCAGTCTCCGCTTCTCGTTGATGCCGATGCCCACAATGAGCACCCGTCTCAGACCCCAACATCTCTATACCTCCCAAGCCAAGATGCTTGAACGCGCAAATAGCCGTGTCGCCCCGCTCTTCTGCTGCAGGCTGCCGGCGCCCAGATCCAGGCGAGAAAGCTCAGCAAGGAGAGGTTCTGCAATCAAGCTTCGTAAACAGTCTGAGGAAGCGTGATCTTCACCGCCTCCAGACGCATGCGCTCGTCATCGGACCGCAGCGAAGCCTGGAGCACGTCCAGCGCTTCAGCCTCCATGCTCTGCATCGCCTTGGCCTCTCACACCATAAATGAGCAATCGCTCATATCCGTTGGAACGCCCAAAGATATTTTCGCATGTTTGATCGTCTAAGTGACGGCCGTCACAGCCGGTGTAGCGCAACTTCTATACTTTCCGGAGCCGATCCAGGTGGTGATCGGAGGGCGGCGATGTTCTGCGATTTTATCGAAGAGCTACAAAAGGCCCAGTCTTCAGTGCCGGGGTTTGATGAGGAAAAGGGAAGGACAATAGTCTTCTGGCTGATGCGTCCCCACGGGCGACGACCTCTGAAGGACCTCTATCGCTCAAGCCGGTTCTCTGAGCCCACCATGCGGACGGCTCTGAAGCGGCTTGTCGACCAAGGCTTTGTTAGTCTCAGCGAAGATACCGACGACCAGCGGCAGACATTTGCGCAGGCAACGCCGAAGCTTCTGATGGCTCTCGATTCCTACAGGGCGCTCTTTACCAGGGCACTGGTGACAACGGACCAATCGAGCGAGTTGGCGACGCCGGCCCCGGCGATGGCCCGTCCTCGGCCGATAGAACGTTTCGGAACTTGAAAGCCCTGGCCTGCGCTCGAAACCGATCGCAGAGACTCGTACGGCGTTCGCTGCCAAGCCAACCCAGGGCAGCGCCGGCACGCCGACGGGAATCTCTGTCGACCAAGCGGACGCGCCACCCGGCTGGTGATGTCGTCGCGATGGCGAGGATCTGGAGCCGCTGCCGGGAGCGAACGCAACGAAGGCTTGGCCGAGCTGCCCGTTCGCCTGCCTGAGACATTGCCGGCCGTGATGTCCTACGAAGCGAAGGTAATGACCAATCGAACGGGGCTACATCCTTTTGCCCTGGGGACAAGCCCAATTGAACTTCCAGTCATGGCAAGCTCGATTACACCACCACCCCTATGAGCTGCACGACAAGCTCCGGGCTACCGGGCGCTGCAGCAGCGGTAGCCATTCCATCGATAACCTGCAATGCAGCCTGCACGCTCGCAGCAGTCCCATCTACATCAGCCATCACGGTCTTCGCCCAAGCAACATTGCTCAGCCCCTCCGTCATGGCATAGGCCTTCCCTACCAAGTCCCTATTCGCCAGATACCGAGCATCGGCGGGACTGCCAGTCGCCGCTCTTGCGCCATGGATTATGGCGAGGTTGAACTCTTCCTTCGTGACGTCGCCAGTCTGAAGCGCATCGATCCAATAATCCAGTCCAGGCTGGTCCGGAGCCCGTCCAAGTACATTGTCGTAGACCTTGGCGACAAACTCCGTAGTTGATTGGCCGGCAGCATAAGCAGCAATTGTCTCGGGCTGGACGAAAAAACTTCTCGCTACTTCTTGCAAGGTCATGCCGTCACTGAACCTGCTCGCCCAATAAAACAGCCCGACCGCGTCCGGTGCGCGGTCGAGATAGGCCAAGTACATATCGGTCAGGACTGCAAAGGGAGCTGCTGGCACGGAAGCGGCCTTGGTGAACCAAGTTGTTTCCAATGTCTGGTCGGCGAACTGGGCCCGCTCAACACTTACCAAAGTGTCGAAGCCATCAGGCTCAACCCGATCCAACACCGTGATCGTGCTCTGATCTATGACGAGTTTGTAGTGGCTCGACGGGCTGGCGTAATGGGCGGTGTCCATGCCCTCACCACCATCGACATAATCGTCGCCCCCGCCCTGACGTATCCCGGAGTTGTTTCCGAACGCTCTAAGAAAATATGCAACATCCGGCAGGTGGTAGTTGTCGTTTTCGCCGGTGGTAGCCCCCAGATGTCCAGCTTCATCGAAGATGATATCGTCGCCCGCGCCGGCCAGTATCTTATCGTTGCCGCTGCCATCGATGAGAGTGTCGTCGCCAGGGCCACCCTCGAGCGTGTCATCGCCCGTGTTGCCCGCAAGCACGTCCGCTCCAGCGCCGCCCGAAAGTCGATCGTTGCCCGAGCCGCCTGAAAGCAGATCGGAGCCCATTTCACCATCGGCCATATCATCGCCAAGGCCGCTCAGCAGGACGTCATTGCCGTCGCCGAGCCAAGCCTGATCGTTTCCAGTGCCAGCGAGGATTAAATCTTCGCCAGGACCGGCGTTGATGAAATCGTTGTCGTTGCCTCGGAAGTCGTTGTGATGAGTTAGCGATAGCGCCGAAAACGCTGCGAGCACACCGTGCAGATTCGTGGTCGGATGGACAAAATCGAAGAAAGCGGTCTGCTCGATGGGTGGAGCCAAGGGGTTAACGGCAAATTCGGTACCGTTCGCCAGCAACGTCGGCTGATCAGGGCTCACGAACCCAAAGGTCGCGGGATCTGCAGTGATGTCGTCCGCCATTCTTGCAAGATCGACGACGCGGACGTCATAGCCCTGCAGGCGCAGCACCGACCCACCAGTCTGGAGACCAAGATTGATTGCGCTGATGGCGGCGTCGCCAAAAGTCGAGATTTCGACAGGAAGCTTGGAACTGGCGGGGAAAAAGTTGGCTAGGGGCAGCGTCTCGAAAATAACGGTGCCGATCCCAAGGCCAAGCGCGGTGCGGGCAAAGTCGACATTGGCTTGTACAATTTCCGCGGCCATTTGCAACGTGCTGCCAATCAGAGCGAACGGATTGTCGGCGTCGTAAGTCTCAGCAAGTGCGCGAAGGTCGTCGAGTCCGATCAAACTCAGCAGCGCTGAATCTGCCGAAGGGTGATGCGTGGATGTCTCTGCTATGAGATCCGCGAGCTGTCTTGGAAGATTGATATTCTGACTGAGCGTCGCTTCAATAGGCGCCCTCTCCGCGGGCGAGAGTGCGTCGATGGCGGTTAGCACCGGTGCTGGAATTGCCGAGCCGGCGGCCTCGCGAAGGGATTGCGTGCCAAGAGCTTCGGCGCCGCCGAAAGCAAAATTGACCAGTTTCGCATCAAGCAGATCGGCGATGATTTCAGGTAGCACGGCCCCGTTGGAAAACTTGCCCGCATATGGAGGGCTGACAGGAAATGGTTGTAGCCCTTGGGTGTCGATGCCGGCAGCTACGGCAAGGGAGAGCAACTGGTTACTGACCTGGAAAATCCTTCCACTATCGGAGAGGCTGTCTCCAAATGCGTAGATCTCAGCGAAGCCCGGGCTTGCCATCGACTTACTTCTCCTCTTACTCCTCCCAACTCGCACGGGAGCCTTTGCTGTGCGGAGAAATACAATAGCCGCTGGCGATTCCCAAGATGCCGCTTGCGGCTCCAGGAACCGCTTCCAGCCGGACCATTCGGCGTCGCAGGTCAGTCATGACTGATCCTCCGGCGCATATCGACAACGTCAATCCTCCGTGTCTTGCAGGGCTTGGGGATGCGCTTGCTCTGCCTGTCAGGGAGCGCGATGCACCAGCGACGAGATGAGCACGACAAGTACCGACAAGGCGGACGCCCACGTCAGGAGCAGTGTCCCGTCAGGCAACGCGAAGAGCGTGTCGATCACAGAAAGCAGCTATTGCCGCGGGGCTTTTTATGGCAACTGACACCTTCGTCCATCACCAGTTCTGGCCGACTTGGTCGCCAGCAGCACAAACTTTCCATGGTGCCGGCTGACCACCTGGAATCAAACGCAAGGAGTTCGAAATGGCCAGGAAGACGCTAGCTGACACCGCGACCGACGCCGTTGTCACCGCTGAGATTGCGGCCGTGAAAGCCGTGCGCGAGGCGGTCAAGGTCGTGCAGCGTGGCATCGAAGCTATCGGCGCCACAAAACGCAAGGCCAGTGGCAAGCGCAAGACCGGTCGACGCAAGACAACGGTGAAGGCCACCAAGAAAGCGGCAAAGATCGCGAAGCGAACCGCGTCGCATACCAAGCGTTCGTCTGGCAAGGCCGCAAAGAAGAAGACGCGCAGGAAGGCTAGTTAGCCAGAGTCGCTTCGCTGCCCAAGGATTTGGCAGGTGCATTGGCCACTTCGACAGCGCGCATCACGTTGGCACCAGTTGGCTGGGAAGCCATCGAGGGCTTGGCATATGGCAGCTCTTCTGCAGCCAGCGCAGCCGCCTTCACAACGAGCGCCAGGTAGCCTTCAACCGCCGCGACGAGCTTCGGCGTCGGCTTCGCGAAGCGATTCCGCTGGTCGACATCGTCGGAATGGAAGGCGACAAGCCCTTGATCGACCAGCCGCATCAGTAGAGTGCGGACAGTTGGCTCCGAAAACCGGCTCGAATTGTACAAATCCATCAGGGGCCGCGGCCGCTCGCGCGCCTTCAGCAGCCAGATCAGAATCTCGCCGCCGAGCGGCGTATCGAGCCCGGGCAAAAGACCACGCGCTGCATGAAGCTTCAGCATTGCTTCCAAAAGCATTGGCCACCTCCCCCAGTCATCGTCTTCCGCAGACAGGGCTTGTATGCGCGACGTGGGGCGAAAATGTGCACTCTGCATGTCGGATTGGTGCTGCTTTCGCGTCATCTGACGAATGGCGCGCTGCGTACCAGTCAAACAAGCGTTCGGAGCGTTCACATGGCTGAAGCTACTGGTTGGCAACCACGCCTTTGGTCTCTTGCGATCTTCGTCGCACTAACCTTGGGGGGAGGGACTGCAGTCGGCATCCTTACCAGGCCTGACGTCTGGTACTCGAGTTTGGCAAAGCCTGCTTTCATCCCTCCGAATTGGGTGTTCGGTCCCGTGTGGAGCGCGCTCTACGTCATGATTGGTGTTGCCGGCTGGCTGGTCTGGCAGTCCCGCCGATCGACGGCAGCCTTGAGCTTATGGTGGACGCAGCTTGCGCTGAACTTCCTGTGGTCACCGGTGTTTTTCGCGATGCATGGCATCGGGATGGCTCTGATCGTCATCTCGCTGCTTCTGGTCACCATCTGGGCGTTTGTCGCGGCGACCGTCCATCAATGCCCTCGTGCCGCGCTGCTGTTCGTGCCGTATGGCCTGTGGGTGGCATTTGCGACACTGCTGAATGGGTCTCTATACCTGCTCAATCGAGCTCAATAGCAACTTGGGTTCACGAAGCAGCGAGGGCAGGCGGGCCGGTAGGACGCTGTGGACCTCGCTACCGGCCGTACGGCAATAGGGAACCGCTGCCCGGAAACTGCCTTGGCTCCCTCCCCGAGTTGCGGCAGCTTCACCGGCCCGACCAACGCGGTATTGGACGAGCGTGCAAACACGCAGAATTGCGACGCTTGCCTGGTACCTAACACCCGAGACCGTTGCTTTTTCGAGTCTGGGTAGCGCCGCGCTGGGTGCAACAGTTGCACATTGCCAACTATCGAATTTGCGCGTTCGCGGCCGCGCAGCAACTAACCGCGGCGGCAAACCAGCTCGCCTTGCGCGTCGCGTCGTAGTTGTCCGGAAAGGGCGGCACGGCGACCTGCACCGTGGTCCCAGCGCGAAAGCCTGCGCCTGCAGTTCCCGACCCCTGGTCCCATTTGGTCGGCACGGTGAAGCGCTGCCGTGGCGTTGCCTGCACGACGTGGATCAATGATTGCGATACCGGGGTGAGGTTGGCCGACACGATGACCGTGACATCGCTGCCGCCCGAGAATTTTGCCGAGAGGCCGCAATTGCGAAACTCCTTGCTGGCGCCCTGGGCGCTGGCGCACCACCAAAAGGCCGCCAAAGTATTCGATGCCGAGATGGACTTTCGCGGATGCGAGTCGACCTGCCCGCGAGTCGGCAACCGAGCCCGTTCGCGGCAGGTGAGTGATCGGTTTCAGTGCAACGGCGGCGGCGCAGGCGACGCGCGACGTCGTAGAAAGGTCCACAGAGCCAGGAAATTCGGCGGCGCAGTTCCGTCACGACATGTATTCTGTTCGGAACCTGGGGTGCCAATGGAATGCGATGGCTGGGTTTCCTCGCGGCGGCAATGCTCGCACTACCGACACATGCCGCAGAACCCCGCTTTGTTGCTTCATCTGTGGTATTCGAACCCGTCACTCCCTCGGCCGGCAGCGTCGTCAGCTACACGGTCACGATCGCCAACACCGGTGACGACAGTCCGTACACGCGCATTGTCACGTCGCTTCCTCCTGGCTATTTGATCGGCGCCGATGGCGACTGCGCTACGGCCGCCTTGGATGCCGGCCGGCTCGTATGGCACGAAGGCAGCATGCCTGCGGGAGCTCGGAAAGAATGCCGGCTGGAGGTCCTGACGCGCTCGGAAGCGGCCGGCAGCATCGCTACGCTCGCCACTGAAATTACTACGCCACCATCGGGTTATTTTCGCATTGAAGCCAAGCCAACACTGCTCACCGTGCCGGCGGCGAACACCCTTTACGTTGGGCCAATTGGAATTACTCCCGCCGGGCTGGCAACGCTCGCACTGCTTGGGCTTGCCGGCGTCGGAGCCGTGTTCTGTGCTCACAAAGTGCACTGGGATCGAAAAAGGATGAGGCTGGCGGTTGGCGCCTGGATAGCGATCGTTGCTTCAGTCGGGTTTCTTTTCTACTTCGTAAGCTTGGCGCACAGCGACCTTCGCAGCTATACCGACTATCGCGAAACCTCATGCCAGATCGTGGACTCGGTGATCCGGAGCATCCAGAGCTCCGGCAAGAGCGACGAAGCAAGCACTTATGCTCCGGAGTTTGCGGTTCGGTATGATGCGCTCGGAGTGGCGACTTATAGTATTGCGTCATTGCCTGAGACATCGCTCACATCGGGATCGTCAGCTCCCTCGCAGCAAACGGTCGAACGCTTTGCGAAAGGCTCGGTGCATCCGTGCTGGTTCGACCCGGACGATCTCAGGAAGGTGTTGCTCATCCGCGGTCCGGGCGGTGCCTACTTCTTCGTTCTGTTGCCGTTGGTCGTTCTGGTCCTGGCGAGCGGGATAATGATCGGGGTCGTCCGATCGTCGCCTTGATTGGTTCGCTGCGCGGGTAGAAGTGGGGTTACCACCGCCTCGACGGCACCGCATGCATGCCTGGCTCCCTGGCCGCAGATGTGCAGGCTCAAGAGCACAACCCATCGATCGGTGCCGGCCAGCGGATGGAGCAGAACGTGTCCGGCATGGTGAGTTTGAAGGTACTGCCCATCGCGACTGCCAACACAACGACGGCTGCGATCGCCAGAAGCCACCGTACGACCAGGCTCACGGCTGCCGAGATGATCCAGTAGGCCAGCAGCAATCCAAGCCCACCGACCAGCATCTGCTGCGGGGCGGTCATGTTGCTCCAAGTCGACATGACCGATTCCATTGCGCTCCGCCTTCGCCAGTCAGCCTGACAAATAGCAGCCAGTCGCTTTGCCTTGAACTCTTTGTAGACAATCTGAAGATGTCGTCGCACGCATACCGGGAAGAGTGTCTCAAACGTCGGCGCCGGCAAGGAAAGTCGCGCGAGTGCCTGAGGCGCGCGAGTCCAGTCCTGTGAGCTGTCGGTTGCGAATTGGGTTAGGACGGCACAGTCGCCCGTACCGTCCCACCCAACAAGGGAAGTCGGTCATCCCACGAGACGTCGACACTCCCTTCCCACACTGGAGGAGCGTGCGCTCTTACGTGGGTGTAGACAAGTTGCTGTACCCTTCCGTACGCGCACGGCGAATCGGGAGCTTGGTCCCACCATGTGGGGTCCAATCCCAGCCTATCCCACTACATATCGAAAAGCCGCTTCGCTTAAGTCGCCGCGTGCAATCTCTCGGGCCTGTCGCGCTATCGCATGGCCATCCCTGCGCTCGATCAGACCGCGACGCCGATCACTTGCACCACGAATTCCGAGCTGTTCGGCGAGGCAGCAGTAGCTGCAAATGAATCAGTGAGCATGAACGCCGCCTGCACACTGGCAGCCGTGCCGTCGACGTCCGCCATTACCGTCTGTGCCCAGGCGACGTTGCTCAGACCCTCGGTCACGGCATAGTCCTTTCCAACCAGGTTCCTGTTTGCGAGGTACTGCGCGTCCGTCGGACTACCCGTGGACGCCCTCGCGCCGTAGATGACGGCGAGCACGAACTCGTCCTTGCTGACGTCACCGGTCTGGAGCGCATTGGTCCAGTAGTCGAGTCCGCCCTGGTCCGGGTCTCGCCCGAGCACATTGCCGTAGACCTTGCTTACGAACTCCGTGGTCGTTTGACTCGCCGGATAAGCTGCCAGGGATTCGGGCTGGACGAAAAAGCTCCTGGCTACCTCCTGCAGAGTCATGCCGTCGCTGAGCCGGCTTGCCCAATAGAACAATCCTCCCGCGTCGGGTGCACGGTCGAAATAGGCGATGTACATATCCGTCAGGTCGGTGAACTGGCTTGTCGGAACCGACGCGGCCCTGGTGAACCAGGAGGTTTCCAAGATCCGGTCGGCGAACTGGACCTGCTCGACGCCTACCAAGGTGTCAAAGCCATCGGCTTCGACCTTGTTTTGCACTGTGACCGTGCTCTGTTCGACGACAAGTCTGTAGTGGCTCGACAAACTGGAATAGTGGGCCGTATCCACGCCCTCGCCACCATCGATGAAGTCGTTTCCACCACCCACATGGACGCCTTGGCTACCCCCGAACGCTCGCAGGAAATACACCAAGTCCGACAGTTGATGGCTGTCGTTGCCTTCGATTCTGGATCTGAGCACGGCGCCGTCATCGAAGAACAGGTCAGCGCCGTCGCCACCCAACAGCGTATCGTTCCCGGGCCCATCGATCAGCGTATCGTCGCCAGGGCCACCGTCCAGCGTGTCGTCGCCCGCGTTCCCGGCCAGTACGTCCGCGCCAACGTTGCCTGCAAGTCCATCGTTGCCCGACCCCCCCGACATGAGGTCGGAGCCTGCTCCGCCATCGGCGAAGTCGTTGCCGAGCCCGCTGAGCAGGACGTCATTGCCCGCGCCGAGCTGCGCCTGATCGTTTCCAGCGCCCGCAAGGATGAAGTCGTCGCCGGAACCGCCGACGATGAAGTCGTTGCCATTGCCTCGAAAGTCCGTGCGATGGCTCAAGGAGAGTGCCGAAAACGCACCGAACACGCCATGCAGGTAAGTGGTCGGATGGACGGGATCGAAAAATGCACTTTGCTCGATCGGCAGAGCCGCAGGATTGGCAGCGAACTGGATACCGTTTCCGAGCAGCGCCGGTTGTTGGAGGCTCGGGAATCCGTAAGTTCCGGCGTCCGCGCGGATCTCGTCTGCCATTCTTGCAAGATCGACGACACGCACGTCGTGGCCCTGCAGCCGCAGGGTGAGCGCACCGGCCGTGAGCCCGGAATTCATGGCGTTTATGAGGGTATCCCCGATCGCCGGGAACGCGGGCGGAAGCTCGCCGGTGACCGGAAAGAAACTGGCCGCGGGCAGGGTCTCGAAAATGACCGTGCCGATCCCAAGGCTGAAAGCGGTGCCGGCTAGGGCGAGATTGGCCTGAACGATCTGTCCTGCCACCTGCAATGCGCCGACCAAGGCGAGCGGATTGCCGGGGTCGAAGGTGGCGGCAAGGGCGCGGAGGTCGTTGAGGCCGATCATGCTGATCAGCGCTGAATCTGCCGAAGGGTGCTGCGTCGAGGTCGCCGTTATGAGGTCCGCGAGCTGCCGTGGAAGATTGATGTTCTGATTGAGCGCCGCTTCGATCGGCGCCCTCACGTCGGGCGAGAGTGCGGCAATGGCGGCCAGCACCTGTCCTGGAATCGCGGAACCGGCAGCCTCGCGAAGGGTCAGGGTGCCAAGCGCTTCGGCGCCGCCGAAGGAAAAATTGATCAGCCGCGAACCGAGCAGATCCGCGGTGATTTCGGGAAGCACCGGTCCGTTCGAGAACCGGCCCGAATAAGGTGGGCTGACCGGGATCGGCTGAAGCCCTTGCGTATCGATGCCGGCGCCTGCGACGAGCGACAGCAACTCGCTGGTGATTCTGAAAATTCCCCCGCTGTCGGAAAAACTGTCGCCGACCGCGTAGATCTCACCAAAGAGCGGGCTTGCCATCGGCCTACCTCTCCTGCTTCCGCTCCGGCTTCAGCCGCACGAAGTACCCTAATCCTGCCGAGAGCTGACCGCTAAACTAACGGCTGCACTTGGGTGCTGTTGCTGTCGGTTCGCGCAAACCTGTTTCGGTATCTCTGCTTGCCGATGCGCGGAAAAAGCGCGGCCGCGTGGCTCCAAGCCGGCGCCGCGCGATCCAGCGAAACAAACGAAACAAATATCCCACGTTGCAACATCGATAGGACACAGCCTGCAGGTACACCCATCCCCGTCGGGCACATTCCCGCTTCCGCCTTACGTAGAGACAGGTGCCTCATGCTTCGAGCATCGAACAGCATCACCGGCAAGCCATCGAGGACCACCCGGCGCCTTCATTGGCAGCGCGGCCGGGCGGTCGAGTACGTCCTCATCTCCTTGTCCGTCGCCTTCACGGTCTGTCACGTCATGATGGTCGTCGGCTCGAAAGCTGGTGTACTCTAGCCGAGACGGGTGGCGCCACCTTTGGCTGACCGACGCAATCGAAGCTGCGTAGACGGTGATGCGCTCCCTTAGGCGCCTACTTGTGATGACCGGAGCATACTTCGCAGGGGTGCTTGCCTTTCTCCTGGGCTTGGCGGTCTTGTTCGGCATTGCGTCTCTGCTTCCGGACGCACCCAGCTACTGGAATCTGACCGCGGTATCACCGGTCATCTTTGTAGCGGCTCCCGTCGTCGGAATCTTTGTCGTACTTTTGACGATGGTGGTCAGTGCTGTTCCGGCGCTTCTGATCTTGATGCTGACCGAATTGTTCGGTTGGCGTTCGGCGTACTTCTATGTGTTTCCTGCCGCATTGCTCAGCGCGGTGGCCTACTGGACGTTTTCGTTTCGCACTATCGGCGGCTTGGACCGGACTGGATTGATCGAGATGGTCCTGTTCGCGGTTTCCGGTGCCTGGGCTGGTTTGATCTACTGGGCTATCGCTGGTCGAAGTGCCGGCATTCGCAACACCGTGCCGACATTGACTGCCCCGCCTGAAGACTCGGCGCGTCCAGGTGGATAGGGGTGACACCCTCCACGGAGCAGAGAGCAGGTCGCCGGCTTGATTTTGCCGGGGGCACGCATGACTCGGCTCGACGGGTAGCGAATGCTGAAAGGACATTGTGCTAACTGTGGATTCTTTCGCGCTGTGCGCTTGTAGCATCGCCCTGGGCGTAGAGCCCATTATCAAAGCCTGAGCCTCTAGGCCCGGTGTCTATTGCCGGGCCTATTCTTTGCCCGCCCGTCCCGCCGCCGCCGCTTGGCTTGCACACCCGATGGCGCCTCACGATGACGAAATCGAGGGCGGCTCGATCCGTTTGGTCGAGCAGGTGCGCGGCGGCTGTAACTGCCTACCGTTCCCCATCCGTACCGCAGGTCGGAAGACGTTCAATGCCGGACGAAACGGGAGAAGGGAGGCTTTATGCAGAGCCCGGCGCCTGTGGATAGCGGGGGGAGAATTTCCGAGTCGTGGAGAGAACCTCCCGCTTTGGCTCGTAACGCCTTTGTATAGCGTCATTTGAGGCCTCCTGATCTCCTGGCAGCGAAGCGGTCGAGTTTTCCGTGGTCGAATGGGACGTTCTGCCGCTGGTAGGTCCCGGCTCGCAGGTTGGCCAAGCAATTGATGTGGCAGGTATCCCGCCCCACATGTATTTTCAGGCCAACCAAGACGATGTTTTCCGAAGTCCGCCAAGCCATCCTGCCCCTGGCTCTGCGCAAGATTACGCGCCGGGGCGATCTGGAACGCGCCGGTCTGCTCATCGAATCGCTGGCCAAGCACTGGCGCGACGGCAAGCCTTTCGAACTCCTGATCGTCTCGCCTGGCGCCGACCTCCATCTGTTGCGCAGCAGCCTGCCGCGCTTTCCGAATATCAACGTCTCGGTGCGCCCGGAGAGCGACTTCTTCTCGCCGTTCTCGAGCTTCTACCTGATGACCGGCTGGTACCGGCAGCAGATCGTCAAGCTGCAGGTTCCAGTGAAGTTGGGCTTTGGCGGCTACCTGACGCTCGATTCCGACGTTTGCTGCGTCGGCGACTTCGACTCCCGCACATTCGTCGACGACGGCCGCGGCCTGTCGCGTTGGGAGCCCAAGGTCCATCACGCCTGGTGGCGCAACGTCACCGAGCTGGTCGGCACGCAATACGACCCCAAGGGCCATGGCCTGTCGGTGACGCCCAACCTGCTGCATGGCGACCTGGCGGCTCAGAGCCTGAACTACATGCGCAACGGCACGCAGGGCTCGTCGACCAGCGCGCTGGTCTTCTCGAAGATGCGTCGGCCGTGGCGCGTGCCATGGACCGAGTATTCGCTCTACACCACCGTCGCCGAACTGCGGGGCAACCTGTTCGACTATCATGTCGAATGGAACACCTGCTATGGCGCCAGCGTGCACCTGTTCTCGGAGCAGTCCTGCGTCTGGGGCGCCGACGACTTCGAGCGGCTGGTCAAGCTGCCCAATGGCACCGATCCCGGCGGCAAGTTCATCATCGTCCAAAGCCACGCCCGCATCCCGCTCGAGCGCGTGCGCGAATACGCCCTTAGCTTCGCGGGCTGATCTCTCCAGGCCCGCTCGGAGCCCCGCGCGGTCAGATCTTTCCGTTGTGTTCGCCGATCTTCGGCGCCTTGGCGACGTCGGCCGCCCGCTCGCCGTCGAAGCTGACGGGCAGGCCGTGGAACAGCGCGTCCGAGCCGGCATACGGCTTGGCAAACATCCCGAGTGCCGCCACCTGGGCGAGTTCCAGCACCTGCGGCACGGTATTGAGCGGCCCGTTGGGGACGCCCAGCGCATCGAGCTTGCCCGACCAGTAGTCGCGGCTCTTGTGCCGCATGATCTCGGCGATCATGCCCAGCAGCAGGTCGCGATGCTGCATGCGTTCGACATTGGTCTTGAAGCGTGCCTCGTCCGGCCATTCGGGATGGCCGAGCGCTTCGGCGAACTTGCGCCACAGCCGGTCGTTGCCCGGACAGATCATCAACGGTCCGTCCATGCACTCGAACGCCTGATATGGCGTGAGCGAAGGATGGCCGGTGCCCTGGCGCGCCGCCATCTTGCCGGTCACGGAAAAATTGGCGGCGTGGTTCGATGCCCACATCAGGCCGCTCTCGAACAGCGACGTGTTGACCAGGCTGCCGCGGTTCGTGACCGCTCGTTGAGCGAGCGCTGCCAGCACGCCGATCGCCGTCCACATGCCGGTCGACAGGTCGATGATGGATACTCCGATTCGCGCCTCCGGCCCCGACGGGTCGCCGTTCAGCGAGATCAGCCCCGCGACCGCCTGGATGATCGGCTCGTAGCCCGGCCGCGCGCTCCACGGCCCGAGATGGCCGAAGGCGCCAAGGTCGGCATAGATCAGGCGCGGGAAGCGGCGGGTGAGCGAGGCACCATCGATGCCAAACTTGGGCGGCACGTCGGCCCGCAGATTGTGGATGAAGACGTCGGCGGCACCGATCCGTTCGATCAGCGCTTCGCGCTCAGCCTTGTCGGCCAGATCGCATGTGATCGATTTCTTGCCGCGGTTGAGGGCAATGAAGCCGACCGAGTCGCCTTCGATGAAAGGAGGCCCCCACTTGCGCGCGTCGTCGCCTTCCGGACGTTCGACCTTCACGACCTCGGCGCCGAGGAAGGCCAGGATCTGTCCGCAATAGGGGCCGGCAAGGTTCTGGCCGAACTCGACGACCTTGATGCCGGCAAGCGGCTTGCTCATCGCAAGCTGCTGCCCAGGATCTCGCGCGCGATCACGACGCGCTGCACTTCGCTCGGGCCCTCGCCGACGCGGCGGATGCGCATCTCGCGATACCATCGCTCGAGCGGCAGGTCCTTGGTCATGCCCATGCCGCCATGGATCTGCATGGCGCGGTCGACGACGCGGCCGCCGCCCTCCGAGGCGGTGAGCTTGGCGATGGCGGCCTCGGTGCGGAAGGGCAGCCCGCGGCGTGCCTTCTCGGCGGCTTCGAGCGTGAAGTGTCGCGCTGTGCGGATGTCGATCTCGTTGTCGACGAGCATCCACTGGATGGCCTGTCGGTTGGCGAGCTTGT
The DNA here is from genome assembly GCA_902825855.1 of uncultured Rhodospirillales bacterium. GTDB lineage: Bacteria > Pseudomonadota > Alphaproteobacteria > Reyranellales > Reyranellaceae > Reyranella. Next base: position 39,482 of record CADECW010000021.1, on the reverse strand, counting down.
CGCCGAAGGTGCTGCGCATCTTGGCCCATTCGATCGCCATTTCATGGGCCGCGATCGCCACACCGATGCAGCCTGCGGCATAAGGAATGCGCTGACGGGTCAGGCGATCGTTGGCGACGGCGAAGCCTTTGTTGACCTCGCCCAGAATCTGGTGATCCGACACCCAGCAGTCCTTGAACTCGAGCTCGGTGGCGTAGCTCGACGAGCGCAGCGTGTGCACGACGCGCCGCACATGGAAGCCGGGCGTTCCGGCATCGACGATGAAGCAGGTGATGCCGGCGCGGCCCTTGGAGGCGTCGGTGCGGGCAAAGACGATGCCGTACTGCGCGCGATCGGCGCCGGAGATGAAGATCTTGGCGCCGTTCAGCACCCAGCCATTGTCCTTGCGCTCGGCGCGCGTCTGGATGGCGCGCGCCGGATCGCTGCCGCCCGACGGCTCCGTCAGGCCGAAGAACGGCTTCTTCTCGCCGCGCAGCGTCGGATAGAGATAGCGCTCCTTCTGGTCCTCGTTGGCCTCGAAGATCTGGGCGAGGCCGGCGCCGCCGAAGGTGCCGTAGCAGGGTACGTAGAGCCCGGCGCGGTGCTGGGCCATCTCGATGGCGAGCAGCACGCGGGTCACGATGTCGATGTCGGGCCCGCCGAACTCCTTGGGAATGTCGATGCCGTAGAGGCCCATCGCCTTGGTCTTCTCGACCAGTCTTGTGTGATCGGCGGGATCAAGTTCGGCGGCGTCGGGATCGAGCTTGGCCTCGAGCGGGATGATCTCCTCGCGCACGTAGCGACGCACCTGGTCGATCAGCATCTGCTGTTCGGAGCTCGGCTCGAAATCCATGTTTGCCTCGTCAGTTCGGGCTCAACCTGCCGAGCGCAGGCGGCGGGTTCTTGGCATTGTCGCTGGGCAGGCTTCCGTGGTCGGCCTGGTACACCATGAGGAGCTCGAACCAGCGCGTGCGGTACTGCTGGTTGACCTCGACACGGAACTGATGGCCCGAGGCACGTTGGCTCGCTTCGCGCTGCAATTCGCTGCGCAGGCCGAAGGGCGAGCGCGCGCCGGCCTGACCGATGAAGACGACCGTGCCCTTGGCGTCGGCGATCTGGTAGACGCCGAGCTGGCCGGGCAGGCGATCGACGACTTCCGACGTCAGCGGACGCCAGGGCTTGTCCAGGCGCAGGCGGAGCGCCACGTCACTTGCCCTGGAATTTCGCGGTGCGCTTCTCCAGGCGGGCCTTCATGCCCTCCTGCGCGTCCTGGCTCTGCATCGCCGCCACGACCAGCGCATCGACATCGTCGTGCTTGATCGAATCGCGGAACTCGAGCTGGCGCACGGTCAGCGCCTTCATCGCCTTGAGCGACAGGGGGGCGTTGGCAGCGAGGCGATCGATCACCTTGGCCGCCTCTGCCTCGAGCTGGTCGGCGGGCACGCAGCGTGCGATCAAACCCAGGGCATGCAGCTTGGTCGAGGGCAGGGGATCGCCCAGCAGCAGCATCTCGCGTGTCGTCACCGGTCCCAGCACCTCCATCAGCTTCTTGGCCAGGAACCAGTTGGGAGCGAGGCCGACCTGGGCCAGCGACATGCCGAAACGCGCCTTCTGGCTCGCCACCACGATGTCGCAATGCAGCGCGAGCTCATTGCCGCCGGCGATGGCGTCGCCCTGCACGACGGCTACGACGGGCAGCGGGCAGAGTTCTATGGCGCGCAGCATGACCTCGATGCCGCTCGCCTTTCCGTCGCCGGCCGATTTGCTGCGCTCGGCCATGTCGAGGCCAGCGCAGAATACGTCGCCCTTGCCGCGGATGACCATGACGCGATCCTCGGGCGAGACCGGCGCTTTCAGGGCTTCGATCATCTCGCGCAACAGCTCGCTGTCGAGTGCGTTGCGCTTCTCCGGCCGGTTCATCCAGATGGTCTTGATCGGCCCCGTCTTCTCGATGATGACCTTGTTCATCTTTTCACTCCGGCCCCTTCATTCTGGTTCGATGCCTGCCGCCTTGATCTCGGTCGTCCACCATGTGGTCTGTTCCTTGACGTAGGCGGCGAACTGCTCGAGCGGCAATGGCGAGATCTCCATGCGGCCTTGGGTCATGGCCTTGGCCGTCGCCGGATCCTTCAGCGCCTCTGCGATGGCATCGGCCAGCGTCTTCTGGATGTCCTTTGGCGTGCCGGCCGGAGCGAACACCGCGAGCCAATAGACCAAGGAATAGCCAGGCACGGTCTCGGCGATGGCCGGCAGGTTGGGGGCGACCGTTGTCCGTTGCGGGCCCGTGGTGGCGAGCCCGCGCACCTTGCCGGCTTCGATCTGCGCCAGGCCCTGTGGCAGGTCGGGGAACATGAGCTGCACCTGGCCCGCCATCACGTCGCCCAGCGCTTGCGGGCTTGCCTTGTAAGGCACGCGCTCGATCTTCACGCCCGCCAATTTGTTGAACATCTCGGCCGACAGCCGCTGCGATGCGCTGGCTTCGGCATAGTTCAGCTTGCCGGGATTCTTCTTGGCGTAGTCGATCAGCTCCGCGACCGACTTGATCGGCAGGTCGTTGTTGACCACGAGCACGTTCACGCCGGTCACGCAGCGCATGATCGGAGCAAAATCCTTGTCGGGGTCATAGGACAGCTTCTTGAACAACGCCTGGTTCGCCGCGTTCGTCGAATTCGTCCCCATCAACAGGGTGTAGCCGTCGGCCGGGGCGGTCGCGACGGCGGAGGCTCCGAGCTGGCCGGAGGCGCCGGGCTTGTCGTCGACGACGATCGGCTGCTTCAGGATATCCTGCAGCTTGGCGGCAAGGCCGCGCGCTGTCAGGTCGGTGGCGCTGCCGGCGGCAAAGGGCACCACGATCTTGATCGGCTTGCTGGGATAGGCCTGTGCAAATGCCTTCGGCGACGTCGACAGGGCGGCGGCGCCCGCAAGCACGGAACGGCGATTCAACTTCACTGAAAATCCTCCCTCGAGCCCTCGACCGTCGGCCCGTTTTAGCGCGGGCCGGCGCGGCAAGGCAAAGGCAGGACTACATGAAGAGCTTTTCCGCTTTGCGGTCGGCGTACAGCCCGGCCACGAACTCGCCGTAGCCGTTGTAGAGCAGGGTCGGGATCCGCTCGTCGCTCCCCAGGGGCTTCTCGGTCGCCTGGCTCCAGCGCGGATGCGGCACCTGCGGATTGACGTTGGCCCAGAAGCCGTACTCGCTCGACTGCAGTCTTTCCCAGAACGAGACCGGCCGCTTGTCGCTGAATTCGAGCGAGACGATCGACTTCACGTTCTTGAAGCCGTACTTCCACGGCGCCACCAGGCGCAGCGGCGCGCCGTTCTGCTTGTGGATCGGCTTGCCGTAGAGGCCGGTGGCGATGAAGGTGAGATCGTTCATCGCCTCGTCCATCGCCAGCCCCTCGGTGTAGGGCCAGGGATAAAGCGGGTCGCGCTGCTCGCGCATCACCGCCGGCTTGCTGAGCGTCTTCATCACCACGAATTTGGCGCTGCTCGTCGGCTTGCACAGTTCGACGAGGGAGCGCATCGGAAAGCCGCTCCACGGCACGATCATCGACCACGTCTCTACGCAGCGGTGACGGTAGACGCGTTCCTCGAGCTGCACCTTGGCCAGAAGGTCGTCGATGCCGATCTCGAACGGCTTCTCGACCATGCCCGAGACCTTGATGGTCCATGGGCGGACTTCGAGCTTCTGGGCGTCGCGCCAGATGCTCTTGTCGGTGCCGAATTCGTAGAAGTTGTTGTAGGTCGTGGCCAGCTTTTCGCCGGTCATCGGCGTCGGCACGCCGTACCTGTCGTTGCGCCTGGCAGGATAGAGGGCCGCCGACGGATCCTTGTCCTGCGCGGCGGCGATGGCGGGAAGGGCGAGCGAGGCCGCGCCCAAACCCATTCCCTTCACCAGGGACCGGCGCCGCAGATAGAGGCTTTCCGGCGTCGCCTCTTTTTCGCCCAATTCCCAGTCGCGTTTGCGCTTGATCAGCATGAACAGACTCCGTTGCGCCTGGCCCTATCTGGGATGCCAGCGGGACGGGCGCAAATCAACCCTGCTCACCGCGCCGTGACGTCGCCTTCGCCCATGAGCTCGGCGAGATCGCGGCGCTGGCCCAACATCACCATGGCTTCGGCGACCAGGAACATCGGCCCGATGAAGGCCTGGAAGATATTGTCGATCAGCGCCGGCCGCTTGCCTTCGTAGTGGTGGCCGAGGAACTGCAGCACCCAGCCGCCGACGAACAGCGCCATGAAGGCGATCCACACCGCCTGCGGCGAGCCCAGCGCGCCGGCGAAGGCTGCCGCGGCGTACCACGCAACCGCCATGAGCAGGGCCATGACGATGCCGATGCCGAGATCGAGCGCCATCCAGCCCAATAGCGCGATGATGGCGACGGCCAGCGAAAGCGTGAACTGCCGGTCGCCGAGCTCGAAGCGCCACAACGACAGCAGCAGCAGCAGCGAGAAAACGATGACCGGGATGCCGACGAAGTGAGTTGCCTTGTTGCGCCAGTCGCGATGCACCGACGCGTAGGATGCGAGTTGATTGCGGAATAGCTCGTTGGTCATGACCAGCACTCCTTCGTCACAACATGCGCCCCATCGTCATCCCGAGCGAAGCCGCCCGAAGGGTGGCGTAGCCGAGGGACCTCTTCTGGCCGGCGCATCAACAGAGCGGGTCCCTCCACTTCGCCTCGCTGCGGTCGGCTCCGGTCGGGATGACGGGGCTGATAGTCAGGCCTTGGTCCCAGTGATTTCCTGGATCTTGGGCCACATCTTTTCTTTCCAGCCGGCATTGCCGGTGACTGCGAGGATCACCTTGCCGTCCTGGGCGAGGATGAAGCGCGGGGTCGCGTCGGGCCGGGACTTTCCTTCGTCGCTGTCGAGGAAGGCGGCGCGGACCCACAGCGAGTCGGCTGGCCAGTTCTCTTCTTTCAGAACCAGTGTCACATTGGCCGGATGGACGACACGATAGGCGAGCTTCTTGGCTGCGTCCGATTTGACGAAGTCGGGTTCAGACTGGGCACGCCAGATCTTGCAGCCACCTCAAAGTTCGTGACCGACGAACACCAGCATCGGCTTCCCGGACTGGGCTTGCGCGATGCGTGTCAATGACGGTGCGGTGGCCATCGCCAGGCCACCTACCATCATGGACCTCCTGTTGAACATGAACATTCTCCTATGGAACGACTCCATAGGAGAAACTATGGGGGCCGCATTTGGCTGCGTGAAGCCGCCCGCAGGCGGCTTCACTGCCTTGTGACCAATGTCAGGCCGCGGCGCGCTTCTTGGTTTCCTCGACGATGCGCTCGGCGGTCCGTCCGACCAGCTCCTGCAGATGGTCGAATTCGGTGCGGAAGGTGCCGACACCCTGCGTCACCGAGCGGATCTCGACGATCATGTCGGCGATCTCGGCCTCCGGCATCAGCGCGGAAACCTCGTCCCAGCCGCTCCAGCCGTCGCGGGCGTCGTAGCCCAGCAGCTGGCCGCGGCGGCCGGAGATGAGACGCTGGATGCGCGGCGTTGCATCGTTCGGTGCCGCCACCGTCACCTTGAGGATGGGCTCCAGCAGCACCGGCTTGCATTTGGGCATGGCCTCGCTCATGGCGATGCGCGCGGCCATCTTGAACGACATTTCCGAGCTGTCGACGGAGTGGTACTGGCCGTCGAACAGCGTGACCTCGAGGTCGACCACCGGTTGGCCGAGAGGGCCCTCCTTCAGGTAGTCGATCAGGCCTTCCTCGACCGCCGGGATGAAGTTGCGCGGCACCACGCCGCCCACGACCTTGTCGACGAAGCGGAAGCCCGAGCCGCGCGCCAGCGGCTTGATCTCGACCTTGATGTCGGCGAACTGGCCGTGCCCGCCGGTCTGGCGCTTGTAGCGGGCATGCTGCGTGCTGCCGCCCTGGATGGTCTCACGGTAGGCGACGCGCGGTGTCTCGGTATCGACGGCGACGTTGTAGCGGCCGGCGAGCTTGTCGACCGCGACCTTGAGATGCATCTCGCCCTGGCCCTTGAGCAGCAGCTCGTGGGTCTCGCCGCGCGCCTCGAAGGAGAGCGACGGATCCTCCTCGACGATCTTGTGCAGGGCGCCCGACAGCTTGACCTCGTCATTGCGGTTCTTGGCGCGCAGCGACAGGGCGAACACCGGCGACTCGGCCTTGGGGAAGTCCTCGCTCGCGGCGATGCCTGCGGCCGACAGCGACTGGCCGCCCGACAGCGCATCGGCCTTGGCCAACGCCACGATCTCGCCAGCCTTCGCCTCGCCGATCTTGTCGAGACGCTGGCCGAACGGCCGGAGCAGCGTGCCTATACGCTGCCCGCCGACGCTTTGGCCCTCGACCAGGCTGCCCGACCAGACGCGGCAGAGCGACAGCTTGCCGGCGTGGCTCTGGTGCAGGACCTTGAAGCACTCGGCCATGGCAACGCCGTTGGACGGCAGCGAGCGCCGCTTGGCGGTCTCGGCGACGAAGGGCGTGTCGTGGCGCAGGGCTTTCAGCAGTCGGCGCACGCCGTTCTCGCGATCACCGGCGCCCAGCAGCACGGGCGCGATCTGGTCGGCGCCGAACTCGTCGTGCAGGTCGCGGTAGATCAGCGATTTCTCGGGTGCGATATCCTCGATCAGCTGCTCGAGCAGCTGGTCGTCGAACTCCGACAGCGTCTCGAGCATCTCGCGGCGGGCTTCGCTTTCGCGCGGCAGGATCTCGGCCGGCATCTCGATGAGGTCCGAGGCGCCGCTCGACTTGTAGCGGTAGGCGCGCTCGCTCACGAGGTCGACATAGCCCACCGTCTCGTCGCTGCCGTCGGACGCGGCCTGGCGGATCGGCACCTGGCGCAGCAACAGCTTGCGCGAAGAGATCGATTGCAGCGCCGACAGCATGTCACGCACGCGGACTTCGGCGGAATCGATCTTGTTGATGAAGATGATGTGGGGGATGTGGTTGTCTTCGATGAATTTCAGCAGCGGCGTCAGCGCCACGACGCGCTCCGGCGCGGGCTCGCAGACGAGAACGGCCGTGTCGCAGACGGCGAGCGCCGCGAAAGCGTCGTTCTGAAACTCGATGGAGCCCGGGACATCGAGGAAGGTCCATTGATCGCCGAGATAGTCGACCGAGGCGACGTTGAGCTCGGTGCCCATGCCGCGCTTGCGCGCTTCGGCGGCGCCGTCGCCGATCGAGGTGCCTGCGCGCGTCGAACCGCGCCGGCCGATGGCCCCCGTGGCGTAGAGGATGCTCTCGAGCAGGCTGGTCTTACCCGAGAGATACGGCCCGCACAGCGCCACCACGCGGTGCGCGCCGCTGCCTGGTCTGCCTCCAGGGATCGTCTCGGATTTGATGTCGTTCATGACAATGTCCTCCTGCTTGCGCGTTCGTCTGCGCCAATCAAGCTCCGGAGGTGGGTCGCTGCCGAACACGTCCGGAGCGAAGCCTTGTCCTTGAAATCGTTTCACTCCGGCTTGGGGGAGTCAATCGATCGATGTGGAGAAGGAGGTGTGTTAGTGGTTTTCAAAGCCGGACAAGCGAAGGTTGGTGCGCTGCGGCAGGCCATCGCTTTCGAGGATATGAACTGCTGAGGCGGGTGCACCGCCAAGTCCTTTCACCGATACGCCCGTGCGTCCGTCGGAACCATAAGAAGGTGACACGCTCGCTGCGGTGCACCACAGTTTGTTGTTCCCCGTTTCCTTGGCAGTAGCACGCTCTGTACCGTGGCAAAGGCAGTGTATTGGCTTGCGCAGTTGCTGACGCCTGGTCGAGGAGATGGACGGCTCGATCTGGGTTGGGATCGGGCAGAAGGTAGAACCTGCTTCGAGATCCTGCCGCCGATGGCGGAGTCGCCGGACACCGTTAGCGTTCTCACCCGGGACGTTGTGCCACGAGTCGTTCCCAACAATCCGGAACTCGACCCCGATCGATCTACTCGCGATGAATAGATCTGCCGCTGGGCGCTTCCTTGAACGCGATGCGAAGCGCCCACGCGACGCGATTAATCCAGACCCAGCAAACAACTTGGCATTTCTTGGCGGCGGACGCGCCGCTATGGCGAGCGGCGAAGCACCCCAGTCAATACAGGATGTGGAGCCAGTTGCTGCGGGCGATCTGATGTGCACGAGCTGTAAGGGTGGCCGACCGTCTGGAATGACAGGTGCTTACCGGGTTGAAGGCGACATTTTGTGCCATAAGTGCGCCGTGAAGAGGCTCGGTATCGAGAACGAACCAAGCTCCGAGATACCTGGGATTCTTAGGCCCTTCAGTTTGCAGCGAAAGTAGGGGGAGCGCGTGGTGGATCGGAGAGAAAAGCTCAGTCGTCTTCTCCCGGGGGATATCTTCCACGCGACCTGCCCAAATCAAGAGGTGAGTCTCATCTGTCTTGTCGAAGCGGTAGGTAATGACAGGATCGAAGCGCGCCGGATCACGACGCAAGATCATGTCACATTCGACTCACTAGGACACACTTTGTCGGACGACCCCAGCGTCCGATGTACCATCGATTCTATCGCACCGCTGCCAGTCGACATCCATAGCGTGTTACTCGGACTCGAACGCAAGATGAGACTGCGCTTCGACAAGCTGAACCGAGCAGAAAAGGACGCTCTGTTGTTTGTCGCCGACTTCTATCCGGCGAATCAGCTTGAGGAAAATTGACCCTACGATAGCGCTCCACAAGCCCGCTGAATGCGACGGCCAGCTTCTTCGAGGAGGTCGGTCGCCGTGGCGTAGGAGATGCGGAACGCGGGGCCCTGGCCGAACGCCGAGCCCTGCACGACCGACAGGCCTTCGGCTTCGAGCAGGTAGTTCACGAAGTCGGTGTCGTTCTCGATCGTCTTGCCGTCCGGCGTCTTCTTGCCGATCGCGCCGGCGCACGACGGATAGACGTAGAAGGCGCCCTCGGGCCGTGGGCACTTCAGGCCCTTGGCCTGGTTGAGCATCGACACGATGAGGTCGCGGCGCTGCTTGAACACGGCGACGTTCTTCGGGATGAAGTCGGTCGGGCCGTTCAGCGCCGCGACCGACGCCGCCTGGCTGATCGAGCTGGCGTTCGACGTGCTCTGCGACTGCACCGTGATCATGGCATCGATCAGCTTCTGCGGGCCGGCGGCATAGCCGATGCGCCAGCCCGTCATGTTGTAGGCCTTGGACACGCCGTTCATCGTAAGCGTGCGATCGTAGAGCTTGGGCTCGACCTCGGCCGGCGTCGTGAACACGAAGTCGTCGTATACCAGCTTTTCGTACATGTCGTCGGTCAGGACATGCACCTGCGGATGACGCAGCAGCACGTCGCACAGCGCGCGCAGGTCGGCGCGGGTGTAGGCCGCACCGGTCGGGTTGCTGGGCGAGTTCAGGATCAGCCACTTGGTCTTGGGCGTGATTGCGCGCTCGAGGTCCTCGGGACGCAGCTTGAAGCCCGACGACTCGGGGCACTGCACGATGACGGGCGTGCCGTCGCCGAACAGCACCATCTCCGGATACGACACCCAGTAGGGCGCCGGAATGATGACCTCGTCGCCCGGGTTCAGGGTGGCGAGCATGGCATTGAAGATGATCTGCTTGCCGCCCGAGGTGACGACGGTCTGCGACGGCTTGTAGTCGAGCCCGTGGTCGCGCTTCATCTTGGCGCAGATCGCCTGGCGCAGCGCCGGCGTGCCGGGCACCGCGGTGTACCGGGTGTCGTTGGCATGGATCGCCTTGATCGCCGCTTCCTTGATGTGGTCGGGCGTCGGAAAGTCGGGCTCGCCGGCGGCCAGGCCGATCACGTCTTTGCCCGCCGCTTTCATCTCCAGGAACTTGCCCTGCGCGGCGTTCGTGGGAGAGGGCTTGATGCGGCTCAGACGGTCGGCGATTAAGGCCATGACGGCGACGCTTCCTTTCAGGCTTGAAAAAGCGGGCGGAAAGTACTGGCGCCGTGCTGCTTTCGCAAGGAAACGCCGGAGCAGGACAGGTCTGCGAGGGCTATTTCTCGTAGGTTCGCGCCGTAGCGGCGTTAAGGGTCGATCAGCTTGATCGCTGCTTCGACGGTCATCTTGGCATCGCCGAAGCCGACGCGACGGCCGCTGACTGGCGCTGCGTCGCCGTAGTCGAGACCGACTGCGACCCGCAGGCTGTCGCCGCGCGGGCTCATGTTGTTGGCCGGGTCGAAACCTACCCATTCGAGGCCCGGCACCCAGGCTTCGGCCCACGAGTGGCTGGTGCGACCGACATGCAGTTCGGGATCGTCGTTGCGCAGATAGCCGCTGACGTAGCGCGCCGGAACGCCGATCCGGCGGCAGGCGGCGACGAAGACGTGCGCCTGGTCCTGCGCCACGCCGGCGCCGCGGGCCAGCGCCTCGACGGCAGTCGTCTGCACGGTCGAGACGCCGGTCTTGTAGACGATGCGCTGGAAGACGCGCTTCATCAGCTCGTGCAGGACCTCGACGCGCCGGTTGGCCACCTTGGCCGGTTCGGCGAGGTCTGCGACCAGCGCATCGAAGCTCGCATCGTGGCGCGCCAGGCCCGTGTTGCGCAGCCAGAACGGTGCCGGCAGGGTCGGCGTCTCGGCATAGCGCAGCCACTGGTCGCCGCCGATGTACTCGTAGATGCCGTGGACCACGATCTCGACCCGCTCGTGCTGCTGCGCCACCGAGAATGTCGTGACCTGGTTGCCGTGGCCGTCGAGCCATTCCGAGCGCTTGCCAGGGCCGTCGATGCGCCAGGAGATCAGACGCTGGCCGGTCGCAGGCTTGGGCGTGAGCCGCACGTCGTGGATCGAATGACCCGAGCGCTGGTCGAATTCGAAGTGCGTGGCGTGATGGACGGAGAGGCGCATGGTCGTGTCAGTCGAGCAGGAACTGGCGGCCGATCTGATCGGACAGGGTGGCGATGTCACCGCGCACGCCGCCGAGGAATTTCTTGAGGCCGGTGTCGAACACCTGATCGATGCGGGCGTAGCGCAGGCGCGCATGCAGCTCGCCTGCCAGTCGATCGGCCTCGCCATGCGTGCCATAGGCCTCGGCGAGCTCGCGCATGCTGAGGTCGACCATCCACAGGCAATGATGGACCGAGCGCGGCACATCGCGACGCAGCATCATCAGCTCGGCGACCTTCACGGGATCGAGCGCACTGCGATAGATGCGCCGATAGGTGCGCACCGCACCGATGCAGGCCAGCACCTCGGACCAGGCGAAATAGTCGAGATCCTGCGCGTGCGGGCTGCCGTCCGGCCGCAGCACGTGGAACTTCACGTCGAGGATGCGCGCGGTGTTGTCGGCGCGCTCGAGGAAGGCACCGAGCTGCAGGAAGTTGTAGGCTTCGTCGCGCAACAGCGTTACCTGCGCGGCGCCGAAGATCATGACGGCCTGCTTCTTCACCGATTCGATCAATGCGCCGCGGTCGAGCAGCGCGCGATTGCCGCGCAGGCGCTCGCTCAGCTCGAGCCACAGGCCGTTCAGGCTCTCCCAGACGTCGACCGTGATGTTGTTGCGCTCCTCGCGGGCGTTGCGCCGCGCCGCGCCGATCGAGCTGACCAGGGAGGAGGGGTTCTTCTCGTCGATCACGAGGAAGTCGATGAGGTTCGGCAGCCGGCCGCTCGACTGCTGCTGGCGCTGGCGGAACTCGTCCTCCATGCCGAAGATCAGCGCCACACCGGCGGCTTCCTCGCCGCGCGACTGCAGGGCCATGCGCTGCGTCGCCTCGATGAGCCGCGCCGTCGACTTGGCGCGCTGCAGGTAGCGGCCCATCCAGTAGATGTTCTTGGCGGTGCTGCTCAGCATGCGCCGCTCGCGCGCTCAGCTTTTTCCGCTGCGAAACAGCATGAAGTCATCTCAACGACCCGCTGCCGCGCCGGGCGCCAGGACCCAGGTGTCCTTGGTGCCGCCGCCCTGGCTCGAATTGACGACCAGCGAACCCTCCTTCAGCGCCACGCGAGTCAGTCCGCCGGGAATGATGGTGGTCTTGCGGCCCGACAGCACGAAGGGGCGAAGATCGACGTGGCGCGGCGCCACGCCCTGGCCGACGAAGGTCGGGCAGGTCGAGAGCGCCAATGTCGGCTGGGCGATGTAATTGTCGGGCCGCGCCTTGAGCAGGGCGGTGAATTCCTCGATCTCGGCCTTGTTCGACGTCGGGCCGACCAGCATGCCCTTGCCGCCCGAGCCGTGGATTTCCTTGACCACCAGTTCGGACAGGCGCTCGAGCACGTACTTGAAGTCGTCGGCGCGATCGCAACGCCAGGTCGGCACGTTGTTCAGGATCGGCTCCTCGCCGAGATAGAAGCGCACCATCTCGGGCACGTAGGTGTAGGTCGACTTGTCGTCGGCCACGCCGTTGCCGAGCGCATTGACGATATTGACGCGGCCGGCGCGCAGCGCGCCCAGCAGCCCGGCGACGCCGAGGAAGGAGTCCGGCCGCATCGCCAGCGGATCGAGGAAGGCGTCGTCGACGCGCCGATAGATCACGTCGACGCGCTGCGGTCCGCGCGGCGTGCGCATGTAGACGCGACCCTCGTCGACGAACAGGTCGGAGCCCTTGACCAGCTCGATGCCCATCTCGTCGGCCAGGAAGGCGTGCTCGAAGTAGGCGCTGTTGTAGTGGCCTGGTGTCAGCAGCACGACGTTGGGCTCGGCATCGTCGCTGAACGACACCGAGCGCAGGGTTGCCAGCAGCTCCTCGGTATAGTCGGCGACCGGCAGCACGCGCATGGCCGAGAACAGCTCGGGCGCCAGCCGCATCATGACTTCGCGATTTTCCAGTACGTAGGATACGCCCGAGGGCGTGCGCACATTGTCCTCGAGGACGTAGAAGTCCTTCTCGCCGACGCGCACCAGGTCGATGCCGGCGATATGGGCGTGCACGCCGCCCGGAAGTTGCAGGCCCTGCGCCATGGCGACGAACTCGGCGTTCATCAGCACCTGCTGCTCGGGCATGACGCCGGCGCGGCAGATCTCGCGGGCGCCGTAGGCGTCGGACAGGAAGGCGTTGAGTGCGCGCACGCGCTGCACCAGGCCCTTGTGCAGGTATTCCCATTCGTCCCAGGCGATGACGCGCGGGATGATGTCGAAGGGGATCGTCGTCTCCGCGCCGTCGACGGCGCCGTAGGCGCCGAAGGTGATGCCGTGCCGACGATAGAAGACGTCGACCTCGTGCCGCGTCGCCGCGACCTTCTCTGGTGAGGTCTGCGCCAGCCAGTTGGCGACGGCGCGATAGGGCGCGCGGACGGCGTCCGCCGCGCCTGAGTTCATCTCATCGAATACCTTGGCCGTCATCCGGCGTTCCACCCCCTGCCGAATCACCATATAAGCAATCGACGGGCCAACAAAGTGCTCGTGAAGTTCGGGAGGAGCAGCGTGAAGCAGGTCCAGATCGACCGCTATGGAACGCCATGGGATGTCGCGCGCTGCGCTGACGTGGCCGATGTCGGCGAGCCGGCCGCCGACGAAGTCGTGTTCGACGTGCTGGCGTTCCCCATCAATCCCGCCGACATGTGGTTCTGCCGCGGCAGCTATCGGCTGAAGCCGCCACTGCCGGCTACGCCGGGCGCCGAATGCGTCGGCCGCGTCACGGCCGTCGGCTCGGCGGTCAAGCACGTCAAGAAGGGTGACCTTGTCATCAATCTGCAGCGCGAGAACTGGACGCAGCGACGCAAGGTAAAGGGCGACGATGCGATCGCGCTGCCGGCCGGCATCGACCTCAGGCAGGCTGCGATGGTGCGCATCAACCCGCCGACCGCACAGTTGATGCTTTCGGACTTCGTCGACCTGAAGCCCGGCGACTGGGTCATCCAGAATGTCGCGAACTCCGCCGTGGGCAGGCTGCTGATCGTACTGGCCAGGCAGCGCGGCCTGCGCACGGTCAATGTCGTGCGCCGCGCCGATCTTGCCGGCGAACTGCAGGCGCTCGGCGCCGACAGCGTGGTCGCCGACGGCAACGACCTGGCGCGCCAAGTCACCGAGGCCACGGGCGACGCCAGGATCATGCTGGGCATCGAGGCGATCGGCGGCGCAGCCACGGGCCGGCTGGCCGACTGCCTCGCGACCGACGGTACCCTCGTCCACTACGGCTCGATGAGCGGCGAGGACCCGAAGGTCACGCGCAACAACTTCATCTATCGCGGCGTACGACTCACCGGCTTCATGCTGGGCCGCTTCCTGGCGCGGCGCAGTCCCGCGGAGATTCGTGCGATCTACGCCGACCTCGGCGGACAGGTCATGGCCGGCAAGCTTTCCGCGCCGGTGGACACGGTCTACCCGATCGAGAATATCAGGGACGCGCTGGCGCACGCCGACAAGGGCGGACGCAACGGCAAGATCCTGGTCAGCCCCAACGGGGCAATCTGAACACGGAGGACAGCAATGAGTTCGGAAGTCTCGGCGGTCGAGAAGATGCTGCAGGTCTATTTCGACGGTCTCTACGAGGGCGACACCAAAAAGCTGGGCGATGCATTCCATCCCGCTTCGCATCTTTACGCCGCGGGCGGCGACGGCAAGGCCACCGACTGGCCGCGTGGCGACTGGTTCAAGATGGTGGAAGGGCGGCCGTCCGGGAAGGCCAAGGGCAGCGCGCGCGTCGACCGCATCGTATCGATCGACTTCTCCGGGCCGACCACGGCGATCGCCAAGGTCGAATGCCAGTTACCGCCGCGCTACTTCACCGACTATCTGACGCTGCTGAAGGTGGACGGTCGTTGGCAGATCATCTCCAAGACCTTCCACACGGTGACGAAGGAATAGGAGTTGAGTATCGAAGTGGCTCAAGTAACCACAGTTCTTGACATCTGTCGACGTGAGTTATAGTGTCGGGCGGCAGCATCGCGTCCGGTGCTGCCGCTCTATGCATCGTTGATCCGAAACCAGAAGGCGTGCGACCGACATCGCGCGTCGATCGTGTTCGCGGGAGGGCCCGGCCGGACGACCGCGCACTGGCTGGTCGATCCGGCTCTCGCCGACAGCGAAAAGCGGTAGCGCAACTAGCGTAACTGTCTGAATGCCTCGCCCGGCGCCAAACGTCGGCAGACGAGACCGGTTGTCAGTTCTTCGCGTCCGCCGCGACCTGGACCTTGATCATCTTGTCCTGCGGCGCCGGCACCGAGCCCGACTGGCCCTGGCCCTTCTTGATCTTGTCGACGAACTCCATGCCCGACGTGACCTTGCCCCATACGGTGTACTGACCGTCGAGGAAGTTCGAATCCTTGAACACGATGAAAAATTGGCTCCGTGCGCTGTTGGGATCGCTGGTGCGGGCCATCGACACGGCGCCGCGCGCATGCGGCTCCTTGGAGAACTCGGCTGGCAGGTTCTCGCCCATGCCGCCCGAACCGGTGCCGGTCGGATCGCCGGTCTGGGCCATGAAGCCGTCGATCACCCGATGGAACACGACGCCGTCGTACTTGCCCTCGCGCGCGAGCTTCTTGATCTGAGCCACGTGCTTGGGGGCGAGGTCGGGACGCATCTCGATGACCACACGGCCGTCCTTCAGGTCGATATAGAGCGTGTTTTCCTTGTCCATGGCGGCGGTCGCTCCTGCGAACATTAAAGAGATGGCGACGAATAACGGCGTCAGTGCCAGACGCATCATGGGACCCTCACTCTCACCATGCCGATCCGGTCGGCGCGCGACCATACTTGCCGATCCCGGAAAGACAAGCATCAACGCGAAACCGGCGTTTGGAGTGCAGGAACCGAAGCAGTGAAGCGGTTCGCTTGAGGGGAATTCGCGGTGCGATGCCAACGTGACACACCGTCAGTCGCCGTCACCGTGCAAGAGGCAGACCGCAGCGAGGCTCTTTCCCGCGTGTTTGATCCGCGAGTGCGACCGGCCGCCACATACCGACCAAGGCCGAAAACCCGTTACGTCACAGGCCTATATCTGGTACTAACCGCTTTGAAATGCGGGGGATTTTGCGGGCCGGAACCCTTGAGAGCGAGCGGCCTGCTGAAGGGACGATTGCATGAACGGCAAGCGCGTTTTGGGCATTCTCGGGATGGTGATGAGCGCCGCGCTTGGCTTCGCGGGCAGCGCCCTGGCGCAGCCGATCGTCGGCATTCCGCACGATTGGCAGACGAACTTTCCACCGCCTTTCACGCCGGTGATGGAAAGGGTCGAAACGCTGAACGACCTCCTGCTGGTCATCATCACGCTGATCTGCATCTTCGTGCTCGCCCTGCTGATCTACGCGGTGTGGCGCTTCCATGCCTCGCGTAATCCGATGGCGACGACCACCACCCACAACACCGTGCTCGAGATCGCCTGGACGGTCGTGCCCATCCTCATCCTGGTGGTGATCGCCATCCCGTCGTTCCGCCTGCTGTACTACAGCGACAAGGCCGTCGATCCCGCCTTCACCATCAAGGTGACAGGAAACCAGTGGTACTGGACCTACAACTATCCCGACCAGGGTGACTTCACGGTCGAGAGCCGCATCCTGCCCGAGGCCGACCGGGTCAAGCAGAAGCCGCAGGTGCCGCGCCTGCTGGCGGTCGACGAGGAGATGGTGATCCCCAAGGGCACCACCGTCCGCCTCATCGGCACTGCAGTCGGCAACTCGATGCACGGCTGGACCGTTCCGGGCTTCGGCATCAAGAAGACGGTGATCCCCGGCCGCCTGAACGAGGGCTGGATCAACGTCAAGGACGAGGGCTTCTACTTCGGCCAGTGCTCGCAGATCTGTGGCGACAATCACAGCTACATGCCGATCGCGGTGCGCGTGGTCTCCAAGGACGTCTTCGACAAATGGGTGGAGCAGAAGAAGAAGGCGGCCGGCCTGTTGCCGGCGACCGACTTCGCGTCCGCCACTCCCGCCAACCGCTAAGCGCATCGCCCAGGAGAAACAGAATGGCCACCGCGCACGGCGCCGCCCACGACCATCACGCCCACGACGACCATCACACGCCGACGGGCATCAAGCGCTGGTTGTACAGCACCAACCACAAGGACATCGGCACGATGTACCTTGTGTTCGCGATCTTCGCCGCCCTGATCGGCGCCACCTTCTCGGTGGTCATGCGTCTCGAGCTGATGCAGCCCGGCGTGCAGTACTTCAACGGTGCGGACGGCACGCCCAACGGCCATCTGTGGAACACCGTCGTCACGGCACACGGCCTGATCATGGTGTTCTTCGTCGTCATGCCGGCGCTGATCGGCGGGTTCGGCAACTGGTTCGTGCCGCTGATGATCGGCGCGCCCGACATGGCCTTCCCGCGCATGAACAACATCAGCTTCTGGCTGCTGCCCCCGGCCTTCATCCTGCTGCTCGGTTCGGCCGTGATCGGCGGCGGCGTCGGCACCGGCTGGACGATCTATCCGCCGCTCACGATCAGCCAGGGCGCGGGCATGGATCTCGCGATCTTCTCGCTGCACATTGCCGGCGCGTCCTCGATCCTGGGCGCCATCAACTTCATCACCACGATCTTCAACATGCGCGCGCCGGGCATGACGCTCCACCGCATGCCGCTGTTCGCCTGGTCGATCCTGGTGACGGCGTTCCTGCTGCTGCTGGCCCTGCCGGTCCTGGCCGGCGCCATCACCATGCTGCTGACCGACCGCAACTTCGGCACCTCCTTCTTCAAGGCCGAAGGCGGCGGCGATCCGACCTTGTTCCTGCACCTCTTCTGGTTCTTCGGCCATCCCGAGGTGTACATCATGATCCTGCCGGCCTTCGGTATCGTCAGCCACATCATCTCGACCTTCTCCAAGAAACCGATCTTCGGTTACCTGGGCATGGCCTATGCGATGGTGGCGATCGGCGTCGTCGGCTTCGTCGTGTGGGCACACCATATGTTCACGGTCGGCATGGACGTCGACACGCGCGCATACTTCGTGGCCGCCACGATGGTGATCGCGGTTCCGACGGGCGTGAAGATCTTCTCCTGGATCGCCACCATGTGGGGCGGCTCGATTCGCCTCGAAGTGCCGATGCTGTGGGCGATCGGCTTCATCTTCCTGTTCACCGTCGGCGGCGTCACCGGCGTCGTGCTCGCCAACGCCGGCGTCGACTACTCGCTGCACAACACCTACTACGTGATCGCGCACTTCCATTACGTGCTGTCGCTCGGTGCGGTGTTCGGCATGTTCGCCGGCTTCTACTACTGGTTCGGCAAGATGACCGGCCGGCAGTATCCGGAGTGGGCGGCCCAGATCCACTTCTGGACGACCTTCATCGGCGTCAACCTGACGTTCTTCCCGATGCATTTCAGCGGTCTCGCCGGCATGCCGCGCCACTACGTCGACTATCCCGACGCGATGTCGCACTGGAACTACATTTCCTCGGTCGGCGCCTTCATCTCCTTCGCCTCGACCATCTTCTGGCTGGTCTTCGTCGTGTTCGGCGGAATGCTGGCCGGCAGGAAGGTCGGCGCCAACTACTGGGGCGACGGCGCCACGACACTGGAATGGACCGTGCCGTCACCGCCGCCGTTCCACACCTTCGAGGAACTGCCGCACATCTCGCCGACGGCGCACCACTGAGATAGGAGCGAAGGCGCCCCTGCGGCGCCTTCGCCTTGATTGAGCAATGAGCGATACGACACAGATCCTGAGGGCATTCGACGAGGCGCCGCCGACGCGCGTGCGCGACTATGTCGACCTGCTGAAGCCCAGGGTCATGTCGCTGGTCGTGTTCACCGGCCTGGTCGGCGTGATGATCGCGCCCGGCCATCTGCATCCGTTCACCGCCGCGCTCGCCGTGCTGGCGATTGCGCTCGGCTCGGGCGCCGCAGGCTGCATCAACATGTGGTACGAGCGCGATCTCGACGGGTTGATGGCGCGCACCGCCAACCGGCCCCTGCCCGCCGGCCGAGTGGCGCCGGACGATGCGCTGGGCCTTGGTGTGCTGCTGTCGATCTTCTCCGTCCTGCTGATGGCGGTGTCGACCAACTTCGCCGCGGCCGCGCTGCTCACCGCCGCGATCCTGTTCTACGTCTTCATCTACACGGTGTGGCTGAAGCGCCGCACGCCGCAGAACATCGTGATCGGTGGCGCCGCCGGCGCCTTCCCGCCGATGATCGGCTGGGCCGCCGTCACCGGCGACGTCTCGCCGATTTCGATCGCCCTGTTCGGCCTGATCTTCCTGTGGACGCCGCCTCACTTCTGGGCGCTGGCGCTCTATCGCAGCGACGACTATCGCCGCGCCGGCGTGCCCATGCTGCCGGTGGTGTCGGGACAGCGCGAGACCAAGCGGCAGATGCTGATCTACACTCTGGTGCTGCTGCCGGTGGCGCTGGTGCCGACGCTGATGGGCGCGGTCGGCTGGCTCTACGGCGCCGTCGCCGTGGTGCTGGGCCTCGCCTTCGTCGGCCACGCCGTGACCGTGTGGCGCGCGGCCGACGATGCGACGGGCCATGGCCCGGCCCGCCGCATGTTCCGTTTCTCGCTGGTCTACCTCGCCGCGCTCTTCGCCGCCTTGCCAGTCGACCAGCTGGTGTCCCGGATGCTGGCCGGATGAGCGTGATGGCCGATAACCGCCCCGGCGATTCAGACATGCACCGCCGCCAGCGCGGCAAGAACCTGGTCGTGGCCGGCTTCCTGCTGGTGCTGGTCGTGATCTTCTTCGTGCTCACCATCGTGCGCATGGGGCCGCAGCAGTGAGCGGCGACAAGAACGCCCGGCTTGCCTGGACCCTCGCCGCCGCTGTCGGCGGCATGCTGGCGCTCGCGTACGCCGCGTCGCCGCTGTACGACATGTTCTGCCGCGCCACCGGTTTCGGCGGCACGCCCAGGATCGCCCTGGAGCAGGGCGCCCAGGGAGGGGATCGCCCCGTGCTGTCGCGCACCGTCAACGTGCGCTTCGATTCCAACGTCGATGCCAACCTGCCGTGGCGCTTCACGCCGCTCGAGCGCGAGGTCAAGGTCAGGCTGGGCGAAGAGAAGATGGTCTTCTACCGAGTGACCAACGTCTCGCAGCGGCCGATCGTCGGCACCTCGACCTACAACGTGACGCCCGAGCATTCGGGCCCGTGGTTCAACAAGCTGCAATGCTTCTGCTTCACCGAGCAGTTGCTGCTGCCCGGGCAGTCGGTCGACATGCCCGTAGTATTCTTCGTCGATCCGGAGATGGACAAGGATCGGCGTTACGACAACGTCCGCACCATCACGCTCTCGTACACCTTCTTCGAGGCCAAGACGGAGCGGGCGAAGACCTTGCTCGGCAGCGTTCCTGCCGATGCCACTGGAAAGGGTGGATGATCATGGCCGACGGCACTCCCAAGCATCCCTACCATCTGGTCGATCCCAGCCCGTGGCCGGCGCTGGGCGCGCTGGGTGCGCTGCTGCTGGCGGTCGGCGCGGGGCTCGGCATGCATCCCGAGATGCTGGGCACCGGCATCGCCAGCATCGTCAAGGCGGTGCAGTGGTGGATCATCGCGCCCGGCCTGGTGCTGATCCTCGCCGTGATGTTCTGGTGGTGGAGCGACGTCATCGTCGAATCGCGCAAGTACCACACGGCCGTGGTCCAGCTCGGCCTGCGTTACGGCATGATCCTCTTCATCGCCTCGGAGGTGCTGTTCTTCGCTGCCTTCTTCTGGGCCTTCTTCGACGCCTCGCTGTTCCCGAATTCGCCCGAGATGCCGGTGCGCGCCGAGGCAGTCGGCGGCATCTGGCCGCCCAAGGGCATCAGCGTCATCGCGCCGTTCGACCTGCCCTTCATGAACACGCTGATCCTGCTGCTGTCGGGCACCACGGTAACCTGGGCGCACCATGCGATCCTCGAGGGCAACAAGCGCGATGCGGTGCGCGGGCTGACGTTGACGGTGATCCTCGGCGTCTGCTTCACCGCCATCCAGGCCTACGAGTACATCAACGCGCCGTTCAGCTTCCGTGAGAACATCTATTCGTCGACGTTCTTCATGGCCACCGGCTTCCACGGCTTCCACGTGCTGGTCGGCACGACCTTCCTGCTGGTCTGCCTGTTCCGCGCCATGGCCGGCCAGTTCAAGCCGACCCAGCATTTCGGCTTCGAGGCGGCCGCCTGGTACTGGCATTTTGTCGACGTGGTGTGGCTGTTCCTCTTCTTCTGCATCTACTGGTGGGGCTCGGGCAACGCGCCGATCGCCCTGCACTGAGGCAACGCCACAGACTATGTTCGAACCGCCGGGCGATCCCCGGCGGTTCGCCTTTGGGAGCGTGTGCATGCCGGATTGGCCGCGGCAATCGCCTGTCGACGTCGCCCTGCGCGGCGCCTGCCCGCGCTGCGGCCGCGGCCGGCTGTTCCGCGGGCTCCTGGGCGTTGTCGAGCGCTGCCCGGAATGCGGCCTCGACCTGCGCGGCAACGACGCGGGCGACGGGCCCGCGGTGTTCGTCATCATGGGACTGGGTGCCATCGTCATGATCCTGGTGTTCTGGGTCGAGTTCCGCTTCGAGCCGCCCTGGTGGGTGCATGTCCTGATCTGGGGACCTTTCACCGTCGGGCTCGGCGTCTGGATGCTACGCGTGCTGAAGGCGTGGCTGATCGCCCAGCAGTACACCCATCGCTCGACGGCCCTGGACGGATAGGAGAGCGCATGATCCGGCTCAGGCCAGCCTTGTGGCCCACCCTCATCTCGCTTCCGATCTTCCTGGTCTCGCTCGGTCTCGGCATCTGGCAGATGGAGCGCCGCGAATGGAAGCGCGACATCCTGCATCGTATCGAGGTCAACCAGGCGGCGGCGCCGATCGCGCTCGACGAGCTGCTGCGCGGCAATCCGCTGCGGCACGAGTACGGCCGCGTGACCGTGTCGGGCGCGTTCCTGAACGACAAGGAGTTCTACCTCGCCGCGCGCAACCTCAAGAACAAGGTCGGCCTGCAGGTCGTGACGCCTCTGCGTACCGACGATGGCCGCATCGTGCTGTTCGATCGCGGCTGGATTCCACAGGAGCAGAAGGACCCGGCGAGGCGCGCCCAGGGACAGATCGCAGGTCGCGTCGACCTCACGGGTGTCGTGCGCCGCAACCAGGAGCGCCGCCAGTTCGCACCCGAGAACGTGCCGGACAAGAACGTCTGGTTCCACGTCGACGTGCCGCTGATGCGCAGCCTGGCGGGGGCCGCGCCCGATCCCAAGCTCGACACGTTCTTCCTCGAAGCCGATTCCGCAGCCAATCCAGGCGGCGTGCCGATCGGCGGCCAGACGCGTCTCGACATCCCCAACGACCACCTGCAGTACGCCATCACGTGGTTCCTGCTCGCGCTGGCGCTGGCCGGTGTCTATCTCGCCTATCACTGGGAGAACGGTCGCCTCACCATCGCCGGCCGCACGAAGGTCAAGCCATGATCGCCAACGATCCCTACGCCGAGCTGGAGCGCCGCTTCGCGCGGTTGAGTGCCGTCAACCGCGCCAGCTCGATCCTGAATTGGGACCGCTCGGCCATGATGCCGTCCGGCGCCAGCGAGGATCGCGCCGACCAGCTTGCGACCCTGGGCGTCATCGCCCACGGCATGATCGCGGCACCCGACATGCCCGAGCTGCTGTCGCGGGCTGAGGAGGGGGCCACCGGCCTCGATCCCTGGCGTGCCGCCAACCTGCGCGAGATGCGGCGGCTGTGGGTGCATGAGAGCGCGCTGCCGGCCGATCTGGTCGAGGCGCGCACGCGGGCCACGTCGGCCTGCGAGATGGTCTGGCGCGAGGCCAGGCAGAACGCCGACTTCAAGTCGCTGCTGCCGACCCTCGACGACGTGCTGGCGATCATGCGCCGGGTCGGCGAAGCCAAGGCAGCGGCGCTCGGCACCTCGCTCTACGACGCGCTGCTCGACGAGTTCGAACCGGGCGGCCGCTCGGTGCGCATCGACGAGCTGTTCGGCGAACTGCGCAGCTTCCTGCCCGATCTGCTGGGCCGCGTCATGGAACGTCAGGCAAGGACGGGCGAGCCGCTTGAACTCGACGGGCCGTTCCCCGTCGAACATCAGCGCAAGCTCGGCCAGGAGATGTGCAGCCGGCTCGGCTTCGATTTCACGCACGGTCGACTCGATGTCTCGGCGCACCCCTTCACCGGCGGCACGGCCGACGACGTCCGCATCACCACACGCTACGACGAGGCCGACTTCGCGCGCGCCCTGATGGGCGTGCTGCACGAGACCGGTCACGGCCTCTACGAGCTCGGCCTGCCGCGCGACTGGCGGCGCCAGCCGGTCGGCAATGCGCGCGGCATGACATTGCACGAAAGCCAGTCGCTGCTGATGGAGATGCAGGCCTGTCGCAGCGACGCCTTCCTCGCGTTCGCCGCACCGCGCATGCGCGCGGCCTTCGGCAAGGACGGCCCGGCCTGGACGGCCGACAACATTCATCGGATCTACACGCGCGTCGCGCCGGGCTACATCCGCGTCGACGCCGACGAGGTGACCTATCCGCTGCACGTCATGCTGCGCTACCGGCTGGAGCGGGCGATGCTTTCGGGCGACCTCGAGCTCGCTGACCTGCCCGGCGCCTGGAACGAGGGCATGCGCGAGCTCTTGGGTATCGTGCCGCCCAACGACGCGCTGGGCTGCCTGCAGGACATCCATTGGCCGGATGGCGGCTGGGGCTATTTCCCTACCTATACCCTGGGCGCACTGGCCGCGGCTCAGCTCTTCGCTGCGGCCCGACGTGCCGATCCGGGGCTGATGCAGGCAATCGCCAAGGGCGATTTCGCGCCCTTGCTGGCCTGGCTGCGGCTTAATGTGCACGGCAAGGGCTCATTGCAAACCACCGACCAGGTCCTGGAAGAGGCCACCGGCGATCGCCTTGGGACCGCCGCCTTCAAGGCTCATCTGGAAACCCGCTACTTGTCGGCGTAAGAGGGAGCCATGCTGGATCTCCGCCCCAACTGCGAATGCTGCGACAAGGACCTGCCCAACGGCGCGTCGGATGCGCTGATCTGCACTTACGAGTGCACGTTCTGCGCGGACTGCGCCCGAACTCGGCTGGGCGGACTTTGCCCGAATTGCGGCGGTGACCTCGTGAAGCGTCCGACGCGCCCGGCGCGGATGCTGGAGAAACACCCCGCTTCGACAAAGAGGGTCCGCAAGGATCATGCAGCCTGCCGCCAAGTGGCGTGACAGGGTAGTAGTCGGAGTTCTTCTGTGCGTTATATCAGCACGCGCCACGGCTCGCAGGGTAGCCCTGAGCCGCTTGGCTTCGAGGACGTCATGCTGGCGGGTCTTGCCCGCGACGGCGGCCTCTACCTGCCGGCCGAATGGCCGCAATTTTCCAAGACGGAGATCGCCGCCCTCAAGGGCCAGCCATACAACGAGGTCGCCCTTCGGGTGATGCGGCCGTTCATCGGCGATGCCTTCGACGAGCCGACCTTCCGCCGCCTGATCAGCGAGGCCTATGCCTCGTTCGAGACGCCGGAGGTGGCGCCGGTGTTGCCGCTCGGCGACAGCGGTCTTCACCTGATGGAGCTGTTTCACGGCCCCACGCTCGCCTTCAAGGACGTGGCGCTGCAGCTCCTGGGCCGCATGCTCGACCACACGCTGACGGCGCGGCAGCAGCATGCCACCATCGTCGGCGCCACTTCAGGCGACACCGGTTCGGCCGCCATCGAGGCGGTGCGCGACCGCCGGACGATCGACATCTTCATGCTGTTCCCGCACGGTCGGGTCAGCGAGGTCCAGCGTCGCCAGATGACGACGGTGCTGGCGCCCAACGTGCACAACGTCGCCATCGAGGGTACGTTCGACGACTGCCAGGACCTCGCCAAGGCGTGCTTCAACGATCTCGCCTTCCGCGATCGCCATGCGCTTACGGCGGTGAACTCGATCAACTTCGCCCGTGTGATGGCGCAGATCGTCTACTACTTCTGGGCGGCCGTGAAGCTCGGCGCGCCCGACCGGCCGGTCGCCTTCACGGTGCCGACGGGCAACTTCGGCAACGTCTATGCAGGCTATGCAGCCCGCCAGATGGGCTTGCCGGTTTCGCACTTCGTCGTGGCGACCAACAGCAACGACATACTGGCGCGCTTCTTCGATGCCGGCGCCATGACCATGACCCACGTCGTGCCGACCTACAGTCCCAGCATGGACATCCAGATTTCCAGCAACTTCGAGCGCCTGCTGTTCGATCTCTACGGCCGCGACGGCAAGGCGCTGGCCGAGGCGATGGCCGGCTTCAGGAGCAGCGGCACGCTCGCAGTCGGCGCCAATGCGCTGGGCGGTGTGCGCGAGCTGTTCGACGCCGGCCGGCTCGATGACGAAGCAACGTTGAAAGCAATCGTCGACTGTCGCAAGCGCTTCGGCATGACGCTCGATACCCATACGGCGGTCGGCTACGCCGTGGCCCAGCATCACCGGCGCGATGCCAAGGTGCCGATGGTCGTTCTGTCGACCGCCCATCCGGCCAAGTTTCCGGATGCGGTCGAGAAGGCGACCGGCGAACGCCCGGCGCTACCGCCGCGGCTTGCAGACCTGATGGAGCGCACCGAACGCGTCGACGGGCTTCCCAACGACATCGCTGCGCTGCAGGTACTGATCGACGAGCGCATGGCAGCGCTACGACAACCTCGTACGGCAAGGCGATAGGACGGCGATGAGCAACGTCAAGGTCACCACCCTCCCCAACGGCCTGCGCGTAGCGGTCGATGCGATGCCCGAGGTCGAGTCGGCTTCGCTTGGCATCTGGGTCGCCTGCGGCACGCGCCACGAATCCGCCGAGCTCAATGGCATGGCCCACATGCTGGAGCACATGGCGTTCAAGGGCACGCGTACGCGCTCGGCACGCGCCATCGCCGAGGAGATCGAGAATGTCGGCGGCAGCCTGAACGCCTATACCGGCCGCGAGATCACGGCCTACCATGCCTCGGTGTTGAAGGAGGACGTGGCGCTGGGCATCGAGATGGTGGCCGACATCCTGCGCAACTCGGTGTTCGATCCCGACGA
The DNA here is from genome assembly GCA_902825855.1 of uncultured Rhodospirillales bacterium. Lineage (GTDB taxonomy): Bacteria > Pseudomonadota > Alphaproteobacteria > Reyranellales > Reyranellaceae > Reyranella. The sequence continues at coordinate 13,734 of CADECW010000021.1, read as the reverse complement.
ACTGCAGCGCGAGCGCGGCGTCATCCTGCAGGAGATCGGCCAGGCGCTCGACACCCCCGACGACCTGGTGTTCGACCAGTTCCAGGTCACCGCGTTTCCCGGCCAGCCGCTCGGCCGGCCGGTGCTGGGAACGGCCGAGACCGTCGAGGCGATCGGCCGCGACGATCTCTTCGCCTTCCTCGCCCGTCACTACACGGCGTCCAACATGGTCCTGTCGGCCGCCGGGCGCGTCGAGAACAACCAGATCGTCGAACTTGCGGAGAAGCATTTCGGCTCGGTGCCGCGCACGCCTGCCAACGCCATGCCGCCGGTGCCGCTCGCCTATGTCGGCGGCGACGGCCGCGAGTCGCGGGTGCTCGAGCAGGCGCACCTGGTGCTGGGCTGCCAGGGCATCGGCTATCGCGACCCCGACTACTTCGCGCTCGCGGTGTACTCGACCCTGTTCGGCGGCGGCATGTCCTCGCGTCTGTTCCAGCGCATCCGGGAGGAGCGGGGCCTGGTCTACGGCATCCATTGCTTCAACACAGCCTATGCCGATGGCGGCCTGTTCGGCATCTATGCCGGCACGGGCGAGGACGACCTCGGCGAACTGGTGCCGGCGGTGTGCGAGGAATTCGCCGGTGTCGCCGATACGCTGACCGAGGCCGAACTGGTACGCGCCCGCAACCAGATCAAGGCCGGCACGCTGATGGCGCTGGAATCGAGTGGCGCACGCTCGGAGCAGGCGGCCCGCCATCTGATCATCCATGGCCGGCCGATCCCGTATGCCGAGATCGTGACCCGCATCGAGGCGGTCGATCAGGCGGCCGTGCAGCGGGTCGCGCGGCGGCTCCTGCAGGGCGAGCTCACGCTCGCCGCGCTCGGTCCGATCGACGAGCTGGAGCCGCTCGACAAGATTGCGGCACGTCTGGCGGCGTAGAGCAACATTCCACTCTAGGCGCCCAAGCCAGTCAGTCGGCGACGCACCATGGCGAACGGCGAACCGGCCGGTGGAATTCGTCGCTCGCAAGCTTCTCCAGTGCTCTCTTGCGCGCGCTGCCGCGCTCCCGGTCGGACACCTGTATCAACCCCGCCACCTGGCGGATCAGGGCATCCTCGTCGGGGTCGAGGGCGCCGTCGGAGTAGGCGACCGTCCACAACATTTCGATGACCTGCACGCGCATGTCGGAGCTGGCCTGCCGGCAGATCTGCTGCGTGAAGGGGAAGTACTGGGCGGAGCGCTGCATCTCCCGATCAGCCTGCTCGACAAGCGATTGCGCGCGGTTGGCATCGAGACTGAACGTGCGGGCGAGCAGCTGTTCGATGATACGTCGCTCGCTGGCATTGACCTTGTCGTCCATGCGCGCCAGCTCGATCAGCAGGGCGCCGACCGCCAATGGGAGATCGTCGACGCGCCTCTCGGAGGTCCACTCGCCGCGACCCGCGAAAAAGTCCAACAGACGATCAATCATGGCGTCTTCCGATTGCCACCGCACTGTGTCCAGGAAAAGGCATCTCGATGCGTCCAACAGGAGATTGCAGCGATTCAATGTTCTGGTCGCGCGGACTAGACTGGCGCGCCATGTCACCGCTGACCCGGCTGCCCAGCCTTGCCGCAGATTCCCTCGACGCCATCGCGTCCGCACTGGCGAGTGTGTCGCCATTGAACCACGCCGGCTATCGCATCGCCGTCACCGGCCTGCAACGCTCGGGCAAGACCGTGTTCGTCACTTCTTTCGTGCACGCTCTCCTGCACGCCAAGGATGCACCGGTCGAGGCCTTTCCGTTCTTTCCGTGGCGCGAGCGCGTGCGCGAGGTCGAGCTGCGGGACATTCCCGGGCTGCCGCCATTTCCCTACCGCGAGCGCCTTGCCGAGCTACTGGCCGAGCCACCGCGCTGGCCGGAGCCAACCGACGGCCTGAGCGGAATCCGGGTGCGCTTGCGCCTCGCACCGCCGTCGCGGCTCGACCGGCGCCTGCTGGAGCCGCACACGCTGCACCTCGATCTCATCGACTATCCGGGCGAGTGGCTGCTCGACCTGCCGCTGCTCTCGCTCGACTACGAGGAGTGGTCGGCCGAGATGGAAGAACTCGCCAACTCCGGCAAGCGCTCGGCGCTGTCGACCGAGTGGCTGGCGCAAGCCATGGCGCTCGATCCGGCGGCGAATGAGGATCCCTTCGCGCTGGCCCACATCGGCAGCGCCTACGTCGACTACCTGAAGCGCTGCCGGTCCGAAGGCCTGTCGTTCCTGCAACCGGGCCGCTTCCTCGGCGCCGCCGCGCCGCTCGATACCCTGTTCTTCCCGCTCAGCCGGGCGCGCTCCTCGCGTGCGGGTACCAACGGCGCGGCGCTGGCGCGGCGCTACGAGGCTTACCGCAGGCTGGTCCAGCGCTTTTACGACCAGGTGTTCGGGCGGCTGCGCCGCCAGGTCGTGCTGGTCGATCTGTTGACGGCATTGCAGCAGGGCCAGGAAGCATTCGCCGACCTCGCACTCGCGACGCGGACGGTCGTCGAGGCGTTCGAGGATCTGCAGCATCCGCTGGCCCGCATCCTGCCGATCGGCCGCCTCGATCGGCTGTCGCTGGTCGCGACCAAGGCCGACCACATCACGTCGGGTCAGCTCAACAACCTGGTCGGGCTGCTGCGCGACATGCTGGGCGAGCCGTTCGTGCGCGCCAATGCCCGGCAGTCCGGCCTGCTGGCCATCGCTTCGGTGCGGGCAACCGCACAGGCGACCCGACTATGGCAGGGCGAGGCCCTGCAGTTCCTGCGCGGCGTGCCGCGCGGCCGTTCCGATGCCATCGAGGTGCGCCCTGGCGAGATCCCTGGCCAGATCCCCGATCGGGAGAGCTGGCCGGGCTTCGTGTTCAACATCAGGGATTTCGAGCCGCCGCAGCTCGGCGCGCCTTTCGAAAAGCCCCTGCCGCACATAAATCTGGACAAGGTCCTGCAATCGCTGATCGGGTGAATGACATCGGGCCCATGGAGACGACATGACTGTATCGACCACCGATCGACAGCTCGTCGATCGCGAGTTCCGGCCGGGCGAACTGCCTCTCGCCGAACCGACGCCAGGCGCGCCGGACGTGCAGATCGGCAGCGGAGGCGAGGGGCGGCCGAGCCTGGCGGCCTGGCTTGCGCTGGGCTCGGCGAGCCTCATCCTGGTCCTGATCGTGGTCAACGCGGCGGTGACGCTGGCTGAAAAGGCGATCCGCGATGCCAGCGTGCTGGACGGCCTCTATTTCGTCACGCTGGTCGTTCTGTCGGGCTCGCTTGCCTGGCTTATCGCGCGCCAGACGCGGGCGCTGCGCAAACTCAAGTCCGCGGAGCGCGCCCGCGAGATGGCAGTGCAACTCGCCAAGCTCGACGGTGCCGGCAGTGGCATGCGGCTGCTCGGCGCCCTGCGCGCGCTCTATTCCGACAAGCCGCTGATCCTGGGCCGGCTCAATGCCGCAGCGCTGGCGCTCCAGCCGCATCACTCCGACCGCGACGTGATCGAGCTGCTCAATCGCGAGGTCTTCCAGGCGATGGATCGCGAGGCCGACCAGCGCATCCAGAAGGCGGCACTGCGCGCCGGCTTCGGCGTGTCGTCCTGTCCCCATCCGGCACTCGACGCAATCGTGGTTCTGGTGCTGAGCGTGATGCTGATTCGCGACCTCATGGCCGTCTATGGCCTGCGCCATAGCCTGCGCAGCCTGTTCCGCGTCATGACCCGTTCGCTGTTCCTCGCCTCCTCGACCGCGCTGATGAGTACCGCCATCGAATTCGCGACGAAGGCGGCGCAGGATCGCCTGGCTGCCGCCGTCGTCGGCACGGCCGGCGAGGCGCTCATCGTCGTGCGACGGATGCTGGCACTGGGAGCGGTCGCGAGGGCCGAGATCCGCCCTCTGCCGCTCGGCTGAGCCTACCTGCGGTCGACGTTCACCGGCGAGGTCGTATGGCTCGCCATGCTGATCAGGCCCTGTGACATCTTCGGCGGCGGCGGGTTGCGCGGCGGCACGCCGATGGCGGCGCGCTCCCTGACGGCCGCGACCTCGGCGCTGCGGCGGATCAGATTGTAGCGAAGCGTGGTGTAGATGTTCACCGGGAACGGCATGTCGGCGTTGAAGTCGATGATCAGCACCACGCGCGTCTCGGCGGTCTGGTTCTTGACCCAATGCTCGCGCGTGTCGTCGAACACCAACGGCTCGCCTTCCTTCCAGAAGAAGTGGTGGCCGCCGATCTCGATCCAGCACTTCTCAGGCTCGGTCGGCACGATCAGCGGATAGTGGAAGCGGATCACGCCGGCGGCCGAGCCGCGATGGGGCTCGATCTCCGCACCGCCGGCGAGAATGCTGAACAGAGCGGTATGGACGCCCGGGATGCGCTGGATCGCCTCGTAGGTATCCGGCACCGCGGCGGTGTTCTCCTTGATCTCGTGGCCCCAGATCTTGATCAGGAAGGTGCGCCAGGCGCGACCGGGCACGAACAGGTCGCGGGGATGGACCTCGTGCAGTGCCGGGATCTCCTCGTGATGGCTCAAGAGGTAGTTGAGGTCCGCCTTGATCTTGTCGTGGCTCTTCTTGAGCTCAGCCAGGACCGGGAAGACCCGGATCGCATCCTCGCCGCCCAGCGGTAGCTTGGGCATGCGGCGCAGGATCATGTCCGACATCTTGAGATTGAGCTTCTCGATGGGCTCCTGCGGGACCCAGATGTTCTTGGTCAGATAAAAGCGGCCTTTGTGGCCGACGTTGCTGTTCCTATCTGTTTCCATGGCTGTCCTGAACGGGATGCCTCAGGTGAGGAGGGGGAATTTCATATCACCGTTGAGCCTTTTCAAGGCCTGGCCTCTATAAGGCTGCGCGGCTGACAGTCTCAATTTCCTACGTCAAGCCTCGGAAAACATGTAACAATTCCAAAGCTGGATTACTATAGACCAAGATGTTCCGCTTTGCCGATGTCCCATTGTCGCTGTCCGGGATGACCAGAATCGCCGGCCGGCGGGTATTTTTGCGCGCTCCGTCCATGGACGACTGGGCCGAATGGGCGGAGCTCAGGGCCCGCAGCCGGGCTTTTCTCACGCCGTGGGAACCGACTTGGCCGGAGGATTCCCTGGGCCGCGACCACTACCGACGCCGACTCCGCCAGCAGGCCCGCGAATGGCGGTCCGGCGAGGCTTACGGCCTGTTCATCTTCACCAACGAGGGGCGCCGGCTGGCTGGCGGCATCAACCTCAGCAACGTCCGGCGCGGCGTCGCCCAGGCCGCTTCGGTCGGCTACTGGATGGGCCAGCCCTACGCCGGCCAGGGCCTGATGACCGACGGATTGCGCGCCACCTTGCCCTTCGTGTTCGACGACCTCCGGCTGCACCGCCTGGAGGCCGCCTGTCTGCCCCACAATGAGCCGTCCAAGGCCGTGCTGGCCAAGGTCGGTTTCCATGAGGAGGGGCTGGCCCGCCAGTACCTCCGCATCAACGGCCAGTGGGCCGACCACCTGTTGTTCGCCCTGCTGCGCGCCGACTACGATGCTCTCCTGAGAGCGGCCCGCTAGAGCGGCTGCCCTGCGGAGGAGCTCTTCATGCGTAACCTGACGCCGACCAGCATCACTCAGGCTTTCGCCGACTATGCCAAGAATGCGCCATCCGAGCGCACCCGCACCCTGCTGGTGAACCTGGCCGGTCACCTGCACAGCTTCGTGCGCGACAACAAGGTCACCCAGGCGGAGTGGGGTGCTGCGATCGACGCGCTCACGCGCGCGACCCGGTTCACCGACGACAAACGCAACGAGTACATCCTATTCTCCGATCTTTTGGGCGTGTCGTCCCTGGTCGACATGATCAACGCGGCGACCACCGGAACGCAGTCGTCGGTGCTGGGGCCATTCCTTATCGAGGGCGCGCCCGAACTGCCCAACGGCGGCGATCTGTGGAAGGGCCAGGTCGGCGAGCCGCTGGTCGTGCACGGCCGCATCAGGGACGGCAAGGGGGCACCCGCCAGGGGCGCGATGCTGCAGCTCTGGCAGAATGGCGGCAACGGACTCTATTCCCAGCAGGACCCGAAGAACTCGCCGACCAACTATCACGGCCAGCTCAAGGTAGCTGACGACGGGACCTTCTCCTATTCGACGGTGCGTCCGATCGCGTACACGGTGCCCGACGACGGTCCGGCCGGCGACATGCTGCGTGCGCTGGGCCGCAACGCCTGGCGGCCGGCGCATCTGCACATGATCATCAATGCGCCGGGCCACAAGCCGCTGATCACCGAGTTCTTCCCCGAGGACGACAAGTATCTCGATGGCGACGCGGTGTTCGGCGTGCGCGCGGGCCTCGTCCTGCCGTTCAAGAAAATCGCCGATCGCAAGGACCTGCCGGCCAATCTCGCAGCACGCGATACTCTGCCGATGCCGGTATGGACTGCGACGCTCGACCTGACGCTGCCGTCGGCCTGAATGCGACTGGTCGGCGTTCGCGGCGTCTCCAAGGTCTTTGCCAACGGCGTAGAAGCCCTCACGGACGTATCGCTCGACGTGCGGCAAGGCGAGTTCCTGAGCGTGCTCGGACCGTCGGGCTGCGGCAAATCCACATTGCTGCGCCTGATCGCCGGCCTGACGGAGCCGGCGGCCGGTACGGTCGAATGGTCGGACGAAACGGCCAGGCCGGACCTCGGTTTCGTCTTCCAGGAGCCGACACTGATGCCGTGGGCCACCGCGCTCGCCAACGTCGCGCTGCCGCTGAAGCTGCGCGGCATCGCCAAGAGCGAGCGCGACGCAAAGGCAGCCGAGGCGCTCGGCGATGTCGGGCTGAAAGGCTTCGAGCGCGTGTGGCCGCGCGAACTGTCGGGCGGCATGAAGATGCGGGTGTCGCTGGCCCGCGCTTTGGTGATCCAACCCAAGCTGCTGCTGATGGACGAGCCATTCGCAGCCCTCGACGAGATCACCCGGCATCGCCTCAACGACGACCTGCTGGAGCTGTGGCAGCAAAGCCGCGTAACGGTCGTGTTCGTCACGCACTCGGTCTTCGAATCGGTGTTCCTGTCGCAGCGCATCGTCGTGATGGCGACACGGCCGGGCCGCGTCTCGGCCGAGCTTGCCGTCACCGAGCCCTATCCGCGCAGCCAGGGTTTTCGCACCTCGTCGGAGTATGCGGCCTGGTGTCGGCAGGCCTCGTCGCGGTTGGCCGAGGCGATGGCCACATGACAAACGCCAAGATGATTGCGCCGATCGTGCTCGGAGCCCTGATGCTGGTCCTGTGGGAGGGCGTCGTGCGCGCCGCCGCCATCCCGTCGTACATCCTGCCCGGACCGATCCTGGTGGCGAAGACGCTGGTCGCCGACTGGGGCACGCTGGAGCCCTCGCTGCTGGTCACCGTGCGCATCACGCTCGAGGCGCTGGCCGCCGCCGTCGTGGTCGGCGGCCTGCTCGCCATCCTGTTTTCGCTGTCGCGCTGGGTCGAGCTGTCGCTGTTCCCCTACGCCATCATCCTCCAGGTGACGCCGATCGTCGCCATTGCGCCGCTGATCATCGTGTGGGTCGACCATGTCGAGTTCTCGTTGCTGATCTGCGCCTGGCTGGTGGCATTCTTTCCGATCCTGTCGAACACCATCCTCGGCCTGCGCTCGGTCGATCCTCATCTGCTCGACCTGTTCCAGCTCTACGGCGCCGGTCGTTGGCGCACCCTGGTCGATCTGCGCCTGCCGTCGGCACTGCCGTACTTCCTGGGCGGCCTCAGGATATCGGGTGGCCTCGCGTTGATCGGCGCGGTGGTGGCGGAGTTCGTCGCGGGCACCGGCGGCAATGCCTCGGGTCTCGCTTGGCGCATCCTCGAATCAGGCTACCAGCTCAAGATCCCGCGCATGTTCGCGGCCCTGGTGCTGATCTCGGCGACCGGCATCGTCATCTATCTGCTGCTCAGCTGGCTCAGCGACCTCCTGCTGCGCCGCTGGCACGAGAGCGCGCTGCCGGAAGACTGACGAACTATCTGAGGGTGGCGAGGAACTCCGAAACCGGGCCCTGCCACGTTCCCACACCACTGTCGGTGCCGGCGAGGGCGTGGCCGTCGTTGCCGAAGGCGCCGAGCGGGCGATAGGTGCCGTTGCCGCCGGCGGCGTTGTAGGCCTCGAACATGCGCTTCGCGAGGCTGGGTTCGAAGAAGCTGTCGTTGGCGGTGTAGATCCAGAGCGTCGGTACGCGCGCCGTGGCGCCGTACTTTCCGGCCGCCGTCACCAGGGCACCGGGTGTGCAGTTGCCGAGGCCGCCGTCGGGGAGCTTCTGATGGCCGCCACGGCCGCCGGCGAAGTCGATCATGCCCGCCACGCCCGCCGGGTTCCGGCTGGAGAGGGCGAGCGTCGCCCAGCCGCCGGCGGACTCCCCGACGATGAGCGAGCGGTCCGCGGCGACGTAGGGCTCCCTGCGTATGAAGTCGAGCGCGGCCTGGATGTCGGCGGCACCGTGCAGTCCGGCGGTGTAGTAGTCTGGATTCTGGCAGGTGCCATAGGTTTCGGCCCATGCCCCGCCCGTCTCGCCGTAGCCGCGGCGCAGCGGAAGGACGACGACGTAGCCGCGCGACGCGAACCAAGAGGAGAGCCCGTTGTAGCGCGGCAGCGCCATCCTGGCCCGCTGCGAGCCGTCGGCCGGCGAGCCATGGTTGATGACGACCACTGGCTTCTTGTCCTCGCCCGGCGGGCGCATCACGGTGGCGACCATCGACACACCGCCGGCCACCGGGATGCGCACGACCTGCTCGCGGGTCTGGGCCGAAGACTGCCCGGCAACGACCAGCGTCAGCAGGGCCGCGACTATCCCTGGTTTCATCGTCGTGCTCTTCCGGACCGTGTGCTTTCAACGCCCCCATCATCATGATGGCGCTGGAAACCGCTGGTCCAGAAGATGTTTAGCGCCCGCTGCGCCGGGCCTGCTTGCCGCGGCCGCCCGAGCCGGTGCGGACGCCGCGGAAGACGCGGCTGTGCTGCATCTTGCCGAGGTGTACGCCGACATTGGCGCTGGCGGCCTGGCCCGGCAGTTCGAGTTCGTTGGACTCGAGCCGGCGGATCTCGTCGCGGATGCGCGCAGCTTCCTCGAATTCGAGGTTGGCCGCGGCATCGCGCATGCGCTTTTCCAGCTCGGCGATATGGGTGCGCAGGTTGTGCCCGACCAGGTGCACGTCGCCCGACACGCCGGTATCGACCGTGTAGTGGTCGCGCTCGGCGGTCGACTGCAGGATCTCGGCGATGTTCTTCCTGACCGAGGCCGGCGTGATGTTGTGCTCCTTGTTGTAGGCCATCTGCTTGATGCGGCGCCGATCGGTCTCGGCCATGGCGTACTTGATCGAATCGGTCATCTGGTCGGCGTAGAGGATGACCCGGCCATCGATGTTGCGGGCAGCTCGCCCGATGGTCTGGACCAGCGAGGTCGGCGAGCGCAGGAAGCCTTCCTTGTCGGCATCGAGGATCGCCACCAGGGCGCATTCCGGAATGTCGAGGCCTTCGCGCAGCAGGTTGATGCCGACCAGCACGTCGAACGCGCCCAGCCTGAGGTCGCGGATGATTTCGATGCGCTCCAGCGTGTCGATGTCCGAATGCAGGTAGCGGCAGCGGATGCCGGCCTCGTGCATGTATTCCACGAGGTCCTCCGCCATGCGCTTGGTCAGAACCGTAACCAGCACGCGTTGGCCCTTCTTGGCGCAGTCGCGACATTCGGCGATCAGGTCGTCGACCTGCTTCTCGACCGGCCGGACGATCACGGTCGGATCGATGAGGCCGGTCGGGCGGATCACCTGCTCGATGAAGATGCCCTGGGTGCGCTCCATCTCCCATGGCCCGGGAGTGGCACTGACGAAGGTCGTCTGCGGCCGCAGCGTTTCCCATTCCTCGAACTTCAGCGGCCGGTTGTCGATCGCCGAGGGCAGGCGGAAGCCGAACTCGGCCAGGACGCTCTTGCGGTTGAAGTCGCCGCGGAACATGCCGCCGATCTGCGGCACCGTGACGTGGCTCTCGTCGACGATCAGCAGCGAGCGCTCGGGGAAGTACTCGAAGAGCGTCGGCGGCGGCTCGCCCGGCTTGCGACCGGTGAGGTAGCGCGAGTAGTTCTCGATGCCGGCGCAGGCGCCCGTCGTCTCCAGCATCTCGATGTCGAACAGCGTGCGCTGTTCCAGCCGCTGCGCCTCGAGCAGCCGGCCGGCACGGTTGAATTCGTCGAGCCGCTGCTTGAGGTCGCCCTTGATCTGCTCGATCGCCTTCTGCATCGTCGGCCGCGGCGTCACATAATGGCTGTTGGCATAGACCACGATGTCCGACAGCGTCGCGGTCTTCTCGCCGGTCAGCGGATCGAACTCGACGATCGATTCGATCTCGTCACCGAACATCTCCATGCGCCAGGCCTTGTCCTCGTAGTGGGCCGGAAACAGATCCACCGTGTCGCCGCGCACGCGGAAGGTGCCGCGCTGGAAGGCGTTGTCGTTGCGCTTGTACTGCTGCTCGACGAAGCGGCGCAGCAGCGACGTGCGGTCGATCTTCTGCCCTTTGTGCAAGCGGAAGGTCATGGTCTGGTAGTTCTCGAGCGGACCGATGCCGTAGATGCACGACACCGAGGCGACGATGATCACGTCGTCGCGTTCCATCAGCGCACGCGTTGCCGAGTGGCGCATGCGGTCGATCTGCTCGTTGATCGACGAATCCTTCTCGATATAGGTATCGGTGCGCGGGACGTAGGCTTCGGGCTGGTAGTAGTCGTAGTACGACACGAAATACTCGACCGCGTTGTCCGGGAAGAAGCCCTTCATCTCGCCGTAGAGCTGCGCGGCCAGCGTCTTGTTGGGCGCCAGCACCAGTGACGGCCGGCTCTGCGACGCGATGACATTGGCCATGGTGAAGGTCTTGCCCGAGCCGGTGACACCCAGCAGCACCTGGTCGCGCTCGCCCTCCGATACGCCGGCGATGAGCTGACGAATCGCCCCGGGCTGGTCGCCGGCCGGCGTGTAGTCCGACACCAGCTTGAAGGGCTTGCCGCCCACCGTCTCCGGCCGCCGCTGCACATACGGCATCAGGAGAGGGACGGTTGAAAGCGCAAGATTCTTTGAGGGCATGACCTGCATTATATGATGCCCGGGCTGTGCACCTGCAATGCTACAGCTGACGGGATGCTGCCATTCCCTGACATCGGGATAGGCTAGGGCCCGATGCCGGACTTGCTTGCACTTCCTTTCCTGATCTGCGCTGCGGTGGCCTGCATTGCAGGCATGGTGCGGGGATTCGCGGGATTTGGCGCGGCGATGATCATGACTCCCATCTTTTCGGCCTTCTATGGTCCGGCTGTCGGCGTGGCCCTGTGCCTGCTGCTGGAGATCGCCGTTGCCCTGCCCGTGGTTCCGGGCGTCGTCGGCCTGGTCGACTGGCGCCGCATCGGCCTGCTGCTGTTGGCCGCCGCCGTTGGCGTTCCCCTCGGTAATATCGTGCTGACGCTGGCCGCTCCCGAGCCGATGCGGTGGGCGATCTCGGCGATCGTGCTCGGCGCGGTTGTCTTGCTGGCGAGCGGGTGGCGCTTTGCCGGCCGGCCGCGACCGACGACGACGCTGGCGGCGGGCGTCGTCAGCGGCTTTCTCAACGGCCTTGCCGGCATGGCCGGTCCGCCGATCGCCTTCTATTACCTCGCAGGTGACGAAACTGTGACGCGCGTGCGTGCCAACCTCACGACCTATTTCGTGTTCGTCGATCTCGTCGCCATGGCAGCGTTCGTCGCCCGTGGCCTTGTCGACTGGGACACGGTCGTGCTCGGCATGATCATGGCTCCCGCCGTCATGCTGGGTGGCTTGTTGGGGGCAAAGCTTTTTCCCCTGGCCAGCGAGGGATTCTACCGACGCCTTGCGCTCGTCCTGCTGGTTGGCGTGGCGATCGGCTCCTTGATCCTGTGAGCGGGAACGCGTAGCGGAGCGGCATGAAGATCTGGGACAAGATCGTCGAGGGAGTGACGCGGCTCGCCAACGGCGAGTCGTTCGGCTCTCTGCTCGGTCTCACCTCGCCGCCGGCCGACGACGGCGCGCATCCCGGGCTGCGCCAGATCGCCTTCACCATCGGCGTGATCGCGCTCGGCGCCAAGATGGCGAGCGTCGACGGCGAGGTGTCGGACTCGGAGGCGAGGGCTTTTCGCGATTTCTTCCAGGTGCCGCCAGGAGAGGAGCGCAACGTCGAGCGCTTTTTCAATCTCGCCAAGCGCGATGCCGCCGGTTACGAAACCTATGCGCGTCAACTCGCGGCGCTGTTTCCCGACGCGCCCGAGATTCTGGAGAACGTGCTCGAGGGTTTGTTCGGCATCGCCAAGGCGGATGGCCCGATCGACGTCGCCGAAGCCGACTATCTGCTGGAGGTCTCGCGTATCTTCGGCCTCAGCAGCGCACGCTACGAGCGCGCCAAGGCGGCGGCCCTCGGCGTCGTCGAATGCGAGCCCTGCACGATCTTGGGCATCGATCCGCTGGCGACCGACGAGCAGGTCCGCGAGGCGTGGCTGCGCCAGGTCAAGGCCAACCATCCGGATCGGTTGATAGCACAGGGCCTGCCCGAGGAGGCCATCGCCATGGCGACCCGCAAGCTTGCCTTGATCAACGATGCCTATGACCGGCTGCGGCGCGAGCGCGGCCTGGTTCCTGCGTGATCGAGCGTCCGTCGCCCAATCATGCGGCGCGCCAGTCGGCGGTCGACGTCCTGGTGCTGCATTACACCGAGCTGCCGCTCGACGAATCGCTGAAAGTCCTGTGTGACGACAGGCGGCCCAATCGCGTCAGCGCGCACTACGTCCTGGCAGAGGACGGCACCGCGTATCGACTGGTCGCTGAAGATCGCATCGCCTGGCACGCCGGCCGGTCGCACTGGCGCGGCCGCGATGCGCTCAATGGCGCGTCGATCGGCATCGAGATCGTCAACCTGCACGGTGATCGGCACGACTATCCCGAAGCGCAGATCGCCGCCTTGATCGCGCTCTGCCGCGATATCACCAGGCGTCATCCCGCGATCGTGCCGCGCAACGTCGTCGGCCATTCCGACATTGCGCCCAGACGGAAAGTCGATCCGGGGTTGCGTTTCCCCTGGGCCACTCTGGCAGCCAGCGGCGTGGGTCTGTGGCCGCGCGCGGGCGCGCAACCGATCGACGGTGATATGCAGGCGGCTCTTCAGCGTTTCGGCTATCCGCCCGCCGTCGAGGTGACGACAGACGATGTCGTCGCCTCTTTCCAGCGACGTTTTCGGCCGTCCAGGTCGGACGGAATAGCCGATCCCGAGACCCGCGCCCTGCTGGCCGACCTGCTTGACCAGGTGAAACACCAGGCCTAGCTAAGCGCCTCAGGTCAGACGGCCGGATGGCTGCACCGGGCGGGCAACCGCGTGGTGAGGAAAGTCCGGGCTCCACGGAGACACGGTGCCGGCTAACAGCCGGCGGGGGCGACCCCAGGGAAAGTGCCACAGAGAACAGACCGCCGGGCGGGTTCGCTCGCCGGCAAGGGTGAAACGGTGGGGTAAGAGCCCACCGCGCGACCGGCAACGGAAGCGGCACGGCAAACCCCACCGGGAGCAAGACCAAATAGGGGCGGCACGCCGGGCAACCGGCAGCGGTGTTTCCGCGTCGCTGCCCGGGTCGGTCGCGCGAGGCGCTCGGCGACGGGCGTCCCAGAGGAATGGCCATCCATCGCCGAAAGGCGAGGACAGAACCCGGCTTACAGGCCGTCTGACCTGCTTTTGCTAGATTAACCAATATCTGGAGATGGGACGAACTGTGGGTTCTATACCTGGGATCGAT
>CADECW010000020.1:49132-68362 GCA_902825855.1 uncultured Rhodospirillales bacterium | reverse complement strand
GCCGCTCGATCACCAGCTGGTTGGCCTGGCTGGCCTGCAGGAGGTTGGCGAAGTGACTGCCCTGGATGCGCTTCTGACGCATCCACACGAAGCGCGCGTCCATCGTGAGGTTGTAGCCGGTGGTGCCGGCGCAGAAGACCACCATGCCGCCGCGCTTCACGATAAAGCAGGAGACCGGGAAGGTCTGTTCGCCGGGGTGCTCGAATACGAAGTCGACGTCGTTGCCTTTGCCGGTGTGCTCCCAGATCGCTGCGCCGAACTTGCGGCACTTCTTCATGTAGTCGGCGTAGCCCTTCTGGTCGTCGACGTCGGGCAGTTGGCCCCAGCAGTCGAAGTCGTTGCGGTTGATGACACCCTTGGCGCCTAGCTGCATCACGAAGTCGGTCTTCGACGGATCCGAGATCACGCCGATGGCATTGGCGCCGGCGGTGGCGATCAGCTGTATGGCCATCGAGCCGATGCCTCCCGCCGCACCCCACACCAGCACGTTGTGGCCGGGCCGCAGGATGTGCGGGCGATGGCCGAACAGCATGCGGTAGGCGGTAGCAAGGGTGAGCGTATAGCTGGCGCTCTCCTCCCAGGTGAGATGCTGCGCGCGCTTCATGAGCTGGCGCGCCTGCACCTTGCAGAACTGTGCGAACGAGCCGTCCGGTGTCTCGTAGCCCCAGATGCGCTGGCTGGTCGAGAACATCGGATCGCCGCCGTTGCACTCCTCGTCGTCGCCGTCGTCCTGGTTACAGTGGATGACGACCTCGTCGCCGACCTTCCAGCGCTTCACCTTGGCGCCGACCGCCCAGACGATTCCCGAGGCGTCCGAGCCGGCGATGTGGAACGGCTGCTTGTGGACATCGAAGGGCGAGATCGGCAGCCCGAGGCCGGCCCACACTCCGTTGTAGTTGACGCCGGCGGCCATCACGAGGACGAGCACCTCGTCCTCACCGATCGCATGCGTCGGTACGACCTCGAGCTGCATCGACTGCTCGGGCGGACCGTGGCGGTCGCGCCGGATCACCCAGGCGTACATGTTTTTCGGCACATGACCGAGCGGCGGGATTTCGCCGATCTCGTAGAGATCCTTCTTCGGCTGGTTGGCCGTCGGATGTTCACGCACCGGGAAGGCGACAACGGACATGGATGACTCCTCTCGCAGTGCGGCGAAGGTATTGCTGCGTTAGCGAGAGTGCAACGCACAAATTACATAAGGTTCCAATTGGTCGCGGGGAAAAACAATAAAATTACCATCATCCCGCGGAAATCACAGATTGCGCAGGCGGTCGACTCGGCTCATTTTCCAGGTAGGTGAACGGTCATTCACCTGACGGTCCCGGGTCTGCGGAGGAAACCGATGAAGCTCATGTGGTTCCACCTGATGCCGTACACGGAGCTTCCTGACGACTTCAACAAGAAGCATCCCTCGGTGTGGGTCGACATCCATTCGTCGCTGTTCGACCCACGTCGGGCGCATCACATGTACAACGACTTCATGGATGAGCTCGAATTCGCCGCCGAGGTCGGCTTCGACGCCGTCTGCGTCAACGAGCACCATTCCAACGGCTACGGGCTGATGCCCTCGCCGAACCTGATCGCCTCGTCGCTGGCGCGCCGCACCACCGACACCGCGCTCTGCGTCATGGGCAACTCGCTGGCGCTCTACAATCCGCCGACGCGCGTCGCCGAAGAGTTCGCCATGATCGACTGCATTTCGGGCGGGCGATTGATCGCCGGCTTCCCGGTCGGTTCGCCGATGGACACCTGCTACGCCTATGGCCAGAATCCGAGCCTGCTGCGCGAGCGCTACTACGAAGCGCACGACCTGGTGAAGAAGGCATGGACCGAGAAGGAGACGTTCGCCTTCTCGGGCCGCTACAACCAGCAGCGCTACGTCAACATCTGGCCGCGTCCGATCCAGAACGATCCGCATCCGCCGATCTGGATTCCGGGCGGCGGCTCGATCGAGACGTGGCGGTGGTGCGCGGAGATGGACTACGTCTACTGCTATCTCTCGTACTACGGCTACAAGGCCGGCCTCACCACCATGCAGGGCTTCTGGAACGAGATGGCCAAGCTCGGCAAGGACAGGAATCCGTACCGCGCGGGCTTCCTGCAGTTCGTCGGCGTCGCCGAAAGCCGCCAGCAGGCGCTCGATCTCTATACCGAGCCGGCCGAGTATTTTTACGGCCGCTGCCTGCATGTCGATCCGCGCTTCGCACTGCCGCCTGGCTACACGACGGAAGCGACGCAGCGCGCGGGGATCGAAGGCATGATGACCAAGGCCGCCAACCTCGCCAATCCGTCGACCAAGGCGGCGCTCAAGGCCACCAACATGAAGGACATCGTCGACGGTGGCTACGTGCTGATTGGGTCGCCCGACGAAGTCGTCGAGCAGATCCGCCATGTCGGCACCAGCCTCAATGTCGGCCACCTGATGCTGCTGCTGCAGTACGGCAACATGAGCAAGGACGTCACCAAGTACAACACGCGACTGTTCGCCGAGAAGGTGATGCCGCACGTGAAAGACCTGTTCGGCGAGTGGGAAGACAAATGGTGGCCGAAGCCGATGGCCAAAGGCCAGCGCGCGGCCGTTCCCGCCTTCGCGCCGCAGCTCGCCGCGGAGTAGTCTCGTGTCGGATGATTCGAAGAGTCCGAAGACCACCACCGTCGAGGTCAACGGTTTCCCCTGCCGCGTCTGGACCAAGGGCAGCGGCCCCAAGCTCGGTTTCCTCGCGGGGTTGGGCGGCCTGCCGCGCTGGCTGCCGTTCCTCGATCGGCTGGCCGAGACGCGCACGGTGATCGCGCCGTCGCTGCCGGGCTATCCCGGCGCCGGCGGCCACACCGAGCTCGACACCCACCTCGACTGGGTGCTCGCGGTGCGGCAGCTCATCGAAAAAAGCGGACTTGCCGGCGCCGACCTTTTGGGCGCCTCGGTAGGCGGTGCGTTCGCGGCCGAGATGGCGGCGATCTTTCCCGCTCATGTGCGCAGGCTCTGCCTGGTCGCGCCGTTCGGCCTGTTCGACGACAGGGAGCCGGCCGCCGATCCATGGGCGCAACGGCGGGAAAACGTGCCCGGCCTGATGTGCGCCGACGGCGCCAAATGGACGGAGCTGGTGGCACCGCCCGAGGGCGCCAATTCCATCGAGTGGCCGATCGAGATGACGCGCGCCTCGGAAGCCGCCGCCCGCGCTTTCTGGCCGCTCGGCAACACGCGACTAGAGAAGAGGCTCGGCCTGATCGCGGCGCCGACGCTGATCCTGTGGGGCGAGCGCGATGCCGTGCTGCCGCCGAGCTATGCGAAAAAGTTCGCCGCCGGCATCAACGGCTCGACCCGCGTGCAGACGGTAGCCGACGCCGGCCACCTCGCCTACCTTGACCAGCCCGACGCTGTCGCCCGCGCAGTCCTTGCACATTTTGCCTGATCACCTTCGTTTTGAACCACGGCTTCGAGGTTGCGCTGCCAGTTCGGATCGCTATTGTCCGGCACCTCAGGGTTTTGCGAGGTAGAGGGCGATGAAAATCCGTTCGATGAGCGTTTCGCTGGTTGCGGCTGTCCTGGCGACGGGGACGATCCTGCCTGCGTCGGCGCAGGTGACGGCCGTGCCGCGCGAGGGAGTGGCCTTCAACAACACCGTTACCCAGCGGGTCAAGATCGAGACGGTCGATCCTGACGATCGGACGGTGGCCTTCACCGCGCCCGACGGCCAGGTCCTGGTCCTGCCGGTCAGCTCCAATGCCGGCAATCTCGCCAACATCGCCGACGGCTCGACGGCCAATGTCACCTACACCCAGGTGGTGACGATGCTGAACCTGCGCCAGAAGGGCCCGGGCTCCAAGGAAGCGCGTCGCGATCAGATGAACGTCAAGCCCAACAAGACGGACATCGAAGCCGGCCGTTTCACGGTAACGGTCACGGCGGTCGACCTGCCCAACAACACCGTGTCGGTGATCGAGGGCCCGGGCGGTCCGGTGCGGACCTACAAGGCCAACACCATCGCCAAGCAGGACATGCTGAAGAAGATCAAGGTCGGCGACGTAGTGATCGGCCTTACGACGCCGTTGATGGTGACGGCGATTTCGCCGGCCAACTGAAGGCTACCGCCGGTCAGCGACCATAGACCGTCCGGCCATTCAGCCGACCGGACGGAAGTGCACGCCGCTGCCAGCCGGGCACGCGAGAAGCCCGCGCCGATCGAATCGGGCGTCATTGGAGTTTGCGCCCAGCCGCTCGCTGACAGCACAAGCGTCAACAGGGCTACGTTCATCAAGTGTGCGCGTCTTGCCATCAAAGCACCGCGAGGATCACGGTGACATCATCGGCAAAGTCGGCACCGGAAGAAATTCATTCTAGAGAGCCAGCGGTAACTCCAGACGCTCCCCGTACATCATGTCCCGATGCTCGAGCAGCGTCGGGTCGAGAGCGGCGGCTGTCGCCGCATCGAGCGTCTCCATGGCGGCACGCGAGTTCGCCTCCATTGCGCATTGCGCCTGCGGCAGAGGACTGAACAGCGCCATGAAGGTCGCGCTGTAGATATCGACGGCCGACAAGGCATTGCCGACATAGAAGCGGCTTCCGGCCGAGCGTTGCGCTTTCAGGCGGGACGCCAGCATGCCGAGCAGCGACACCACGCGCGCTCCCGCGGCGGCGCCAGCTTCGGGGCCGTAGCCATATTTCTTGGCGAGATAGGTCGCCACTTTCGGTGCGAAGCCGCCCGCGCCCTTCAAGCCGGCATGAATCAACTGCAGGCGGCGCGCCCATCCCAGGCCGTCCTCGCCGCAAATCTCATGGGCGATGCCGAAGGCAAGAGCACGCTCCGCTGCATCGGGCGGCAGCAGCGCCGGCGTCGGCGCCAACCTCTCGGCCAGCAGCAGGATTTCGGCCCAGCCGGCACGCGGCCGCTCGTCGTCGTGGATCGCGACCGGGCCGGAGCGCTGGCCGGTCCATGCCCTGAGTGGTTCGCTGTCGTAGGCGAGCCGCACCGCGACCCAGTCGATCGCCTTGATATGCAGGATGCCCTTGGCGGCTTCGCCCCATGGGCTCGGCACGCCGCCGACGACGACCATGCGCAGGCCACGGCGCGCGATCGCTTCGTCGGCGTTCACATACTCGAAGGGCATCTAGCGGACTTCGACGTCTTCCCAGAAGCCGATCCAGTGATCGACAGGCACCATCCTGGGCTGCGGCGCCTCGTAGGACCACGCCGCGCGCGGGCTCTCAGCGTCACCTAGCACTACATCATAGAACTGAACGCCGTGCGGGCATTTCAAGTCGTTCTCGGTCTTGGGCGTGCTTCTTAGCAAATCCATGCGCACCGTCTCGCGCGGGAAATAGGTGTAGCCGCCGACTTCCAGTATGCGGTCGCTCTCGGCGATCGTCTCGCCGTGCCATGTCGCAGTGTGGGTCATCGGTCGCGTCCCCTCATGATTGAGATGTCCCACAATAAGTGAGGACGCGATGCGGGCTTTCAAGCGCCATTTACGCAGCGCGGGCGGCGATCGGCTTCGGGACCGTGGCCTGCATGCTCGGACGAGCCGACATGTCGCGCATCCAGCGTGCCATGTTGGACGAAGCTTCGCCGATCTCCTTGAGTCCGGGGACGGCCGGGAAACTGAACGCGATCGGCGCCAGGAACAGATCCGCCGCGGTCACGCCGTCGCCCACCAGATAACGGCTTTGGCCAAGCTGTCGATCGAACACCGGCACGACCTCTTTCGCCTTGGCTAGATACTTGTCGGCCATCTCCTGCGGAACCGGCAGGAAGCCGAAATGGTTGGCAAGGAAGCGCAGGGCCGAATTGACCAGCGAGTCGTTGACCGCGCTCACCCACTGGTCGGTCAGCGCCGCCTGCCGCGAGTCCCGCGGCCACAGATCGGGACCGGGAAAGGTGCGATCGAGATAGCGCAGGATGGCCGTCGACTCGTAGAGCGTCAGGTCTCCGTGGGCGATCGCCGGGATCTTCTGGAACGGATTGAGCGCACCCAACTGGCCGGGAAACATCGGCACCAGTTCGTAGTCGATGCCCTTCTCGTGGCAGGCCAGCCGCGCGGTGCGGGTGAAGGTGCTGGGCGGTACGCCGTAGATCTTGATGTCAGCCATGGTCCCCTCCGTTGAAAATCATTCAAGCCACCTGGGACAGCAAGGCATCCAGCTTTTCGAACGAGCCGGTCCAGCCCCAGCGGTGATTGGCGGCGCCGGTGGAGTCACGGAAGCGCGACTGTGTGAGCGTCACCTCCGTGCGCTTGCCCACCGGCTTGAATTCCAGCGTGACGGTCGTCTCGTGCTCGCGCGGCGTGTCGAGGCTGCCGCTCTCGTGCCAAGCCCAGCTGAAGGAGAGCAGCCGCGGCGGATCGACAGCGAGGTACTTTCCCGAGATCGCCCGCGTCGTGCCCAGTCCCTCGCCGGTCAACTCCCACGCGCCGCCGACGCGCAGATCCAGCCGGCAGTGCGTCGTCGTCATGCCGGCCGGGCCGAACCACTCGGCGAACTGCGTCGGATCGGTCCATGCTGCGAACACGCGCGCCGGTTCGGCGTCGAACGTGTGGCTCATGACGAGCGTGCGGTCGTCAGGAACGGCGCTTGCGACCATTGCTCTTTTCCCTCGATTGCGCCCCTTTCGATGGCGGTGCCGTGCGCTTGAGGTAGGCCTCGAGCCTGTCGAACTGCTGTTCCCAGAAACGTCGGTATTCCTCGATCCAGTCGGCGGCGGCGCGCAGGCCCTCGCCGCGCAATTCGCAGCGCCGCCACTGTGCCTCGGTGTGGCGCTCGATCAGGCCGGCGTCGGTCAGCACCCTGAGATGCCGCGACACTGCGGGCAGCGACATGTCGAACGGCTCGGCGATCTCCCCCACTGTCGCCGCGCCCGTGGCGAGGCGAGCCAGGATGGCGCGGCGGGTGGGATCGGCGAGCGCCGAGAAAGTCTGGGAGAGGTTATCCATATTTAACATAGTTGTTAAATACAAAACGGACCCTCGTCAAGTCATTACCGGCGATGTCATTGCCGTTGAGCGGCCGGAACCCTAAGAAAGCCGGCCCGCCCGCTTGGAGTTGACGAAATGGAGCCGATCTACCGCGTCGATGGCGCGACCGCCGAGACCAGCGCCTACGCGGGCGGTCCGTGGGATCCCAGGCTGCAGCATGGTGCGGCGCCGTCCGCGCTGATCTGCTGGGCGGCCGAGCGCCTGCCGGCGCCCGCGCCGATGCGCGTGGCGCGGCTCACCGTCGACCTGGTACGGCCGGTGCCGGTGGCGCCACTCACTATCGAGTCCGAGCTGCTGCGTGAGGGCCGCAAGATCCAGCTCGTCTCGGTGCGACTGCTGGCCAACGGCACGGAAGTGGTGCGCGCCACGGTGCTGCGCGTGCGTCGGCTGGAGCAGGTGTTGCCGCTTGAAACGCCGTGGCCACCGCTCGACATCCAGGTCCCGGAGGACAGCCACGATCCGATGGAGAGCGACCTTGCGCAGACGCCCTTCCTGTCCGGGCTGGAGATGCGGGTGGCCAAGGGCTCGTTCCGCCTGCCCGGACCGGCGGCGGTGTGGTATCGCGCGACGCGGCCGATCGTGGACGGCGCGCCTCTTTCGCCGTTGATGCGCGCCGCCATCGCTGCCGATTTCTGCAACGGGACGTCGGCCGTGCTCGATTTCACGAAGTGGACGTTCATCAACGGCGACCTCACCCTCAGCCTGGCGCGCGAGCCGATCGGCGACTGGGTGCTCCTGGACGCCGAGACCTGGGCCGGCCCCGATTCGATCGGCATCGCCGCGGCGCGACTGGCCGACCGCGACGGCTATTTCGGCCGCGCCGTGCAGAGCGTGCTGTTCGAGAAGCGCTGAAGGAGGCCGTCATGCTGGTCGTGCTCGCCGAGGCAAGGTTCGACGCGTCGCAGACCGACGAGGTGCGCAAGGTGGCACGGCCCATGATCGAGGCCTCGCGCGCCGAGCCGGGCTGCGCCGGATACGACTACGCCTTCGACCTGCTCGAGCCCGACTTGATGCGCGTCCGCGAGCTGTGGCGCGACGAGCAGGCGCTGAAGGATCACTTCGCCACGCCGCACATGGCGGCGTTCCTCAAGAGCCTGCGCTCGCTGCGCCCCGTTTCCGTCTCCGTGAGGTGCTACGAGCTCGGCCCCGAACGAAAGATGCCGAACGCGTCGTGACGAAAACGCGGACGCATGGCGGTGGTCTCGTCATCCCGACCGGAGCCGAGCGCAGCGAGGCGAAGCGACCTGCTCTGTTGATGCGTCGACAAGAAGAGGTCCCTCGACTACGCCGCCCTTCGGGCGGCTCCGCTCGGGATGACGGGAATCTCAACCCCGCTTCCAGGTCGTGCCTTGCGGTCCGTCCTCGAGGATCACGCCCTTGGCCTTCAGCTCGTCGCGGATGCGGTCGGACTCCTTGAAGTCCCTGGCCTTGCGCGCGGCCTGACGGGCGGTGATCGCCATCTCGATCTCGGCATCGGTCGGGCCGGACGAACCGGCCGGTGTCCAGCGGAACCACGCCTCGGCGTCCTGCTGCAGCAGGCCGAGAGCGCCCGCACCGGCGCGCAGGTCGGCGGGATCAGAGAGCTGATGGATGGCACTGATCGCGAGCGGCGTGTTGATGTCGTCGGACAGGGCATCCTCGACCGACTGCGGCACGCTATCCGACGGCTGCACCTGCTTGCCGCGCAACGCACCGTACCAGCGGTCGAGCGTCGCCTTGGCCTGGACCAGGCCTTCGTGCGTGAAGTCGAGCGGCTGGCGGTAGTGCGCCGACAGCAGCAGCAGGCGGATCGCTTCGCCGGGATACTGGTCCAGCAGCTCGTGCACGGTGAAGAAGTTGCCGAGCGACTTGCTCATCTTCTCGCCGGAGATGTTGAGGAAGCCGTTGTGCATCCAGTATGTCGCCATGATGGCGTGACCGAAGGCGCAGCGGCTCTGCGCGATCTCGTTCTCGTGGTGCGGGAAGATGAGGTCGAGGCCGCCGGCATGGATGTCGAAGGTCTCGCCCAGAAGCTTGCCGCCCATGGCCGAGCACTCGATGTGCCAGCCGGGTCGGCCGCGACCCCATGGGCTGTCCCAGCCCGGCTGCTGGAGCGTCGACGGCTTCCACAGTACGAAGTCGGCAGGGTCCTTCTTGTAGGGCGCGACGTCCACCCGGGCGCCCGCCACCAGTTCGTCGCGCGTATGGCGCGACAGGCGGCCGTAGTCGCTCATGCTCGGCACGCTGAACAACACATGGCCTTCAGCGGCATAAGCATGGCCGTTGGCGATCAGGCGTTCGATCATGTCGATCATCGCGCCGACAAACTCGGTGGCGCGCGGCTCGAAGTCGGGCGCGAGCGCGCCAAGCCGGCGCATGTCGCTCTTGTAGGCATCACCGGTGCGCGTGGTCAGCGCCTCGATGGTCTCCTTGTTTTCGGCAGCGCGCACCATGATGCGGTCGTCGATATCGGTGATGTTGCGCACGTAGGTGACGCGCGGATAGCGCCGCCTCAACAGGCGATAGAGCACGTCGAACGCCACGACGGGCCGCGCATTGCCGATATGGACGTAGTCGTAGACCGTCGGGCCGCAGACATACATCCGCACATGCCCTGCATCGATGGGGGCGAACGGTTCTTTTTCGCGCGAAAGCGTGTTGTAGATGACGAGGGACATGGTCCCTACTCCCCGATCAAGTTTGCACGAAGCCGGAAATGCCCGCGTAGGGGCAGGCTTCAGTTACATCGCGCAGCGATCGCGCCAGGGAATAGAGACAGCGACATTACGGTAGTTTATCCGACCCGTTCCTTCTGCGCAAATGCGTGCCAATGGAAGCGTTTTTCGTCTCGACAGTTCTCGTTGCCATCGCCGAGATCGGCGACAAGACGCAGCTTCTGGCGCTCATGCTGGCGGCGCGATACCGCAAGCCGATCCCCATCATCCTCGGCATCCTCTGCGCCACCCTGGCCAACCACGCGCTCGCCGCCTGGATCGGCGGCGCGGTCGCGGCCTGGATCGGCCCCGAAACGATGCGCTGGGTGCTCGCGGTCACCTTCATCGTCATGGCGGGCTGGTGCCTGATCCCCGACAAGGCCGATGACGGCCCGCAGGCGGCGCGCAAGGCCGGCGCCTTCCTCGCCACGCTGGTCGCCTTCTTCCTGGTTGAGATCGGCGACAAGACGCAGATCGCGACGGTGGCGCTGGCCGCCCGTTTCCATTCGGTGACGATCGTCACGCTCGGCACCACCTTCGGCATGCTGATCGCCAACGCGCCGGTGGTGCTGTTCGGCGACGCCATCGCCAAGCGCCTGCCACTCAAGATCGTGCGCATCGTCGCGGCGCTGCTGTTCGTGGCGCTGGGCGTGGCTGCGATCCTTATGCCCGCTGCCCGTTGAGTCGCGCCCGTTGGCGGATCGAGCCACCTCGGTTAGGGTCCGCAACCAGGGAGTCGACTGGCGCCTGCCGCTCTATGGCGGCGTCGGCCACAGTTTCACCAATCCTTCGGCCGATTCACGTGGCATGCAGGGGTTACTGCCACGAGGCTATCGACAGACGGTCGTGAAGCGTCATGATCGAGCTGTTCAATGAAGGCATGAAATAACGCTGTCAGGGAGGAAACAAGAAATGAGACGTCGCCATCTGTTGGCCGTGGGCGCCGGCGCGCTTGCGGCGCCGTCGCTCGTGCGTGCCCAGGACAAGTATCCGGAACGCACCGTGCGGCTGGTCGTGCCATTCGCTCCGGCTGGCCCGACCGACATCATTGGCCGCATGGTCGCCGAGAAGATGACCTCCGTGCTCGGCCAGACGATGATTGTCGACAACAAGGCGGGCGGCGCCGGCGTTATCGGCGCCAACGAGGTCAAGACGGCCAAGCCCGACGGCTACAGCCTTCTGTTCGCGACCTCGTCGACCCACGCCATCCTGCCCACGGCGATGGTCAAGGTGCCGTACGATCCTATCAAGGACTTCACGCCGATCTCGTCGGTCTGCGTCAACCCGCTGGTTCTGGTGGTGCATCCGTCGATGCCGGACACGGTCCAGGACCTCGTCGAGCTGATGAAGAAGAATCCCGGCAAGTACTCCTACGCGACATCGGGCACCGGCAGCATCCTTCATCTCACCTCCGAGTATTTCAAGCGCGAGGTCGGCAACATCGACGTGGTGCACGTTCCCTATCGCGGCTCGGGGCCCGCCATCCCCGACCTGCTGGCGGGCAACGTGGCGTGGATGTTCGAGACGTTCAGCACGATGATGCAGCACCACAAGGCCGGGAAGCTGCGCATCCTGGGCTTCGCCCACCAGAAGCGTGCGGCGATCGCGCCGGAAATCCCGACAATGATCGAAGCCGGCGTACCGGGTTTCGAGGCCTATACCTTCAACCTGTTCGTCGGGCCTGCCGGGACGCCGAAGAACGTCGTCGACACGATCGACCAGGCCACGCGCAAGGTGATGGCGGATCCGGCCACGATCAAGTTCCTGGAAGACATCGCCGCAGTGCCGACGCCCGAGACCACGCCGGAACGCACGGCCAAGTTCATCCACGACGAGCTCAACAAATGGGCGCCCGTGATCAAGGCGGCCGGCATCAAGCTCGAGTAGTCAGGGGAGCGCGGGTTTCAAATTGCGGCCCCGCATCCCCGATCAGCGATAGCCCGGCGGCGGCGGCACGTTGCCGGGTGACGGCGTGATCGGCGCCTGCTGCGGCATCTGGCTGGGCAGCGGCAGGTTGGACGGAGTGGGCATCGCCGTGACATCGCTGGTCGAGGCGACGCGGCCCGGCGCCACGGCGCCGGTGGTGCTGATGTAGTAGCCGGCGACGGCGTTGGAGCTTTCGCCCTCGGTCTTGGCCGGCACGTCGACCAGGCCGATGCGCTCGCCATCCTGGTTGACCCGATAGCCCTGGTTGTCGAGCTTGTAGTCGGCGTTGTCGACCCGGACCCCGCCCGGCTCCGTGCGATACGAAGCCGGCTGTTGGACGTCGACGTAGTCAGGCCGCGGCAGTGGATTACATCCTGCAATCGCCAGTCCCAGCGTTGCAGCCATCAACCATCTCGCAGCCATCGCGCCCCCTAACTTAGGGCTGGGTCGACTGCGGGCTGATGATGTTGCCGCGAGCGTCGATCCGGTTCCCCTGGCCATCATAGCGGAAACCGTATTCGTCGCGGAAGGCCTGAACGCCGGCCGGCGGGGTTGTCGCAGCCGGGGCGTAAGTCACCGTCGAAGAAGGCGTGCTGGTATAAACCGTCGTGCCGGACGACGGATAATAGGTCGGCGCGGCCGGTGTGTAGGTCGTCACCACCGCCTCCTGGCGATAGCGGCGAGCATCGATTTCGCGGCTGATGCAACGGTCGTAGGTCATCGACCCGCGCGACAGGCCGTAGGACGAGCAGGCCATCTGGGCATCGGCTGACAGGTTCGCCTGGCTGTAGGTCATGGACGCTCGACCACGTGCGCGTGCATCGGCCTCAAGCCTTACGCAACGATCATAGGAGGCCGTGCCTGGAGTAAAGCCATAGTCCACGCAGGCCTGCTGCGAGCTGTTGCTTACGACCACGGTACCGGCAGGCACGGCCACCGCTGCCACAGGCGGCGGCGCGGTTGCCGTCGTGGTGTTGGAATAGCTGCAGGCGGCGGCCGACAGGCCGACCGCGGCTACGGCCAAGAGCTTCGCTGGCAACATCGCATCCTCCTCGCGGACAAATCTCCCCGGTGGAACGGGAAGACGCCCGAGAGGTTGCATGCTGCCTGCCTATTTCTTGAGCGTGCTGTCGCGCAACTCGCGACGAAGGATCTTGCCGACGTTGGTCTTGGGCAGGTCGTCGCGGAACTCGACGTACTTGGGCCGCTTGTAGCCGGTGAATTGCTCGGCGCACCATGCCTGCAGCGCCTCCCGGGTGAGCGCGGGGTCCTTCTTCACCACGAACAGCATGACCGCCTCGCCCGAGCCTGCGTCGGGCACGCCGATGGCGGCGCACTCGAGCACACCGGGATGGCTGGCCACCACGCCCTCGATCTCGTTGGGGAAGACCTTGAAACCCGAGACCACGATCATGTCCTTCTTGCGATCCACGATCCTGATGTAGCCGCGCGCATCCATCTCGCCGACATCGCCCGACTTGAAGTATCCGTCGGGCGTCATGACCAGCGCCGTCTCGTCGGGTCGCTGCCAGTAGCCCTGCATGACCTGCGGGCCCCTGATGGCGATCTCGCCGGGTTCGCCCAACGGCTGCTCCTTGCCGTGGTCGTCGAGGATCTTGATCTCGACGTTGGGCAGCGGCAGGCCGATCGTGCCGGTATATTCCTCGGAGTCGGTAGGATTGCAGGTAACGCCGGCCGAGGTTTCGCTGAGACCGTAGCCCTCGACGATCGGACAACCAGTGATGGCGAGCCACTTCTTCGCGACCGCCTCCTGGACCGCCATGCCGCCACCGTTGGAGATGGCAAGCTGCGAGAAGTCGAGCCTCGCGAAGTCGGGCTGGTTGGCGAGGCCGTTGAACAGCGTGTTCACGCCCGGGAAGATGTTGATCTTGTATTTGGCGAGCTCGGCGATAGTTCCCTTCATGTCGCGCGGGTTGGGGATCAGGATGTTAAGCGCACCGGTCCGCATCCCCAGGAGGCCGCAGGCAATGAAAGCGAACACGTGATAGAGCGGCAGCGCGCAGACGATGGTGAACTGCCCGGTGAGGTTCTTGCGCTTGAGGCCGGGCTGCATCCACGCTTCCGACGCCAGCAGGTTCGCAACTATCGTGTGATGCAAAAGCGTGGCGCCCTTGGCGACACCGGTGGTGCCGCCGGTGTATTGCAGTACAGCGACGTCGCTCGGACCGATGTCGGGACGTTGGAACGCCGTGGAACGTCCGGACGAAACCGCATCGTTGAACTTGACGTGACCGGGCAGCGAGAACGCCGGCACCATCTTGCGCAGGGTCCGTACGACGAAGTTGACGATCAGGCCCTTGGGGAAGCCTAGAAGATCGCCCATGGAGGTGACGACGACATGCTTGACCGCTGTGCCGCCGATCGCCTGCTGCAAAGTGCCGGCAAAGTTTTCCAGCACGATCACGGCCTCGGCGCCCGAATCCTTCAGCTGGTGCCCAAGCTCGCGCGCGGTGTAGAGCGGATTGACGTTGACGGCGATCAGGCCAGCGCGCAGCACGGCGGCCAGCGCCACTGGATACTGCAGCACGTTGGGCATCATGATGGCGACGCGCGCGCCCTTCCTCAGGCCCTTGCCCTGCAGCCAGGCCGAGAGCCCCTTCGACAACGTGTCGACGTCGCCGAAGGTGATCGCCTTGTCCATGCAGACATAGGCGCGCTGGTCGCGGAACTTGCTGAAGCTCTCCTCGAGCAGCGCCACGACGCTGGGGTAGACCGAGGGATCGATGTCCGACGGCACTCCAGCTGGATAGCTTTTCAACCAGAACCGATCCATGGGTTCCCCCGCAAACACCGAGGCAACTATAGCCATGTCCGACTGCGAGCGCTTTCACGTCGTCACCGGCGGTCCGGGATCGGGCAAGACCAGTCTCATCGATGAGCTGGCGCGCGCCGGCTACGCGCGAACCGTCGAGGCCGGACGCGCCATCATCCAGGACCAGCTCGCGATCGATGGCCCCGCCCTGCCATGGCGCGATCCATCGGCCTTCGCCGAGTTGATGCTGAGCTGGGAATTGCGCTCCTACCGCATGGCCGAACTGTTGAGCGGTCCGGTCTTCTTCGATCGCGGCGTGACCGACCTGTTAGGTTACCTGACGCTCGTCGGCCGCCCGGTGCCCGCGCACATTGCGCGGGCGGCGGAACGCTTCCGCTATCATCGCCGCGTCTTCGTTGCGCCGCCCTGGCCGCAGATTTATGTCCAGGACACCGAACGCAAGCAGACGCCCGAGGAAGCCGTGCGCACCTACGAGGCCCTCGTCGCCGCTTACACGAGGCGGGGTTACGAGCTCGTGCGCCTCCCGCTGGTCACGGTCGAGGAGCGTGTGCGCTTCGTGCTGGAAGACATCGGCGCATGAAAAAGGCCCGTGCTCGCGCACGGGCCTCGATCGAACCGAAGGAAACGCTCAGGCGGCCTTGGTGAACTTCTCGATGCGCTCCTGCACGGGGCGGACGGCGTCGTCCGCGACCTTGCGGGCGAAAGCGCCGAGATCCTGGGCCTGCGCGATGCGGGTCTCCAGACGGCCACGCCAGTACTTGGCGCTGATGTCGAACGCCTCGACCGGCGACTTGGCCGACAGGAGATCGCGCCATGCAGCGAAGCCGGCGTCGGCATCTTCCTTGGCGACCTCGAGCAGCTTCAGGCTGGCCTTGGTGGCACCGTCGCGCGCCTGGAAGAACTGGGTGTTCAGCTCGGCCGAAGCGGTCTGGGCAGCCTTGCTGATCTGCTCAAAACCCTCGGCGGCCTTGCGGACGCCGATCTGCGCGAACTCGCGGACGCGCTCGTTGGCGGCCTTGGTGGTCTCGGTGGCGTGCTCGATGACATTGTCGAGCGGTGTGCTTGTGGTCATGGGATCGGTCCTTGCTCGGGTTGTACGTGGAAATCTGTTGCTCGTTGCTGGGCGGTATATGGGATCGCTATTGTGCGTTGCAACATAAATTGTTGCGCTGCGAGAAGAAAAGTCAAAAATCCATATAATTCAATTGATTAGAGCATCAATCCGGAGGACTGTTAGGCCAACGACCGGGAGGTTCGCCATGGAACAGCAGCAGCTGTCGGGCATCGACGCGTCATTCCTCTACCTGGAGACGCCCGAGACGCCCATGCACGTGGCCGGGCTCACCTACTTCGAACTGCCACCGGGATTCGAGGGCAGCTTCTATCAGCACTTCCGCCGCTTCTTCGAAAGCCGCCTGCACACCATTCCGATCTTTTCCAAACGGCTCGCGCCATCGCTCTACGATCTCGACCATCCCGGCTGGGTCGACGCCGACGATCTCGACCTCGACTACCACCTGCGCGAGACCGCCCTGCCGTCGCCCGGTACCGAGGAACAGCTCGAGGAGGTGATCGGCCGCCTGCACGCCAACACGCTCGATCGCAGCCGGCCGCTCTGGCAATTCTATGTCATCACCGGCCTGGAGAACGGCCAAGGCGTGCTCTACTCCAAGGTCCACCACGCCGCGATCGACGGCGGCGCCGGCATGGCGATCAACAAGGCACTGTACGATGTGTCGGCGTCACCGCGCGACGTGCCACCGCCAACCCCCAAGGCCACTACCGCCGGTGCAGCGCCCAGTTCGCCGACGGCCGTCGATCCGGTGAAGGGCATCTCCGACATCATGGGCAACATGATGCGCCAGCAGCTGCGCATGTGGCAGACGGCGTCGGAGATCGGCACCGCCATGACCAATGCCTTTCTCGCCAAGCCCGGCGAGGCAGCGCCCAAGGCATTGGCGACCTTGCAGAGCATGGTCAACCAGCTGCCGACGCTCAACGCGCCCAAGACTCCGTTCAACGCCACGATCACGCGCGAGCGCAGCTATGCCGCGCGCACCGTGTCACTGTCCGACACCAAGGCGATCGCCAAGGCAAGCGGCACCAAGCTCAACGACGTCGTGATGGCGATCTGCGCCGGCGCGCTACGGCGCTATCTGCAGGAGAAGGGTCTGCTGCCCGACAAGCCCTTGATCGCCGGCGTGCCGATAAGCCTGCGCGAGCCCGGCGACACGCGGCAGAACAACCAGGTCTCGGGGATGCTTTGCTCGATCGCCACGGACGTCGCCGACCCGGTCGAGCGGCTGAAGGCGATCCTGAAGTCGTCGTCGGAGTCCAAGCAGATCGCCGGCGCCTTCCGCGACGCCGTCCCGCAGGATTTCGCCTTCGTCGGCGCGCCGATCCTGCTGCAGCTCATCATGCTGGTCTATGGCCGCAGCGGCTTGGCCGACAAGCTGCCCATGCCGATGAACGTCACCATCTCCAACGTGCCCGGACCGCCGATGCCGCTGTACTGCGCCGGCGCCAGGGTTACGGCATTGCATCCGGTGTCGATCCCCGCGCACGGTGCGGCGCTCAACATCACGGTGCAGAGCTACATGAACGCACTGAACTTCGGCCTCACCGCCGACCGGCGCGCGGTTCCCGATGTCGGCAAGCTTGGTGACTATCTCGTGGATGCGGCCGATGAGCTGAAGAAAGCGGTCGTGCCCGATTGAAACTCTTTTGTCCGTTTCCGATATATGAGACTCTTGCAGGACCGATGAAGGAGTCCCGATGACGGTTGCCCAGGCGTTGCGTCCTCCCTCGCGAACTCTGCTGCTGCTGGAAGGCCGCGCGGTTCAGGAACTGGGCGCGTTCATGCTCCTGCGGCCATGGCTGGCCGCTGCGCCGCGCGGCGACGGGCATCCGGTGCTGGTGTTCCCCGGCCTCCTTGCGAGCGACCTTTCGACCCAGCCGTTGCGCGGCTTCCTGAAAGCACAGGGCTATGCCGCCCATGGCTGGAAGCAGGGCCGCAATCTCGGCTTGCGGCCTGGCGTCGAGGCCGAGATGCTGGACCGCATCGAGGAGCTCTACGAGCGTCATGGCCAGCGCAAGATCAGCCTGGTCGGCTGGAGTCTGGGCGGCATCTATGCCCGCCAGCTCGCGAAGCGTGTGCCCGAGAAGGTCCGCTCGGTAATCAGCCTGGGCAGCCCCTTCACCGGCAGCCCGCGGGCGACCAATGCCTGGAAGGTCTACGAGTTTGCCTCTGGCCAGAAGGTCGACGATCGTGACCGCCACATCGCCGGACCGCTGTCGGATCCGCCGCCGGTACCGACCACCTCGATCTTCAGCCGCACCGACGGCATCTGCGCGTGGCAGACCTGCCTCAACGAGGAAGGCCCGCAGGTCGAGAACATCGAGGTCTATGGCAGCCATTGCGGCCTCGGCCATCATCCGGCCGCTGTCTTTGCCGTAGCCGACCGCCTGGCACAGCCCGAGGGGCAGTGGATGAAGTTCGACCGGTCAGGGTGGAGGAGCCTGGTCTATCCCGACTGGCGACGGTCTTGACGCGAACGCAGTCGTCGGCCCGCCGCATGAGCGGGCCGATGGTTTCCGCCGACGCGATTACTTTTTCTCGACGCTCGATTTGATCTCCTCGTAGGACTCTTTCATGCGGTCCTGGACGATCTTCAACGCCTCGCCGCTCGACTTCTGAACCAACTCGGCGATGTCGCGCGTGTTGGCGATGGCCGCCTCCATCGCCTTCTTCGCGAACTCGGTCTGCCTCGCCATGATCTCCTGCGGGCTGCCGCCGGGCTTGTATTGCTGCGCCATCTCGGTGACGTCCTTGACCGCCTCCTGGAAGATGGCGCGCTGCTTGTTGGCAACTTCGCCGGCACCGCTCGCCATCGCCTGCCAAGACCGTGTCATGGCATCGAGGTTCTTCTGGTGGTGCTCCATGATCTTGGCAACGTCGACCTGCGGCAGCTTCAGCTGCTCGCCCAGATTCTTGAACATGTCGGTGAAGCTCTGAGGTGCTTGTGCCATGTGAACCTCCTTGGAGTCAGGGCAGGAGCTTCAACCCCTGCTCCAGCGCGTGCAAGGCCAAACCGGCCAGCCCGCCGATCATGGCACCGTTGAATCGGATATATTGCAGGTCGCGGCCGACCGTGAGTTCGATGCGGCCTATCAGCATGTCGATGTCCCAGGACTTGACCTGATCGGCGATGAAGCGCCCCACGCCGCTCTTCTGGCTTTGCACGAAGTCGGCAAGAACCCGCACCATGCCGCGATTGATCTCGGTGCGAATCGCCGGATCGCGCGCGAGCTGACCCCCGATCTCGACCAGCATGGCCTCGAGCTGGCGACGCACCTGGCTGTCGGACGATTTGGCGTCCTGTTCCAGGAAGCTCCTGAGGCTGTCCCAGGCGCCTTCGGCAATGGTGACGATCTCCGGCCGCGCCAGCATGTCACGCTTCAGGCTCTCGGCGCGCCGGGCAAAGGCACCCGAGGTACGCAGGCGATCGATGAAGCTCGTCACGAAACTGTCGAATTCGCCTCGCAGCGGGTGCCTGGCATCGGCCCGTGCGTCCTGGATGAAATTGCTGGTCGAGGCGACGATCTTGCGCAGCAGGTAGGCATCCGCGCGATAGAGGTTGAACAGCGCCGGCAGCTCCTGGCGGATCTTCTCGCGCAGGGCCTCGAGTGTCTCCTCGTTGGTCAGCAACTTGTCGAGAGCGGCCAGGAGCTCGTCGAGCAGACGCTGGTGTCGGCCCTTCTCGATGACGGCGCTGAGCAGCCCGGCAGCCAGTGGCGCGAGCTCGACGCGCTCCAGCTCGGTCATGATCCGCTTGCCGATGAAATCCT
>CADECW010000020.1:43730-49032 GCA_902825855.1 uncultured Rhodospirillales bacterium | reverse complement strand
GGCGCGAGCTCGACGCGCTCCAGCTCGGTCATGATCCGCTTGCCGATGAAATCCTTGAGGCCCGATTGCTCGATGGCCCCGAGCGATTGCGGCAGCAGTTGCAGCACGAAGCCGGCCAGCGCGGCGCTGCGCTCACGATCCGACAGCCAGTCGGCGACCAGAGCGGCAAAGTCAACCTCACGCAATCGGGCCTCGACCGGTTCGGCCGCCAGGAAGTTGGTTTCGATGAACTCGCCCAGCGTGTCGGCGATGCGCAGGTGATTGCGCGGGATGATCGCCGTGTGCGGTATCGGCAGGCCGAGCGGCCGGCGGAACAGTGCGACGATGGCGTACCAGTCGGCGAGGCCACCCACCGTCGCCGCCGCCGCGAAGGCCGCGACATAGCCCCAGGCCCAGTGCCTCGGCTCGAAATGACGCGCCAAGATGAACAGCGCCGCTGTGAAGACCAGCAGCGCAGTTGCTGCAAGCTTGATGCGGCGCAGGTCGCGAGCGCGTTCCTGGTCGCGGTTCAGCTGCTCGCCCACACGTCGAGCACGTAGCGGTTGTCGGTCGCGAGGCGGGCGACGAAGGCCTCGTCGTACATCGCCACCAACGCGCGCTTGACGTCGGGCTCCATGCGCCCGCCGTCGCCGCAGACATAGACGATGGCACCCTGGTCGATCAGGGAGCGCACGCGGTCGGCCTGTTGGTTCAGCAGATCCTGCACGTAGGTCTTCTTTCCGTCGTGGCGCGAGAAGGCGATGTGCAAGTCAACGATGCCGGAAGCCGCCTGTTCCTCGAGCTCGTCGGCATAGATGAAGTCCTGCTCCGGATGGCGGCAACCGAAGAACAGCATGGCCGGCCCCAGCGTCCGGCCCTGCGCTTTGAGAGCGGCCCGCTCGCGCAGGAAGCCGCGGAACGGCGCCAGCCCTGTGCCCGGCCCGATCATGACGATGGGCGCCGCCGGATCGACGGGCAGACGGAAACCGACCTTCGTCTCCTTCACGAACGCCTGCACCGTGGCACCGCCGGCCTGGCGTAGCAGATGGTTGGAGCAGACACCCTGATAGACGCCGGCGCCCGAGCGCGCCGGCCCCTCGACCACCGCCACGGTGATCGAGCAACGATTGCCGTCCGCCATGGGCGAGGACGAGATGGAGTAGTAGCGCGGCGTCATCAACGGCAGCATTTCGAGGAACGCCGCGAACGGCAGCTCGCAGGCCGGATGTTCTTCGAGCAGGTCCAATACCGACTTCCGCTTTGCCAGGATTTCGGCGCGGAAGCGCTCCTCGTCGAGCAGCGCTTCGAGCTTGGGGCGCGTGAAGGGGCAGCGCGTATGCTGCGCCATGGTCTGGATCTGCTTGCGCGTCGCCGGATGCTGCAATTCGACGAAGTCGGACAGCAGGCGATGGACGGCAATCGCCTCGCCGACCGGCAGGTTGGCCCGGCGGCCTTCGGCGGCTTCGAGCATGACATGCGCGCCGGGTGCGAAGGCGAAGCGTCGCAGCGCGCGCTCGACCAGGGCAGCGGCATTCTGCGGCACGATGCTGAGATGATCGCCGGCGCGGTAGCTGACGCCGTCGGGCAGCAGCACCTCGATGTGCCGCGTGCTGCGGCCCGATGCATCGGGTTTCTGCAGTTCGCGATTGACCAGGACACGCATGGGCAGCGCGCCGGTGCCGCCGATGATGGGATTGACCGGCGGCTTGTCGACCGCCTGGACCTGATAAAGCGGTTCCTGTGCCGTGCCGATATCGGCTTCGAGCGTGACGCCCAGCTTTTCGGCCAGTGCCGGCAGGAGCGGCTCGTTCCAGGCCTGAAAATCGCCGTCGAGGTCTACCTTGGCGTCGCCCTCACCACGGACATGGATCCGTTCGGCCCCCTTTGCGGCAAGCAGCTCGTCGATCTGGCGCGGGATGGCCTGGTAAGTCGACGCCCAGTCACGGTTTCCGCAGCCGAACACGGTATAGCGCACACCCGACAGCGAACCCGGCGCTGCATCGCGCAGGCTCTTCAGGAAGGCGCCGGCATTGTCCGGCGGCCCGCCATTGTACGAGGCGCAGACGATGGCCACGGCTCCATCGGTCGGCAACTTGCCGGCGTGATCGTCGAGCCCGGCGAGCGTCGTTTCGAAGCCTTGCGCCTCGCCCGAATCGGCAATCGAGCGCGCCAGTTCCTCCGCCGTGCCCATGTTCGACCCGAACAGCACGGCAAGCTTGGTGCCGTGGCTCCTCGCGGCCTTCTTTTTGGGCGCCGCCTTCTTCGTCGCGGGCCGCGCGGCCACGCTGTCGCCCGATCCGCGCACGACGTCGGGCCTGAGCTTGACGCGCATCATCAAGCCTTCAGGTTTGATGGTGAGCGATTCCTTGATCTTCAGCTGGTAGCGCGTGTGATCGACCAGGCGGAAGCGCTGCAGGATCAGCCCCAGCACCAGGGTCGCCTCGGTCATGGCGAACTGCCGGCCGATGCAGGCGCGCTGGCCGTTGCCGAACGGCTTGAAGGCATGCGCCGGCATCTTGGCCTCGCGTTCGGGCGCGAAGTTCTCGGGATCGAACACTTCGGCGCGCGGACCCCACACCGACTGGTCGCGATGAAGCATCGCCGTCAGCACGGTGACGAAGGTACGTTTGCGCAGCTTGTATTTCCCGCCGATCGTCTCGTTCTGGTACGGGTAGAGCCCGAATGCCGGCGCAGTCGGCCACAGCCTGAGCGATTCCTTCAGGATCTGGCCGACATAGACGAGCTGATTGACCTGTTGCGCCGTCGGCTTGGCGTTGATGTCGCGCCCCAGCACGCGGTCGACCTCCTCGTAGGCCTTCTGGATCACGTGCGGGTTGTTCAGCAGGAAGTAAATGGCGAAGGACAGCATTCCGCTCGTGGTCTCGTGGCCCGCGATCAGGAAGGTGTTCATCTGGTAGCGGATGTTGACGTCGTCCAGCCGCTCGCCGCTGTTGCGGTCGATGCCGCTCAGCATGTAGCCGAGAAGATCGGGCTTGGCGGTATCGTCGGCCGGCACCTCGCGACGCTCGCGAATGATTCGGTCGGCGATGCCGTTCATGAAGCCGACATCCTGCTCGAGCTTCTTGCGGCTCTTGCGCTGGGTGATGTCCTCGAGCGGCAGGCCGCGCATCTTCATCACGGCTTCCAGCGCATGCACCAGCGACTCGACATAGGGATGGTTGTCGCTGCGGTAGAACGAGTTGAAGCGGTAGTTGAAGCCGCATAGGCCGATCGTATCGAGCGTGAGCGCGGTCATGTCGCGCACGACGTCGATTTCCTCGTCGGCGTTCAGCCGCTCCCACTTGGTCACCAGTTGGTCGGCGATGTCGAGCATGCCCTCGTGATAGGTCTGCATCATGCGATGGGCGAAGGTCGGCAGCAGGATGTTGTGCGCCTTGCGCCAGTTGGGCTCCTGGGTCTCGGCCGTGAACAACGCGTCGCCGCCCAGCATGCGCACGCGGCGCAGCGAGCCGCGGACTGCCTTGTCGAAGCGCTTCTCGTCGCACAGCTCGGCCACCAGATCGGCACCGGACACCACGACCAGCGGAGTGCCCATCATGTCGAGCCAGAAGATCGGCCCCTGCTCGCGCGAGATCCGCATCAGGTCCTGGATCGGCGCGTCGCCGTCGACGGTGAGCATGTTGCCCAGCACCGGCGTGCGCGGCGGATGGGGAATCGGATGCAGCTTGTTGCGCGCCATTGGCCGGTCGGTCCTCCCAGTCTTGCCGGCCATATTGCCCCGCCGCGTTGCGAGGCGAAACACTCCCGTTGGCATTCTGGCGTATAGTTCGCCGTCGCATCCTGCAGGAGGAAATCGTGAAGGTCGGATTCATCGGCGTCGGCAACATGGGCGGTCCCATGTGCCGCAACATCGTCAAGCGCAGCAACCACCAGGTGACGGTGTTCGACCTGAACGCCGCGGCGGTGAAGACCTGCACCGATCTCGGCGCCACCGCCGCCAAGTCGATCGCCGAAGTGACAAAGGGCGCCGACGTGGTGATGACCTCGCTGCCCATGCCGAAGGACGTCGAGGCGGTGACACTGGGCGACGGCGGCATTCTGGCCAATATCGCCAAAGGCCAGACCTACATCGACCTCAGCACCAACGCGCCGTCGATGGTGAAGAAGGTCGGCGCCGCCATGGCCGCGAAGGGCATCGCCATGCTCGACGCCCCGGTGAGCGGCGGCACCACCGGTGCGGAAGCTGCGACCATCGCCATCATGGTGGGCGGCGACAAGAAGGTGTTCGACGACGCCTTGCCTGTGCTGCAGTCATTCAGCGCCAACGTCATCCACATGGGCGAGCTCGGCACCGGCACGGTGGCCAAGCTGGTCAACAACATGCTCGCCTTCTGCAATGCCGCCGCCGCGGCCGAAGGGCTGATGCTGGGCGTCACGGCCGGCCTCGATCCGAAGAAGCTGATCCAGGTCGTGTCCAGCTCGAGCGGCAACTCCAACGCCTTCAAGAGCCTGTCGGAGCGGTCGCTGAGCGGTGACTTCAAGGCAAGCTTCGCCCTCGACCTCGCCTACAAGGATCTCCATCTCGCTCTGGAGCTCGGCGACGAGCTCGGCGTTCCCTTGCCGCAGGGCTCGTCGACCCACAACCTGCAGCGCCTGGCGCGCGGCATGAAGCTCGGCTCGAGCGACAGCTCCTCGATCCTGCGCGTCTACGAAACGGCGCTGGGCCGGACAGTCAAGCAATGACAAACGGCGCCCCGATCTCGCGCCGCAGCCTCGGCGCGCTGCTCGGGGCGCCTTTCGTCGCGAGTGCGGCAGCGACCGGCGTGTGGTCAGCCCTGCGTACGCCCGACCACCTCGCCTTGATCCGTCACGCCGCGGCTCCCGGCACGCTCGACCCGCCAGGCTTCAGGCTCGACGACTGCTCGACCCAGCGCAATCTCTCGGACGGGGGGCGCGCACAGGCGATCCGCATGGGCGACCTTTTCCGCGCCAACGGCATCTCGGCCGCTCGCATCTATTCCAGCCAATGGTGCCGCTGTCTCGACACCGCAACGCTCATGAAGCTGGGCGATGTCACCCCGCAATCTCTGCTCAACTACTTCGGCCGCGATCCGGATCGCACCCTGAAGCAACTCGCCGACCTGCGGGCGTGGATAGCCGGGCTCGAGCTTGGCCAACCGACGCTGCTGATGACGCATCAGCTCGTGATCGCGGCGGCGGCCCAGGGACCGGCCGACGACGGTGAGATTGTCGTGGTGCGCCGCGATGCCGGCGGCAGGCTCACCGTGCAGGGACGCCAGCCAACCGCCTGATCAGGCGAGATGGCGCTCGATCAGAGGCGCCACTTCCGCCGCATGCGTGC